>NZ_NXLK01000004.1:0-200569 GCF_005406235.1 Campylobacter sp. MIT 12-5580
AAGCTTTAAAAAACTTTAAAATCAAAGTAACATTTTTACTAACTAAAAATTTAAATATAAAGCCTTAGTTAAATGAATACTCATTTAGTTAAACAAATACTTTTAAATTTATACCTTCACATCCAAACTCTTATTTAAAACATTAAAAGTATTTAAGCTTATCTTTGAAAGCATACTTACTAAATCATTTGAATTTAAATCAAGACTTTTTAAATTTACATTCTCATCTTTTATTCCAAAAAGCATTTTAAGAAAATCTTTTTCATCAAAACTTTCTTCTAAAAGTTTTTTAAGAAGCTCATTTGTATCTATAGCTTTATAAGTTTCATTTTTACTTTCTGCTTGTATTGGAGTAAAAGTTGTTTTGTTTGCTTCATCACTTTGTGGGTTATCATTGTTTTGGACTAAAAAGTTATTTGTATTATTTAAAGTTTGTGAATTTAGCTTTTCATTTTGCATTGTAGTATAAGCTTTGTCAGACTCAGCTTTGAGTTTTAGCCATTGGTTTTTGAAGTCTTCTACATCTGTATAGGTGCTTCTAAGTGCAAAACGTTTTAAAAATTCAGCTGCTACATTTTCATTGAGTGTGTAGGTAATGGGATTATTTTGCATAAATTCATCTAATTCTTTTCTCTGACTTACACCAAAATCATCATCTACGCCTGTCATCTTACCAAATACAGTCGTTTTTCCACGCAAAAAGTCAGTATTTCTTGTAAAAAATGCCATTAAGACACCGCCTTTAGATATGCTTTTATCAGTATGAGTATAAATACTTTTGCCTATATCGCCATAATGAGAAGCAAAAATATCCTCGTTTTTATCTACAAAATCCAAACCGAGTTTATCCCAGCTTGCAAAGCTCAAAGCATGTTTTGAAGAACTATATGCACTTTCTTTGCTTGGTGTGATATTTAAATACTCATCTTTTGTATAAATTTTACTGACTTGCAAGCTTTGAGTATCCCACTCAAACCATTGGGGGATTTTATTAATGTCTTCTTTTGTAAAATTTCCCTCAACATTGCTTATAAGTTGTGAAAAAACTTGATAAGCCCTACCTAAACTTTTAGCTAAGTCTATACTTGTAAAAGCTCTACCAGTAGGGTTTTTTTCTAAACTTGTTATAGAATTTACAAAATTTTCAGCTCCTTTTGCATAAATTTTATAATCTTTTGGAATATTAGCTGCTTCATTAAAATCACTAGTAAAAAAGCCTTCTTTATCTACGCCATAACCTAAGACTTGAGAAACTGCCTTGTTTTTATCTTGGACTAAATTTGAAATGCTTGAATTTAAAGCATTGGTTTGAGTGGAATTTTCATTTAAATTTTGAGTTTTTGTTTGAGAATTAAAAGTATTTGCGTAGTTTGAATATGAATTTATAGAGTTTATTTGCATTTGAGCTTGCCTTTTGAAATTTATTATTAAAGTAAATCGGCAGAATGAAATTTTACTGAAGTTTTCATGAATTTAGTAAAGTGAAATTTGTAAAATATATTTATTTCAAAAAATCTTAAGCTTTTATGTCAAGCTGAAATTTCTTTTCAAACCATAATTTCTCAAGTGCAGTTTTAAAAGAGGTTTGATCTGTTTGCAGATACATTTCAATGAGTTCTTTTAAAGGATTTGTTTTGTTGAGTTTATGGTTAGGCTCTTCCATTTTTTGCCATTTAGCTTCAACTTCTGCCTTAAGATTTAAGAATTCTTTTTTAAATTCATCTATGCTTAAATCAGAACCTAAGAGTTCTATGGACTTTTTTAAGTCTATACCCTCAGCAAAAACCCAGTTTGTGCTTATAAATTTTGAAAGCTCTCTTGCTTCTTGTGAATTCTCATTTGCTTTGCCCATTATGCTTTTTGTGCCTACAAGCAAGGGCTCATTTTTATTAAGATTAAGGTGAGAATTGTTGCTTAAAAAGCCTATTAAAAGTCCTGCTTTGGTGATGGTGCCATCTTTGTTCGTGTAATTTTGAGCTGTAGTGCCAAAAAATATCCCATCATCTTTGCCGCCTGCTAAATTTGAATGCAAAATATCTGGATTAAAGGGCTTAAGCTCGTCTGTGATATTGTTAAAGCTTTGAGCGATAAGCTCATCATTTTTGAGCTTAAAGCCACTTGTGTTTCTTAGCTTTGTGGCATCTTCCCAGCTAAAAACTTGCGTAACTTCATTTTTGGTGTTAATGATATAATGTTGTGGAAAGTATTTTGCTAAATCTTCTTGACTGAAACTTTGTTGATGAGCGATATCAGGACTTTTTTCAAGGAGCTGAGAGACTACTTTATACGCATTTTGCACACTTTTGGCAATGTCAATATCTGTATAAGATCGTGGTAAAAGTGAAAAATTACTCGTTTTTGAACGCACTAAATTTTGCATAGTTTGGCTGTGGATTTTATAATCTTTTGGCAAGCCAGCTGCTTCATTAAAATCACTAGTAAAAAAGCCTTCTTTATCCACACCATAACCTAAGACTTGAGAGACTGCTTTGCTTTTATCTTGGACTAAAGTTGAAATATTTGTAATCAAAGAAGTTTTTTCTTTACTTACAATTTCTTTATGAGAAGTTAAAAAAGAAAATTGTGTAGAAACTGAACCAAGCATTTTATTTTCCACCCATTAAAACTCAATTTTAAAAAGCCAGTTGTCTTTTGAAGTTGCTTTCATAAATACTCTGCATCTCCCTAACTACTCTATTGGAGCCTATATTAGACTTGATTATATACACATTTCCACTATTTGTTACACCAACAAGAGTTGCACCTGAAGTAAAATACACAAACTGCCTACCATTGCTAGAATAGCTTATATTCTTTTTGACGCTAAAAGCAACAAATTTATTGGGATCATAACCAGTTGCAGTCATTATTTCTTTGTATTTATCTTTATTTATACTATAGGGTACTTTTTTTCCGTATGCCTCAAGAGAACCCGGTATATAGCAAGATGAAATACCTATGCTACAAATAGCGCCAGCATTTAATTCTTCGACTGTGGGAATAGCTATTGCTAACATTTCATTGTATGAAATTTTTCCTGTTGCAACTTGATACCCACCCTTAACCTCTTTCATCTCCTCAAGGCTAAGTTTTTTTACCCCAACTGAATAATCACTTAAATTTCCCTTACTTATCCTTGCTAAAAAATCATCTGCAAAAGTTAAGTTTGCAAACACTAAAACCAAACAAAAAAAGAAAAGCTTTTTCATGATCAAGTTCCTTAAATTTAAGATTTTTGCTTGGAAAGTATAGCATAAAATTTTATTTATCGGCGATAAAAAGTGTGAAAATAAAAGAAATTTTACCTCTGTTTAGAGAAATTTAAGATAGTTTTAAAAAGAGCCAAATAAAGCTTTTGAAATAAAAGACTTTATTTGCCAAGATGAGCTTCAAGTTTTTTGATTTTAGGGGCGATGATGACTTGACAATACGCTTGATTTGGGTTTTTCTCAAAATACTTTTGATGATATTCTTCAGCCCTTGTATAGCTTTGAAGTTTGCTTACTTGCGTAACTATGGGTTTTGCGTAGTTTGAGGCTTGTTTTGTGATAAAGGCTTGAATCGCCTTTTTATCCGCCTCATCTTCATAAAAAATCGCTGATCTATACTGCACGCCCACATCAGCACCTTGTTTGTCTTTGCTTGTTGGATCGTGAATGACAAAGAAAAGCTTTAAAAGCTTTTCAAGACTGATTTGGTTTTCATCATAGCTGATTTTTGCGACTTCTATGTTGCCATCGCCCCTTGAAACGCTTTCATAAGTAGGATTTGCCTTGCCACCACTATAGCCAACTTCAGTTTTAAGCACGCCTTCAACACGATCAAAGCTTGCCTCCACACACCAAAAACAACCCCCACCAAGTATGATACTTTTCATTGCTTTGCCTTTTTTGAAATTTGTTTGTATTTTAACCAAAAATTGACTTAATTTTTTTTAAATTTAAGCATTTCTTCAGGGGGGGGGGGCTTATAATTTCAGGAATTAAAATTTTAAACAAAAAGGAGAAAAGCACAATGTTTAAAAAAGCAAAAACAAACCATCATCCCAATGTCATCAACCTTGCTAATGAGATTATGGATACACACTTTGCTTATACAGCAGGTTTTTACGAAGCGGCAAAAATTTTAGGCGAAAGAATGCTAAACGAAAAATATCAAGCCTCAAGAGATAGGCTTGCTTATCCTTTTTTGTTTTTATATAGACATCATTTAGAGCTTTATTTAAAAAACATACTTCAAAAGATAAAAGAATTTAAAGAAGAAGGCATTGTATCTAGTTCAAAGGGGTGCATTCCTGATTCTTTATATAAAGAACTAAGTAATCTCCAAGACCATAATCTTTACCAACTTTTTGAGCTTATGGAAAAAGCCTTGCCATATGTGCAGGATTTAAAAGAAGATGATTTAAACTATTTAAGAGAAATAAAAAAGATGATCAAAGCTATGCATGATATAGACAAAAGTGGGCAGAAATTTAGATATCCAGCAAACAATAACGGCAAGCTCTTTTTTAGCAAAGAACAAAGCTATGAGTTAAAAACTATGGTTGAGACTATAACTAAAGTCCATAGCAAGCTTACAAGTATCTATGATAGTCTTGATAAATGTTTAGAAAGCATGTGCGAATATCATAATCAGCATATGGAGTAAGGAGAGAAAAAATGAAAAAAACATTAATGATTATATGTCTTATGTGGGTAAGTTGTTTTGGTTTAGATGAAAATTGGTGGAGAGAAATTTTTCAAACTGATCCAAGTAGTGAAAAGCTAGCTATAGAAATTTGTCTTGATGATGAAATGGTATTGAACGAAGGTACGTCATTTAGTTGCTACGATATCGCAAAAGTCATAAATGATGAGCGCAAAAAATTTTTAATTTATGAAAGAATATGTGATGAATTTCCTTTTAGAGACAACTATGTTTGCGTGCTAGCAGCTGATAAAAACAAAAATACCGAATTGGCTAAAAAAGCTTATGATAGTTCTAAGGGTGGCTGCTTTAAAAGATATGAAGCAATGAAAGATATAATCGCTAAAGGTAATGGCAGACCTTCTTATTTAGCGTCGTATGAAGGGTATATTAAATGGCTAGGAAGAGAATTGCCTATTGATGATGGGAGAAGTTGTGAGAATATGGTTGAGTTTACAAGTGGAAAGTGGAGTTGGTTTAAGCAAGCTGATTATCACAAAAATAAAGTGTATAAAGAAATGGCTTGCGCTTTAGATGAATCATATTGCAAGACTTATAATCTTAATGCCTTTGGAGCTAGGATATATAAAGATTTCAATTTGTTTAAAAATTTTGATAAAGATGTGCAAAATTTAAAAATACAAGAAGGTGTGCAATGAGAAAAATTATAATACTAGCATTGGGATTATTATTGTTTGGGTGCACTTCGCAAGTAGATATTGAGCAAATCGCTAAAGATGATAAGCTAAATTCGCAACAAAAAAACTATCTTGAGGGTTGTGAAAAATATGACAATATTAAGGCTTGCGATAAAATAGCTTGGAGCTATGAGTATGAGCTTGAAAATGATGATAAAGCTCTAAAATACTATGAAAAATCTTGTAACTTAGCAGCTGAACAAAAAATATTGTCGAAAGCATGTGATAACGCTGTTGATTTATACGAAGAAAAACTAGAAGCGGGCATAAAAGGAAGCAAAGATAAGGCTTTGCGATATTATGAGTTAACTTGCCGTACTGCCGACTGGGGGCGAGTATCGGCATGTGAAGACGCTGCTGAAATTTTCATAGAGAAAAAAGACTATCAAAAAGCTAAAAGATATGCACTAATGTCCGCTTTGTATGGAGGTGGTTATATAGACTTTATCAAAAAATACAAACTTATAAAACGCTGAGCCTTTTAAAAAGGCTCAAGCTTTATTTGTAGTTTTTAATCGCTTTTTCTAGGATTTTAACCGCTTCATCTACACCTTTGAAATCTTGCACTTTTACCCATTTTTCAGGCTCTAGCATTTTATAAGTTTCAAAGAAGTTTTTAATTTGTGCTAGGCTTGCTTTTGGCATATCATCAAGGCTTTTTATCTCTTTATATCTAGCGTCTATTTTATCAGCTGGCACAGCTAAAAGCTTTTCGTCCATTCCGCTTTCATCTTCCATGATCAAAACTCCTATCAAGCGGCAAGGTATCACAGCCCCAGCTTGTATAGGATAATCATTTAGCACAAGTATATCCACAGGATCGCCATCATCTGCTAAGGTATTAGCGATAAAGCCATAATTTGCTGGATAATACACAGCACTAGCCATAACGCGATCTACAAAAACCGCTCCACTATCTTTATCAAGCTCGTATTTTATGCTTGAGCCATAAGGGATTTCTATCACTGCGTTGATTTTGTCTGGAATTTTTCCTATTTGTATTTTTGAGATGTCCATTTTAATTTCCTTTCTTTTCTTGTATGAGTTTTTTGATATCAGCGACGATTTCTTCTATACTGCGTTCGCCATTGATGACAAAATGAAGGTTTTTTGCCTTATAAAAGTCTTGAATTTCTTTTAAAGGTTCGGTATATACTTTCATTCTGTTATTAAACACACTCTCATCATCATCAGCCCCACGCGCTCGCCCTAGCACTCTTTCTTTGGCTACAGCTTCGCTCACTGCGATTTCGATCACGCCTTTTAGCTTAACTTCTTTGTGTTTTTCAAGCTCTGTTTCAAAGGCTTGCATTTGCTCTACACTTCTTGGATAGCCATCGATTAGAATAATAGGCGTTGGCGCAGCTTTAAGTGCTGAAAGTATAGTATTTACCACTACTTCTAAAGGCACCAAATTTCCTTTTGAGATGAAGCTATCGATAAGTTTGCCAAGTTCTGTTTGCTTAGCCACTTCTTCACGTAGTAAATCTCCTGTTGAATAATGTGTGATTTGCTCATCATCTTGAGCGATAATGCTCGCATCAGTGGTTTTGCCACTTCCTGGTGCTCCTATGATTAAAAATAATTCTTTCATTTCATATTCTCCCTTAATTTAAGTCCAAGTTCTCTCATCGCCTCAGCATTTGGCTTTGAGGGTGCATCAGTCATCAGACATTGTGCGCGTTGTGTCTTTGGAAAGGCGATGACTTCTCTAATGCTATTTGCTTTATTTACAAGCATGATAAGTCTATCAAGTCCTATAGCTATACCTGCGTGAGGCGGTGCTCCAAAGCTTAGCGCATCAAGTAAGAAGCCAAATTTCTCCTTTTGTTCTTCTTCGTTGATATTTAAAAGCTTAAAGACTTTTTGTTGAATTTCATTTTTATGAATTCTTACACTCCCTCCGCCTAATTCAACGCCGTTTAAAACGACATCATAAGCGATTGATTGAATTTCTTCTAAATCCCCTTCATCTATATTTTTTGGCATAGTAAATGGGTGGTGCATAGCCGAGTAAGAGCCATCATCATTTTGCTCAAACATAGGAAAATCAACCACCCACAAAAACTCAAGTTTGTTTTCATCGATGATATTTAAATTTTGAGCTAAAAACACCCTAAATCGCCCCATATAATCAAGCACGACTTTTTTCACTCCAGCCCCAAAAAACACCACATCGCCCACTTCAAGTTCACACCTTTTAACAAGCTCATCTAAGTCTTTTTGCTCAAAAAACTTACACAAAGGACCCTTAAGTCCGTCTTCTTTAACCTGTATAAAAGCAAGTCCAGCTGCTCCAAATTTACGCACAAATTCTTCAAAGCCTTGCATTTGTCTTTTTGAAAAGATGGTATCGCCCTTTGGCACTCTTAGAGCTTTTATGCGGTTTTTCTTAGTATCCGAGGCAATCTTTGCAAAAATTTCATTATTTGAGCGAGCAAAAATGTCAATAACATCAACAAGTTTTAAGTCAAATCTTAAATCCGGCTTATCAGAGCCATATTCTTCCATAGCTTGTTTATAAGGCATTCGCATAAAAGGGGTTTGTATATCTTTACCGCAAGCTTTAAATATATCTTTTAAGAAGGTTTCAGCCACCTTTATAACTTCATCTTCTCCACCAAAACTTAACTCCACATCAATTTGAGTAAATTCAGGCTGTCTGTCAGCTCTTAAGTCCTCATCTCTAAAACACTTAGCGATTTGAAAATAGCGATCAAAACCAGCACACATTAAAAGCTGTTTAAAAAGCTGTGGGCTTTGAGGTAGGGCATAGAATTCGCCCTGATGCACTCGAGAAGGCACAAGATAGTCCCTTGCTCCTTCTGGAGTAGCCTTTGTTAAAATAGGCGTTTCAACCTCTAAAAATCCCATATTGGCTAAGGAATTTCTAGCCGCTATACAAGCTTTTGAGCGAAGGGCGAAATTTTCAAAAAGCTTAGGATTTCTTAAGTCTAAAAAGCGGTATTTTAGTCTTAATTCTTCATTCACGCTTTCATCGCCTATAGCAAAAGGCGTTGTTAAGCTTTCATTTTCAATGATAAGCTCATCAACTACAACTTCTATTTCTCCGGTTTTGAGCTTAGGATTTGCTAAGCCTTCGCCTCTTGGGCGGATTTTTCCTTTGGCGATAAGGACAAATTCATTTCTTATTTTTGAGGCTATTTCATGGGCTTTTTGGCTATCATTTGGATCGCAAACCAGTTGGATAAGTCCGCTTCTATCACGCAAATCGATGAAAATTACTCCACCATGATCGCGGTAAGAATTTGCCCAGCCACACAATCTTACTTCTTGTCCTACATTATTTATATCTAAATCTGTATTATAATGAGTTCGCAAATTTTTCCTTTTTGATGAAAATATTTGCAAGATTATAATAAATTTAGCCTTTTATTTTGCTAAGTTTTGTTATAATTTTTTATGCAAAATGAACTAGATTATAAAAACATACGAAAAATAGGGCTTGTCTCAAGGCATAACACACAGCTTGATGATGAAATTTCTTTTCTTGCAAGACTTTTAAAGGCAAGAACTATAGAGCTTTTTTTAAGTGATGAAAGTTCTTGCTCGCTTGATTTAAAAAGACTTGATTTTGATACACTTTGCAAAGAATGCGATCTTATCATCTCTTTGGGTGGTGATGGCACACTTATATCTTTGTGTCGCAGGCTTTGGAGATATGATAAGGCAGTTTTAGGGATCAATGCTGGCAATCTTGGCTTTTTAACGGATTTTAAAGTAAGCGAGGCTGAGAATTTTTTTGAGGATTTTTTTCGGGGCGAATTTATGCTTGAAAAACCTTTTTTACTCGAGATAAATCTTGAAAAAAAAGACGGCACAAAGCTTAATAAAATCGCCTTTAATGACGCTGTTTTTCGTCAAAGTAATTCCTTTTCAATGACGCATATTAAAGTTTTAGAAAAAGGCAAGGTGTTTAATGAATACAACGGAGATGGACTTATCATCGCTACTCCAGCTGGCTCAACAGCGTATAATCTAAGCGCAAATGGTCCTATAGTCTATGCTTTGGCTGAAGTTTTTTTACTCACTCCCATCTGCTCTCACTCACTTACCCAACGCCCTATCGTTTTGCCAAGGTGCTTTAAGCTTGAAGTGCAGGCGAGTGATTGTGTGCTTTGCATAGATGGACAAGAGAATTTCTTACTCAAAGACTATAAAAACGTGCAGCTTGGCTTAAGTGATAAAAGCGTTCGCTTGATACACAGAAAAAATAGAAATTATTTTCAAGTTTTAAAAGAAAAACTTCGTTGGGGAGAATAAAACAAAAGATTTTATTTATTTGTTATCATAAAATTTATAAAGTCAAAATTTCACACACTAAGACAAACAATGCCGCAAAAGAATTCAGATAAAACAACCAAAAAGCAAGTCATAAACCTAGTTATAAGCTTTATTATATGGGGATTTTTACTTTTTTATACACTCATATCATCGCAAGGTGAAGTGCATGTTGCTTTTTCTCATTTTATTATCCTTTGCTTCTGGCTACACAATGGGCTTTATCCGCTTATAAATTTTAAGGCATTTATTCTTTTTATACTGGGTTTGATTTTAGCTTTTGTTAGTCCTATTTATCTTTTTAAAGTTGATTATCGCATTGTTCTTTTATTGTATTTTTTAAGCGTTTTTATACTTTGTTTTATATTTAAAAGATATAGATTAGCTCTTACTTATCTTGCTTTTAATCTTAGTTTTGTGCTCGTTTATTTACTTAATCATTTGAATTTATTAGGAAGTTTTTATAAATAAAAATAATTTTTTATACCCTAAAAATTTAACTTTTTCGTATCATAATTTTAAAATAAATGCTAAAATTTACGCTAGGCATTGAAGGAGAATCAAAACTATATGCTAAGTGATTATAACTTAAAATAAATTCATATAAATTTGATAAATATAAGGGCTAAAAAAAGATGATTACTAAAGTTTTTATGCGTGAAAATGTGGGATTTAAGCTTGCCGAGCTTGAATTAAAGCCGGGCTTAACCGTCTTTACGGGCTTAAGTGGAGCTGGAAAATCTGTGCTTTTTAAGGGCATACTTTCAGCCTTTGCTTTGAGTGATTCTGAGGCGAAATTTGTAGAGCTTGAGCTTAACGATAGGCTTGATTTAAGTGATTTTGGTATTTTTGCTGAAGAAGAAAATTCATTTAAAATGCTTAAAGATAAAACGACAAAATACTTCATCAACAACCAAAGTATCGCTAAAAAGTCCTTAAATCAACTTTGTAAAAGCTTTGTAAAATACCTCAGTGCAAAGGAAAATAATGAGTTTTCAAATGAAAATTTTTTATTTTTGCTTGATACTCTTGAGGAGCAAAAAGATGCAAATTTTGCAAATTCAAAGTTTGAATTTGGCGAAGTTTTTAAGCGATTTTTACAGGTAAAAAACGAACTTGAAACCTTGTTAAAAGAAGAACAAAAAGTAGAAGAACTCAAAGAACTTGCCCAGCTTCAAATTCAAAAAATCGAGCAGATCAATCCAAAGCCAAACGAGTTTGAAGAGCTAATGAGCCTTAAAAAAAGGCTTTCAAAAAAGGATAAGATCGAACAAGCTTGGAACAAAGCAAATGAAATTTTTACTCTTGAAAAAAGCGTTTTGGAGGCTTTGAGTTTAAGTGAAGTTGATTCTAGCTTTTTTTCTGATTGTTTAAATGAACTTAGAGTCATTGCTGAAAAACAAAGTTTTGATGAGCTTGAATTTGATATAGAGGCTGTGCTTGATCGCATAGAGAGCTTATCAGGGTTGATAAAACGTTATGAAAGCATAGAAAATGCTTTGCTTGTGTTGGAGCAAAAAAAGAAAGAGCTTGCTCGTTATGAGAACTTAAGCTTTGAAAAAAAAGAGCTTGAAATTCAGCTTAAAGAACTTGAAGAACAAGTTTTAAGCTTGGCTCAAACTATCAGCACAAAAAGAAAACAAAATTTAAGCATACTTGAAAATTTTTTAAACGAATATTTGCAGAATTTATATATGAAAAATATCCACTTAAAGCTTGAAACAATAGAGCTTAATGAACTTGGCTTTGATTTGGTAAATCTTGAGATTGATAAAACCGGACTTAAAAATCTCAGCTCAGGCGAACTTAACCGCCTAAGGCTTGCATTTATCGCCACACAATGCAGGATTTTAAATGCTGGCAAGGGCATTATCTTTTTAGATGAAATTGATGCGAATTTAAGCGGAAAAGAAGCTATGAGTATAGCTAAGGTGCTTGATGAGCTTTCAAAGTATTATCAAATCTTTGCCATTTCTCATCTGCCTCAACTTTCTTCTTATGCACGTAATCATTTTTTAGTCGAAAAACAAGGCACACAAAGCATAGTAAGAAGGCTTGAAAAAGATGAAAGGGTAAATGAGCTAGCAAGAATGGTAAGTGGTGAAAAAATCACAACTCAAGCCTTAGAATTTGCTAAAACCTTACTTGAAAATGTAAAATGAGTTTTTTATATATTAATTAAAATTTAAGATATAAAATACATTAAGCAAAAGCAAAACTATAAATTTTTGTGTTTTAGACACATTTTTTGATGATAAAAACTTGAAATTCTTTAGCTTTTCGCCTAAATTTAAGCAAAATTATAACAAAGAAATGCTAAAATCAAAGCTTTATTTAAACCCAAATATAAAGCGATATTTCATGGAAAAAATTCTTATCATTGATGATAATAAAATGCTTACAAAACTTTTGGCTAAAAAAATTTCAAGTGCTTTGCATTTTGAAGTGGATACGGCTTTTTCTTTTGCTGAGGCTATAGCACTTTTTGAGCAAGGAAATAAATATTTTTTGTGTTTTGCTGATCTGTGTTTGCCTGATGCGGGTAATGGAGAAATCGTTGATTATACACTTGAGATTGGTTTGCCAACTATCATTTTAACAGCAAGTAATGATACACAAACTAGAGAAAAATTTATGGATAAAGATATACTTGCTTATATTTATAAAGAAAGCGAAACTTGTATAGAACAAATCATTAGCTCGATTGACTTGTTAAGTAAAAACCGAAAAAGCAAAGTCATCCTTGCTTTAAGCAAGGCTGCTGAGCGAAATGAGCTTAAAAAGATATTAAGCCTCAGGCTTTTTAATGTTCTTGTCGCAGCTCATGGCGAAGAAGCTTTAAACTATCTTAATGATAATGCAGATACCAAACTTATCATCGCAGATGCCCAAATGCCAGTTATTAATGGCTTGGATTTGCTTATTGAGATCAGGGAAAAATACTCTAAAACAGAACTTGGTGTGATTATAGTTGGCGAAAAAAACGATGCTCTTGAAGCAAGCTTGCTTCGTAACAATGCAAATGAGTTTATCACCAAACCTTTTAGTAAAGAGCTTTTTAACGCTAGGCTTGATAAGCTTTTAAAATACATGAATGACTTTGAACTTATTAGCACTTTTACAGATATCGAGCCTTTAACAGGAGCAAAAAATTCAGCAGCCTTAAAAAGTGAGCTTGAGGATTATTTAAAAGAAATTCAAGGAAGCGATGAAGAATTTGCTTTTGCATACCTAGATATAGATAATTTAAATTTCATCAATGAAGAATACGGCTTTGATATAGGAGATGCAGTGCTTAAAAGCGTGGTAAAAGAAGTGTTAAATGAAACTATGGGTAAGGATATAGTGGGGCATTTTAGCACAGAAAAAATTTGCATAGTGCTTAAAAATATCAGTAGTGAAAAAGCGATTAAAGTCTTTTCATCTATACGAGTAAATATCAAAAATAAAGGCATTTTAGTATCTTTAGACGAGCTTTTTTTCACTGCGAGCATAGGTATAACTTTTGGTAAAGCTGGGGCAAATTTAAATGAATTGAGTTCTAAGGCAAACAAGGCTTTACAAAGCGCAAAAGATAGTGGAAAAGATAGGGTAGAGGTATGTTTTTAGAGCTTGATTTTAGCACAAGTGCAAAGATCATTGATACGCATTGTCATTTAGATAGTGAAGTTTTTGCTGATGATCTTGATGAGCTTTTAGAGCATAGTTTTAAAAATGCTATTGACAAAGTCATCATTCCAGCGGCAAATCCGCAGGATTTAAGCAAATCAGTAAAACTTTGTGAGCGTTATAAAGAGCTTTATTTTGCTGTAGGAACACATCCTTATGAATGCGATAAATTTGATGAAAAACTTTTAAGAGAGCTTATCACGCATAAAAAATGTGTGGCTGTGGGCGAGTGTGGTTTTGATTATTATCACTCCAAAGATGAAGCAATGAAAACTTCTCAAAGACTTGTATTTGAGGCTCAGCTTGAGCTTGCTTGCGAGTTTCAAAAACCAGTGATTATCCATTCAAGAGAAGCAAATGAAGATACTTATCAAACACTTAAAAAATACGCCCCAAAGCTTGTAGGTGGAGTTTTACACTGCTTTAATGCAAGCGAGCTTTTACTTTCTTTGTATGAGTATAATTTTTATTTTGGCATAGGTGGTGTTTTAACCTTTAAAAATGCAAAAAACTTAGTTTCTATATTGCCAAAAATCCCAAAAGAAAAGCTTTTGCTTGAAACTGACGCTCCTTATCTTAGCCCAGAGCCTTTTAGAGGTAAAAGAAATGAGCCTATTTTAACGCATTTTGTCGCAAGTAAAATGGCAGAACTTTTAGCTATGCCAAGAGATGAGCTTATCGCACTTTGCACGCATAATGCCAAGGAGCTATTTTTTAAGGAGAATAAAGCCTCGTGAAAATTATCATAAAAACAATAATTTTATCATTCTTGGCTCAAGGCTTGCTTTTTGCCAATGCTTTTGCACCAGAGTATTATAAAAACCAAGTTGAAATTCTAAGAACGCTTGATATAGAAAGTAGTTTTATCGGTGATCCTGTATTTGTTGAAGCAAAAAGCGAGCTTAAAAAACTTCACTCAAAAACTCTTGTGATTTCAGCTGAAAATAATTATGAGTTTATCCCAGTGCTTCGCCAAATCATTAACGAGCAAGATTTACCAAAAGAATTTTTGTATCTTGCCATCGTTGAATCTGGGCTTAAAACACATAGCACTTCACGCACTAAGGCTATTGGAGTGTGGCAGTTTATGGAAAATACGGCAAAAAGCCTTGACTTGCGCGTTGATCCTTATATCGATGAGCGAAAAGATGTGTTTAAATCTACACTCGCAGCAGCAAATTACCTTAAAAGCTTAAAAGCTGAGTTTGGCAAGTGGTATTTGGCTATCTTAGCATATAATTGTGGTAATGGCAAACTTCGCCAAGCTATAAAAGAAGCAGGTAGCGATGATTTAAGTATCTTGCTTGATGCAGATAAAAAATACATTCCACTTGAAACAAGGGTTTTTATACGCAAAATTCTCACTTTGGCATTTTTAGCAAATAATGAAGATTTTGTTTTTGAGCAGAATTCAGCCTTTGCTAATTATTCGCTTTCTCATGAATTTAGTAAAGTAAGAGTGCCTCAAAGTGTTTCTTTAAAGGATTTGGCAAAACTTGCTGATTTGGATTTTGCTGAATTTAGACGTTATAATCCGCATTTTCGTTATGATTTTACCCCTCCAAATGGAGAAGTTTTTGTATATCTACCTTTAAGCAAGAGTGAAAGTTTTAGCCAAAAGCTTGATACAACAAAGCTTGCAAAGGTTGATACAACTATACCAAAAACACAAATTTATATCGTAAAGTCCGGTGATTCGCTTTATAGCATAGCCAAAAAATACAAAATTTCAGTCGCTTCCATAAGAGCGTATAATAAAATCAAAAAAAATCATCTCAGTATCAAGCAAAAGCTTGTGATTCCAATACCAAAACAGGAGTATAATTATGCAAAAACTCAAAATAAAACAACTACAAAACTCGTTAGTCGTTAGTTTTCTTGCTTTATTCATCAGTGCTTGTGGTTTGACAAGCTCAAAAACGCCAAGCGTGTATTATCCAAGCAAGGATTTTAAAAGTAACAAAGACGCCGCAAATTCTGGTGCAAAAGGTACGATGAAACCTTATACGATTAACGGCAAGACGTATTATCCAACCGTCGTTGAAGTGGGTGAAACAGCCGATGGTATCGCAAGCTGGTATGGACCGGGTTTTCATGGTAAAAAAACTTCAAACGGCGAAACTTATGATCAAAATGGCTTCACAGCAGCTCATAAAACCTTACCGATGAATACTATCTTAAGTGTAACAAATTTAAACAACGGACGCAAAACCACCGTTCGCGTTAATGATAGAGGACCTTTTGTGGATAACAGAATCATCGATCTTTCAAAGGGTGCAGCAAGTCAAATCGATATGCTTCAAAGTGGCACAGCTCCAGTTCGCCTTGAAGTTATAGGTTTTGGTTCTGTAGATAGCTCACATCAACTTGTGCAACAAAATGTAAATTTAGGCACAAATGGTGAAATCGTAGATAATGGCAAGGTGTATGAAGGTGGAGGCTTTATGGTGCAAATCGGGGCTTTTCGTTTTGAAGAGGGCGCTCAAAGCACGGCACAAAAATACAAAAATTATCAAGGCTATACCACTATAGTAAGAACGAGCGCAAAAGATGGACTTAATAGAGTGTTTTTAACAGGCTTTAGAAGTGAGGCTGAAGCAAGAGATTTTGCAAAAAGTGGAGCCTTTATCGGTGCTTTTGTCGTAAGGGAATAAAAAGGTTTTTGTGATGATAGAGCTTATTTTTTTAGATATTGATGGGTGCTTAACAGATGGCAAGATCATCTATACTTCGGACAATAAAGAAATAAAAGAATTTCATGTGCATGATGGTGCAGCTATTGAAGCGTGGCTTAAACTTGGTAAGAAAATAGCTATCATTACAGGGAGAAAAAGCGAATGCGTCGCTGCAAGAGCAAAGGACTTGAAAATTGATCTTGTGTATCAAGGCGTAAAAGATAAACTTACTTGCGCTAAATCAGTGCTAAAAAGCTTGAAGTTAAATTTCAAGCAAAGTGCAGCTATTGGGGATTATTATAATGATATTACCCTTTTAGAAGCTGTAAAATTAAGTTTTAAGCCTAAAAATGCCCACAAAGCTTTAAAAGTAGATAAAAATCTTACTCACAAAGGTGGAGATGGCGCAGTAGCTGAGATGATAGAATATATCATCAAGCACAATAAAATGCAAAGAGAGTGGAATGAGCTTTGGCGATAAAAATCTTTGCTGCTTTGATGGGAATTTTTGCTTTAGTTCTTGTTTTTTTAAGCACTCAGGATTTTTATTTTATTGATTTTAAGCCTTATGGGATTGATTTTAAAAATGTTGAGTCTAAGCATATTGAAGTATATGAATTAAACTCGAGCGAAGTTTTTACTCATTTTCAAGCTTCAAGTTGGAGCAGGTATGGAGAAGATGATGTTTTTACTGAATTTAGAGTTTTTGGCTATGATTATAATTTAAGTGCAAATACGCTCAGCTTGAGTCAAAAAAATACGAAGCTTGAGGGCAATGTATTATACAAAGATGTTAATCAAACGCGCATAGAAGCCCAAAGTTTGCTTTATGATAGAGCACAAAAGCTTTTAAGCACGCAAACTGAGTTTAAGGCATATAGGGGCGTAAGTATGCTTACTGGGCAAAGTTTGATTTATGATGTGCAAAACAAAGAGTTAAATATCAAAGGAGTAAAGGCGTGGTTAGAGTCAAATTGATGCTTTTTTTCAGCCTTGCTCTTGTTTTGTATGCTGGACAGATTGAAGTGAGTGCGAGTCATTTTTATGCAGATGAAAAAAAAGGTCAAAATGTGCTTAGTGGCAATGTTATCGTAAAACACGAAAAAGATATTTTGCACTCAGCAAAACTGACTATACTCACCAATGAAAACCGCAAACCTACAAGATATATAGCCTCTGGAAAAGCTCGTTTTGATATCGTTCTTAATGGTAAAAATTATAAAGGCAGTGGAGATGAGTTTGTATATATCGTCGCACAAGATACTTATGAGATTAACGGAAATGCTTATATAGAAGAGCTTGAAAGTGGAAAAAAGCTTTTTGGCGATAAGATTGTTGTCAATAGAAAAGAAAATCTTTACAGCGTTACAAGCAAGCAAAATCAGCCTGCTCGTTTTGTGTTTGATTTGGAGGAAAAGTGATTATTGGTGCCAAATTTATAAGCTCTTTAGCCAGATACGATGAAAATGCACCCTTAGCTTGCACGCAGATTGCTTTTCTTGGACGCTCTAATGTAGGAAAAAGCTCTTTAATCAATGCTTTATGCCATCAAAAAAGTTTGGCAAAAAGCTCAAGCACGCCCGGAAAAACACAACTTATCAATCTTTTTGAGGTTATATTTAAATTCAATGAAGAAAAGCATACTTTTATCTTTGTGGATTTACCCGGTTTTGGTTATGCTAAGGTGAGTAAAGACACAAAAGAACAATGGCACAAGAGTTTAGATGAGTTTTTACGCAAGCAAAGGCAAATCAAACTTTTTGTGCATTTAGTTGATGCAAGGCATACAAATTTAGAGCTTGATGAAGGTTTGCAGCAGTATTTGCAAAGCTTTTTGCAAGCTGATCAAAGAATTTTAAGGGTTTTTACTAAGGCTGACAAGCTTAATCAAAGCCAAAAAGCAAAACTCAAGCAAAACTTTAAAGACGCCTTTCTTGTATCAAGCACAACAAAACAAGGCTTAGAAGAGCTTGAAAATGAACTTTTTAGGCAAAGTTTGGGGCTATAAAATGGCAAGACGAAAATACGGCACAAACAAAACTTTACATTACAATATCGATTTTTCCTATATTTTTCTTGCTTTGGTGTTGGTTTTTTATCAAGTATTAAGCTCTATCTTTACGCATTTGCCTATATTGATCGGTTTTTTCTTTTGTTATATGTATAGTTTGCTTCAAGAAAAAGATGAGACTTTATACGATCTTGATTTTCGCTGGTATTTTTCTTTGGTATATCTTTTATTTATTGATATAACGCATGATTTTTACCTTTTTGTGTCGTGGATTTGTTTTTTTGTGTTTTATTATTTTTGTGCGGATTGGATTAGGACGAATTTTAAAATCGGCAAATTTGTTCCGATATTTTTTGTGTTTTGCACTTATCTTTTGTTTTGTGTTTTTGATAGTATTCTTTCTTATATTGACAATGCAAATATTAAAATTTTTGGTCGTGATTATTTTATCAGCATGGGTGTAGAAGCTTTACTTTGCTATCTTTTCTTTAAGGATAAAATCCGATGAGAATGCGTTTGGTTGTCGCTTTTATCTTTTTATTTTTTGTTTTGCTTTTAAGTAGAATTTATTATTTGAGTATAAAATCAAATATATATTATGAAGAAATGGCAAAGCAAAATGCGATAAAAACAAGATTTTTACCTCCTACAAGAGGCTTGATTAAAGATAGCAAAGGCAAGCTTTTAGCAGATAATGATCTTGGTTTTAGTATCGCTATAAAGCCGTATTTAAATATAAAAAAGCAAAATCAAGGGCTTTTAGATGAAGAGCTTTTTGTGCTTTCGCAAACCTTTCCTGATCTAAATGTTACGCTTTTAAAGCGAAATTATATCAAAGAGGATTCTTATTATAATCAAGATTTTATTGATATTGTGGATTTTATCCCTTATGGTGAGATGATACCGCATTTTTCTCAGCTAAACTTAAGAGAAAATTTACAAATTACGCCCATTGTTAAAAGAAGGTATCCTTATGGCAAGCTAGCAAGCCATATCATCGGCTATATAGGCAAGGCGAATTTGCAAGATATGAATGAAAATGAGATCGCAAAACTGACAAATTACACTGGAAAAAGTGGCATAGAGCGGTATTATAATGAAATTTTGCAAGGACAAAAAGGTGTGCGTGAAGTAAAAGTTGATGCACACAACAAAGAAATAGAAGAAATTTCTTTTCAAAAAACAAGTTCAAATGACATAAGCTTAACTATAGATATTCAATTGCAAAGCTTTTTAAGCGAGCTTTTTGCTGATAATGCTGGCGTTGCGATCATCATGGAGGCAAATACAGGCGCCATTTTAGCTGCTGGAAGCTTCCCAGAATATGATTTAAATCCTTTTGTTACCGGAATTTCAGTGCAGGATTGGAAAGAGCTTTCAAATAGCCCAGATCATCCATTTACAAACAAAATGGTAAATGGGCTTTATCCGCCCGGTTCTATCATCAAAATGGGCACGGCTCTTGCTTTTTTAAACTCAAGAAGTATTAATACCGCTACAGAGTTTTATTGTGCTGGTTTGATAGAGTTAGGAGGCAGAAATTTTCGCTGCTGGAACCGATCAGGGCATGGAGATATGAACCTTAAGCACGCCATTGCTCAAAGTTGTGATGTGTATTTTTATGAGGGTGGCTTAAAAGTAGGTATAGATCAAATCAGCTCAACTCTTGGTAAAATAGGCTTTGGGAGTAAAACAGGAGTGGATTTGCCAAATGAGTTTGTTGGCACAGTGCCAAGTAAAGAATGGAAAATGCAACGTTATAAACAGCCTTGGTATCAAGGAGAAACCTTAAATACAAGTATAGGGCAGGGAAATTTCTTAGTTACGCCTATACAAGTGGCTAAATATACCGCTCAAATCGCTGTTGGAAAGAATGTTAATCCGCATTTTCTCAAAGAGATCGAAGGCGAGCTTGACGAAAATACAAGAAAAGAATACCAAATACAAGATAAAGAAGAGGACGAGCTTTTTAATGTCTTTGAAAAAAGTCAATTGCCTGCTTTAAGAGAAGCTATGCTTGCTGTTACTAAACAAGAAGGTGGCACGGCGTATCGCTTTTTTAAGGATTTACCTTTAAGTGTAGCTGGAAAAACAGGCACAGCGCAAGTGGTGGGCTTTTCTCAAGCTGAAAAGCGAAACATTAGGGAAAAGGACTTAAAGTATTATTCTCGCTCACACACTTGGCTTACAAGCTTTGCGCCTTATAAAAAACCCCAATATGTCGTAAGCGTCTTACTTGAACACGGCGGCAGAAGTATAAGTTCAGGCGAACTTACAGCTGCGATTTATAGAAAAATGCTTGCTATGGGTTATTTTAATGAAAATTAAAGTTAAATTTTAATGCAAGAAGTTTAAATTTAAACACAACAAAAACATAATATATCTTTAAAATAAAGCTTAAAAATTGTGTTTTGGCTTTAAAAAACCTTAAGTTTTATCTTAGAATTTGAGCCACAAAATCCAACCAAAACCTTATTTTCCCATCATTTTTCTTAACATAACTCAAGATTAAATTTTCTTTAATTTTTAAGCATTTCTTAAGGGGGGGGGGGGCTATAATTTGACTTTATTTTGATAAAACAAAGCAACTTTCAAATAAAGGAGACAAGATGGATGAAAATAGTCCCAATCCGGTCCTAAGAGATTTAGCTATGGATTTGGAAGGTTATGTTGTGTTTGATATGGGGTTAAATTTAGCAAACCATGTAAGAAAAACTACGCTCATATATGATAAAGACGCTATATCTGGCGTTTTTATAAAGACTGATAGTCTAGTGGCTGTTGTTATGAGCTTAAAGAAACTTACTTATTTTGAAAATTTGCATAATGAGATAAATAGGCTCTATGAAATTAAACTTAAGCTCTTAAAAGAGAGTGGGCGAGAAATTTTTGCAGGTCTTTATATAGAAAATTTTGAAGGCGATTTGTATCATAAAATACTAGCTTTTAGGGACGAGTTTGAATGCAAGTGGAGCAAGCTTTATGCTCAAAACCAACACGCTATGCCAAATTGTGTAAGCTTTGGTGAGTCTTATTTTATGAAGCTGTGGCAACCTCCACTTAGACAGAGTCCTTGTTATGAATTTTATGATTTGCATGATAGCACGGATGAGGATAGGCTGCTTGGGCGTCGGTATTTTGTGGATAATTGCAAGGAGCATTTGACAAATCATTTTGGATATGACTTAGGAAATGTTTATACCAGTGAGTCAAAGCAAAGTGCTAGCCTCAGTGATTTTTCAGGGCTTACGATTTATCTTGATAGGGAGTATATGAGATGAAAAAGTGTATTTGTGTTTTGTTGTTATTGTGTGGGGTGAGTTGGGCTGTAGATGATGCTATTGAAAATATGTATGATGCAGTTAGCGAGGATGCAGTGTCACCAGCATGTTATAATAGTGAGGGACATTATTCCCGGGCATGTGATGACACTAATCATTGCTTGGCTGGTCCTCGCGGTGATAAAGATACTAGAGAAGCCTGCTTTAGTGTGGCAAGTCCATTTCTTCCTGGTGGTGGATATGCTTCTTTCGCTAGCAAGAAGGATTATGGTAAAAAAGAGCTTTATCTTCTATCCGTAGCATGTAATAAGGGCGATTGGCATTCTTGTGGTTGGTTAGCCGAAAGATTTCGCACAGGCGATGGTGTTAAAAAAAATATGTTAAAATACAGGGCTTATGAATTAGAAGCTTGTGATTTGGCGTTTAAACAATATATTGATGAAAATAATGATGAAAGCATCCCCTATCTCTCTTGTTTGCTAGTTGCTCAAGGCATGTATCACGGAAAAAAATGGCTGGAAAAAGAATCCAAAAAAAGCTGAAGAGTATTATAAAAAAGCATGCGAACTGAGTAAAAATTGGGGGGGGGGGCGTATGAGGAGCCTTGCGAAGAGTATATGAAGTATTTTATGTGAGATGAATTTTTCATCATTTTATAATTTTACCCTAAAACCCTTTAGGGTAAAGCCTCCTACACAATCAACATCGCATCTCCATAAGAATAAAAGCGGTAATGTTTCTTAATGGCTTCTTCATAAAGTTTAAGCGTCATTTTTCTACCTATAAAGCTTGCTACAAGCATGATAAGCGTGGATTTTGGCAGATGAAAATTTGTTAAAAGATAGTTTTGTCTTAAGGGTGGATTGCGAGGATGTAAAAAAAGCGTGCATTCTCCGCTTTTTTGCTGTGTTCTTGCGAAATTTTCAATCACCCTTGTTGTAGTGGTGCCAACTCCAAGTATAGGCTTATCACTTTGTAAAAGCTTTATTAGCTTTTCATCGATAAAAAAGCGTTCAGCGTGCATTTTATGCTCGTTTAAAAACTCAGCCTCAACGCTTTTAAAAGTCCCAGCACCCACATGCAAAGTAAGCGTGTAAATTTCATGCTTTAAGGCAAGTTCTTTGAGTTGATTTTTTGAAAAATGAAGGCTTGCAGTTGGGGCTGCAATGCTTCCTTCATACCTTGCAAATTCGCTTTGATAATTTATCTCATCGCTTTTTTCATCAGCTCTTTTGATATAAGGAGGCAAAGGCACATGTCCTATTTTTTCAAGCTTTAAAAAAAGCTCATTTTCGCTAAGCTCTTTTTGAGACTCAAAAAAACGCACCTGCCTAAAGCCATCATCACTTAATGTAACAATTTTAGCTTTTAAATTTAAATCAAATTCTAAAACATCTCTTGGCTTTACTCTGCCTTTAATCTGCACTAAAAAAAGCCCATTAGCTAAGGCTTTATGATATAAAAGTTCGATTTTTGCTCCGCTTTGTTTTCTGCCATAAATTCGAGCTTTTATCACCTTAGTATCGTTAAAAATGATGGCACAAGGAGGCAAAAACTGCTCTAAATTTCCAAAAAAAGTATGGCTTAACTTTTGTTTTGCTCGCTCATAAACTAAAAGCTTGGCATTTTCTTTAGGTAAAATGGGCTTTGTAGCTATGAGTTCTTGAGGCAAATCATAATCATAACTTGCGACACGCAAATCCTCATCATTTCTCATCAAATGTTTCTTTTTGGGCTGGGTTGATTTTCTTAGCGATAAAGATAGAAAGCAAATACAGCAAGCACAAAGGTCCTGCCATTAAAAACTGAGAAAGTATATCAGGTGGAGTCATAAGGGCTGAAAAGATAAAGATTACAAGCACTGCTACTCTAAAATGTTTTTTTAAAAAAGCATCATCGATGAGATTAAGCTTTGCAAGAAAAAAGGTTAGCACAGGCATTTCAAAAGCCAAACCAAAGGCTATCATGAGCTTTGTAAAAAAGCCAACATAAGGTCCAAGACTGATTAAGGGAGCTAAATTCTGCGTTACAGCTCCAAAATGAATGAGAAAAGCAAAAGCCATAGGCACAGCGATAAAATAACAAAATCCAGCCCCAAGCAAAAACATAATAGTCGCAGAAACGACAAAAGGGATAACCATGCGTTTTTCATTATCATAAAGCCCCGGAGCTATAAATTTCCAAAGCTGCCAAAAAATCACCGGCAAAGAAAAGATAAAACCCGCAAAAAAACTCACTTTCATCGAAGTAAAGATAGGTTCGGTAAGCTCTGTGAAAGTCATCTTGTTTGAAAGCTCAGGCAAAGCATCACGCACAGGTTTAGTTAAAATGCTGATGAGGTATTCATTAAAAAACAAACACACGATAAAAAAACCAAGAAGCACGACAACGCTGATAAAAAGCCTTTTTCTTAGCTCGATCAAATGAGGGCGAAGTTCTTCAAACATGTTTTACCTCTTTTTGCTCTTGAGCTTCTTGGTTTGTTTCTTTTGTATCATTTGGACTTAAATTGTTCTCATTGATATGCTTTTTAGCCTCTTTTAAATCATCTTCTATAGTGCTAAGATTTTTTTTAATCTCGTTTGTATCAGCTAGAATTTCTTTTTTTAGCTCGTCAAATTCTTCAAAACTAAGCTTTTTTCTTATGTTTTGATTATACTCTGAAAATTCATCTTTGTATTTTTGGCTTTCTTCTTTAAGCTCGCTAATTCTTAGTTCTTTTTCTATGCTTTCTTTAGCTTCATTAACTTGCTTTTTAAGGGCTTTGATGATTTTAGCAATCTGCGCTATAGTGCTTGGCAATTTATCAGGTCCTAAGACTAAGATCGCTACGATAACGATGACGATGATCTCGCCCATACTCATCTTTTTTTCCTTTGAAATTTAAAACTTGAGGCTTAATTTTACACAAATTTGCCTAAAATTTCCTTTTAGTTTTGCAAAAATAAGACAATTTCATCACTAAGTAAGAAATTTGTATTAAAAAAACGATGATTTTTGTAGATAAGCTTTTTTTTCTCGCTTAAAAACAAAGCTTTTTCAAGCTCATTTTGACTTAGTTTTTTTTCATCTATACCCACACAGCTTCTTAGTCCTAAAAACAAATGCTCTAAGTGCAAATCTTCCTTACTTAAAGGCTCTATTTTCCTAAAACAAGGCTCTTTGATATAGCTTTGTAAATTGGCTTTGGTATAAAAGCGTCTATCATCTTTAAAACCGACACTGCTTAAACCACAGCCTATATAGTTTTTACCTTGCCAATAGGCTAGATTGTGCTGGCATTTTTTACCAAAGTTGCTTATCTCATACTGCCTTAAGCCTAAATTTTCTATATTTTTGATAAAGTATTTCATCAAATTTGAAGCATTTTTTTTATAATGCAATTTCTTGCTAAAAGCGGTGTTTTTTTCTATGGTAAGATGATACGCACTGATATGAGTAAAAAGCTTTTTTAAAGAATTTAAATTTGCAAGCTCAAAATCAAGCATTTTTTTTGTATCCATTTTTGTATCATAAATCATATCGATATTTATATTTTTAAAGCCGACACAATTTGCATTTTCAAGAGCGTCAAGCACTTCTTTAAAGCGATGTATGCGTCCTAGAAAATGAAGTTTTTTTTCATTAAAACTTTGCACGCCAAAAGAAATTCTATTTAAACCAAAACTTTTCATTGTCTTAAGCCAGTTTTTATCTGCTGAGTTTGGATTAGCTTCGCTTGTAAGCTCAGCATTTGGGGCTAAAAAGGGTTGCAAAAACTCAAAAATAGGCTCATAAAAACAAGCTTTAATCACGCTTGGCGTGCCTCCGCCGATGAAAAGTGTTTGTATGCTTTGTTTTTGTGTGTTAAAATTTTGTATTTGAGCTTTTATGTCTTCAAGTAAGGCAGACATATAAGGCTTTTCAAGTTTATTTGTGGCTAAAGAAGTAAAGGCACAATAATGACATTTGCTTTCACAAAATGGGATATGAAGATATAAATGCAAAAATAAGCCTTAATTTAAATGAAATTTGAGAAAATTTTAATAAAAAATTGATTTATATTAGGTTAAAATTAGGCTAAAAAAATAAAAAGTTGAGTTGAATTTGACACAAGCTGAGAAAAAATATAGATTAAATGTCGCTGCAATAGTGCTTTCAAGCACCTATCCTTTTGAGTGCAAGATCATGCTTGCAAAGCGAAATGATATAGATAATATTTGGCAATTTCCTCAAGGCGGTATTGACGCTGGAGAAAATCCCAAAAGTGCTTTATTAAGAGAGCTTGAAGAGGAGATAGGTACGGCTGAGGTTGAGATTATCAGCGAATATCCAAAGTGGCTGCAGTATGATTTTCCAAGCAAGGTGAGCGAAAAAATGTATCCTTATGATGGGCAAAGACAAAAGTATTTTTTGGTGCGTTTAAAGGCAAATGCAAGGATAAATTTACAAACCAAAGAACCAGAATTTGAAGAGTATAAATTTGTAGATTTAAAAAAACTTTTTACGATGATCCATCATTTTAAAAGACCTTTATATGTTAAGGTGATTCGGTATTTTCAAGAGAAAGGATTTATGTAATGCTTATCGTTCAAAAGTATGGTGGAACGAGCGTTGGGGACTTAAAACGCATAGAAGAAGTCGCTAAAAGGGTTATAAAGACAAAAAAAGAAGGCGCAAAGCTTGTGGTTGTCGTTTCTGCGATGAGTGGGGTGACAAACGAGCTTATAGATTATGCTCATCATTTTTCAAAACAGCCCAATGCCAAAGATATGGATATGCTCTTAAGTAGTGGCGAACGCGTTACTTCAGCTTTATTAAGCATAGCTTTAAATGAACAAGGCTATAAAGCTCTTTCTTTTTCAGGCAGAAAAGCTGGTATTATCACAGATAGCGTTTTTACTAAAGCAAGGATAGAAAAGATCGATACAAGAGCTTTGCAAGAAGCCTTAGATGATGATTATATCGTCGTCGTGGCTGGTTTTCAAGGCGTGAATGAACAAGGCGAAGTAACAACGCTTGGACGCGGGGGAAGTGATTTGAGTGCTGTGGCTTTGGCGGGTGCTTTAAGGGCTGATTTATGTGAAATTTATACTGATGTTGATGGGGTTTATACAACTGATCCGCGCATAGAACCAAAAGCAAGAAAGCTTGATAAAATTTCTTATGAAGAAATGCTTGAGCTTGCAAGTTTGGGAGCAAAAGTGCTTCAAAATCGTTCTGTGGAGCTGGCTAAAAAACTTGATGTAAAACTCATCACAAGAAGTAGTTTTAATAACAATGAAGGAACAATGATTACGAAAGAGGAAGGTATGGAACAAGCTTTAGTAAGTGGTATAGCTATGGATAAAAACCAAGCAAGAGTAACTTTAAGACAGATTGAAGATAAGCCCGGAATTGCAGCTGAAATTTTTTCAGCCCTTGCGGCAAGAAATATCAATGTTGATATGATTATTCAAAATGTCGGCGTTGATGGGGCGACAAATTTAGGTTTTACTGTGCCTGAAAACGAGCTTGATTTAGCCAAAGAAACAATGCAAAATATCTTAGGAGCTAAAAGCCTTATCGAAACAGACAAAGAAGTCGTAAAAGTTTCAGTTGTGGGTGTGGGTATGAAATCGCATTCTGGAGTAGCTTCAGCTGCTTTTCAGTGTCTTGCAGATGAGGGTATAAACATACAAATGATCTCCACAAGTGAGATTAAAATTTCAATGATAGTGCAAGAAAAATACGGCGAACTTGCCTTAAGAGCTTTACATAAAGTATATAAGCTGGATGAAAAATGAGTGAAAATATCCTAAGCTACGCCCTAAAAAGTATTCGTGAGGGTGGTAGCTTTATGGCGTGGCTGGAGACAAAAAGACTTGAGCTTGTGCCACTTTTAAGTGCGAGATTAAGGCTTTTGGTGCTTGAAAATAAGCCCTTTGTATTGATGTGTGATGAAGAGCGAACTTGGTATGAATCATATTTGCTTGAAAATATCAATGCCAAGGCATATCGTCCGCTTGTGCCTATCTTTTCTTTAGGGGCTTTATGCAAAAAAAAAATCGAAAAGAACGAGGATATAGCACTTTTAAATGACTTGCTTGAGCTTTCATTTCCTAATGGTTTTGTGTATTTTTATATAGGTTCAAATTTGGATAAAAAAGCTCAAATTGCTAAGTCAAAAGATAATAGCTTGCTTTGGCTTTTTGATGAGGAATTGCAAAATAGTTTTTATCTTAATAGTAAAGATAAGGACTTAGATAGCAAATTACTCTCACTTTACAAGCTTTTTGATGAAATGCTTGATGCGATTTTGTTTTCAAGGGTGAGCCTTTGAGTTTTGTAAGCAAAATTCTTATCAGCGATGATTTTGAGGGCTTAAAAGAAAAACTTATCAAAGAATTTGGTGAAAAAAATTTGCGTTTTATCCCCAAAATTCCAGCAAATGAGCTTTTAATGGAAGATGCCAGAGCCATAGAAAAAGAAAGTTATATAGCAGAAAATACTCAAAAAATCATCATCATCATGGCAAAGGCTTTTCGCACAGAGGCTCAAAATTTCTTACTCAAACTCCTTGAAGAGCCACCAAGAAATATTAAATTTCTTATCATCAGCCCCTCAAAAAATTTGCTTTTACCAACCATACGTTCAAGGTTGATTTGTGAGAATTTAAAGCCTAAAAAAACAAGAAAAGCCCTAGAGCTTAACCTTAAAAATTTTGATTTAAAAGAACTTCTTGCTTTTTTACAAAAAAATGAAGGCTTAGATAAAAGCGAGCTTATACAGCTTATCGCTCAGCTTGGGCTAGAAGCAAGTAAAAATAAAAATTTAAGTGAAAAAGAACTTGAGTTTTTTTATGAGGCTTATGAGCTTGCAAAGCTTAATTCAAAGCCAAGTATCTTGCTTTCAAGCCTACTTTTAACACTATATGAGGCAAAATAATGCTGTGTTTTCATATCGATGAAAAGAGTGATTTTCATGTGCTTTGTAAGTTTATAAAACCTCATAAAATAGGCGAAAAGCTTATGGGTGCAAAGAGTAAATTGCATTTTTTTTTCATCCAAAACTTATCCACCCCAGCTGCAAATATACTCAAACAAGACGCCTTAAGAGTAGGAGCAGAGCTTGTTACTCAAAGTGAGGTTATACTTGGCAAGATTAGGCATTCAAATGCTTTATTAATCGCTAATGAAGAGCAAATTGCTAAGCTTGTAGCCAAAGAAAAAATGCAAGATTTCAAGCTTAAAGAACTAGCGAAATTTTTAGAAAAAAAATTTATAAAGCCAAAAACTGCAAAGCTTATGGGGGTGTTAAATATCAATGAGGATAGTTTTAATGCTCAAAGTAGGGTAAGCTTAAACGAGCTTGAAGCAAGGCTTGAAACTCTTTTAGAGCTTGAGCCCGAATTTATTGATATAGGAGCGGTTAGCTCAAGACCGGGCAGTGAGTATTGTGGGAGCGAGGAGGAGTTTAAAAGGATAAAGCCAGCCCTTGATTTGATTTATCAAAAAGGCTTTTATGAAAAGGCGATTTTTAGCCTTGATAGTTTTGATTATACTTGTTTAAAATACGCTTTAGATAGAGGTTTTAAGCTCATTAATGATATAAGTGGGCTTAAAAATTTAGCTCTAGCCCAGCTTGCTAGAGAATATAAGGCGTATTATTGCTTAATGCACATACAAAATGATCCTAAAACCATGCAAATTAAGCCTCATTATGAAAACTTACTTTTTGAAATTGCCAGTTTTTTTGAAGAAAAGCTTGAGTTTTTAAAAGATTTAGAAGCTGATAAAATCATCTTAGATGTAGGTATAGGCTTTGGTAAAACCCCGGAGCATAATCTCTTGCTTATTAAGCATTTAAGCCATTTTTTGCAGTTTGAAAAGCCTTTGCTTGTAGGTGCAAGTAGAAAAAGTCTTATAAATGCGTATTTTAAAAGTGAGATAAAGGATCGCTTGGCTGGTTCTTTAAGCTTGCATGCAAGAGCTTTTGAAAATGGAGCAAGTATCATAAGAACACATGATGTATATGAGCATAAGCAGTATTTTACCTTGCAAAACGCGATAAATGAGCTTGGAATTTAAAAAAGGACTTAAAAATGACTTATGAAGATTATCTTGAAAAAATACAGCTTGCAAACACTTATGCAAGGGCGTATTATGAAAAAGATGAGCCTTTGGCAAGTGATGAGGAGTATGATAAGCTTATAAGAGAGCTTAGAGCCTTTGAGGCAGACAATCCAAGTTTGATCGATAAAAACTCACCTACTCAAAATGTAGCTCCAGCCATACAAAGCGAATTTCATAAGCTAAAACACAAAGAAAGAATGTGGAGTATGGAGGATATTTTTGATGAAGCTGAGCTTAGGGCTTGGGCAAAACGTGCAAAATGCGAAGAAAATTTTTTTATAGAGCCTAAATTTGATGGAGCAAGTTTAAATTTAACTTATGAAAATGGAGAGCTTATAAGTGGAGCTACAAGAGGAGACGGCGAACTTGGCGAGGATATAAGCTTAAATGTCCGCCAAATCGCAAATATCCCAAAAACTATATCTTATCAAGGAAATATAGAAATCAGAGGCGAAGTAGTGATTTTAAAAGCAGACTTTGAAAAGCTTAACGAAAAAAGAGCCAGCGAAGGATTAAGCCTTTTTGCCAATCCTCGCAACGCAGCAAGTGGGAGTTTAAGACAGCTTGATACAAGCATTACAAAAGAGCGGAATTTGATGTTTTTTCCTTGGGGTGTGGGAGCAAATTCTTTAAATTTTCAAACTCATGCTGAAGTTATGGACTTTGTGAGAGGACTTGGCTTTTTAAAAGATGATTTTATCAAGCTTTGTGCGAATTTAGATGAGGTTTTAAAAGCCTATGATGAGCTTTTGGCTTTAAGAGAAAGCAAGGGCGTGATGATGGATGGCATGGTTGTAAGAGTCAATGATCTTAAGCTTTGTGAAGAGCTTGGTTATACAGCAAAATTTCCAAAATTTATGGCAGCTTTTAAATTCCCAGCTCTTGAAAAAACAACGCGTTTATTAGGAGTAAATTTACAAGTTGGACGCAGTGGGGTTCTTACGCCTGTGGCTGTTTTAGAAGCTGTTGATTTAGATGGAGTAAGGGTAAAATCAGCTTCTTTGCATAATTTTGATGAGATAGCAAGGCTTGATATAAGGATAAATGATGAGGTTAATATCATTAGAAGTGGAGATGTTATCCCAAAGATCACAAAGGTGTTTAAAGAGCGTAGGCAGGGCTTTGAGCAGCTTATCACTCGCCCAAAACTTTGCCCTATTTGTCAAAGCGAGCTTTTAGATGAGGGGGCTTTGATTAAGTGTCAAAACCTTGATTGTGAGGCTAGAGTGCTTGAGAGCATTATTTATTTTGTATCTAAAAAATGCTTAAACATAGATGGCTTAGGGCAAAACATAGTAGAGCTTTTATACAAAAAGGGTAAAATTCATTCAGCTTTAAGTATCTTTGATCTTAAAAAAGAAGATTTTGAGAATTTAGAGGGCTTTAAGGATAAAAAGATTAATAATATCCTAGAAGCCATAGAAAATGCCAAAAACTGCGAGCTTTTCCGCTTTATCAGTGCTTTAGGCATTGAGCATATTGGCGAGGTTGCAGCTAAAAAGCTGGCAAATAGTTTTGGCTTTGAATGGATTGATAAAAATAAGCAAGACTTTGAAAACCTAGAAGGCTTTGGTGTGCAAATGGCTGAGAGCTTGGCTGAGTTTTTGCGTGTAAATAAAGAAAAAATCCTTCATTTTTATGAAATTTTAAAGCTTACTCACACTCAAAGCACGCAAAATGAAAGTGAACTTTCAGGCAAAAGTATAGTCATAACTGGCACGCTTTCAAAGCCAAGAGAGCAGATAAAAGCAAGGCTAGAAAGCTTGGGAGCTAAAATCAGCTCTTCAGTATCTAAAAAAACTGATTTTGTGCTATATGGAACTGAGGCTGGAAGCAAGCTTGAAAAAGCAAGAGAACTTGGGGTGAAAACACTCACAGAAGATGAATTAAACGAGCTTTTAGCTAAATAATATGCGATTTTTTACCCTTTTTTCACTCTTTGCATTTTGCTTACTTTGGCAGGAGTTAGCCTTTGCTTTTGTGCTTTTGCTTTTACCTTTATATGTGATATTTCATGAGCTTTTTATCTTTTTCAAAGCAAGAAAAATGATTATTAAAAGAGCAACTTTAAGGCAAAATGCCTTGCTTTATAAGCTTACTAAGGGGGATTTTTTTTCAAAAAGCCTAGCTTTTGTCTTTGCTTTTGGTATTTGGCTTCATTTGGTTTTAAACTTAATGCTAGCTGGACTTTTGGATTTGCTTTTTTTATTTGTAATTTTTCCATGTTTTTTTGTGCTTGTTGTTTTATTTTTTAGAACCCAGTTTAAAAAACACCCTTATAATATCTTTAAATTCATACTTTTTGCAAGCTTGCCTTGCGCGTTTTGTTATGCTTTAGTGCAAGTTTTTATGCTTGAAAAAACAGAGGCTTTTTTATATCTTAGTAATAATATTGATGCGTATAAAACAAGTACACTTGCTTTTATTGATAGCTTTTCTCAAGCCTTGCATATGTTTTTGGTGTTTAAAAATTTTTTATTATTATTAAGTGATGATTTGAGTATTTATGTTCTTGTATTTTGCTTTGATTTTATGAATTTTTTTACTCAAGCTTTAGCTTTTGGATTTGTGTATAGCTTTGTGTTTAAGGGCAAGATGGATTTTTTCTTATGCCTTGTTTTTGGACTTTTGCTTTTGTTTGTATATGATGAAAAGAAAAATGAGGAGCATAAATACCAAGATAAAATTCCTCTTCTCATGCAAAATTTAGATCAAAGCTCGCTTTTTCTTGATGAAAATTTAAGCCTTTTAAAACAAAAAAATCAAAATTTTTACCAAGAGCTTGAAAGCTTAAGAACTTTGCTTGATAAAAATGCCTTTGATATGGGAATTTGGTGGTTTTCAACTGATAAAGATAAGCTTAAAAAAGACTTAGATGAGCTCTTGCAATGAGATATGATAGCTTTGTGAGCAAAAAGCTTGAAATTTCAAGAAACAAAGCCCTAGAGCTGATAGAAAACAAGCAAATCATGCTCAATCAAAGCTTTTTTAAGCCAGCCTTTGATATAAAGGCTTATTATCTAAGCTTAAAAAACGAGCATACTAAGCAAGAACTAAGCCAAAAAGAACTTTTAGAAAATAAGGCTTTAAATTTAAAGCTTTTAAGTCAACTTTATGTTTCAAGGGCAGCTTTTAAGCTTGAGGCATTTTTAAAAGAAGTTAAGCTTGATATAAGGGGCAAAAGCTGTCTTGATATAGGCTCTAGCACAGGAGGTTTTGTGCAGGTTTTGCTTGAAAATGAGGCTAAAAGCGTGCTTGCTTTAGATGTTGGAGCAGGGCAGTTACATGAAAGCTTGCGTTTAAACTCAAGGGTAAAAAGTCTTGAAAATACGGATTTAAGAGACTTTGCAAGAACTTATGAGGGGCAAAAATTTGAGCTTATTACTTGTGATGTGAGCTTTATCTCACTTTTACATTTGTTAGCTTTCATCGATAAGCTAGCAAATGCTTATATTATCTTGCTTTTTAAGCCTCAATTTGAAGTCGGTAAAGAAGCAAAAAGAGATAAAAAAGGCGTTTTAAAAGATGAAAAAGCCATCAATTTGACAAGAAAAAGCTTTGAAAAAGCCTGTATGCAACTTGGCTGGCTTTTACAAACAAGTATAAAATCAAGCTTAAAAGGAAAGGAAGGTAATGTCGAGTATTTTTACCTGTATTCAAAAAGATAGGATTGAAAGTCTTGCTATAGGTAGGTTTGATGGAATGCACCTTGGGCATTTCAAGCTTTTTTCTCATCTTGATAATAATCCAGCACTCTTGCTTATCGATACAAAAAAGCCTTTTGCGCTTACAAGTTTAGAGGATAAAAAAGAGCTTGTGGATTTTGAGCTTATTAATGTGGATTTTTCACTGCTTAAAGAACTAAGCGGAGAGGCGTTTTTAAAACTTTTAAGGCTTGAGTTTAAGAATTTAAAAAAGATTGTTGTGGGTGAGGATTTTCGCTTTGGCAAAGATAGGGCTTTTAATGCAAAAGATATTGAGCCTTTAAGTGGGATTAAAACACTTATTGTAAGGGAATTTGAACTTGATGGAGTGGGAGTGCATTCAAGTAAGATTAAGGAGTTTTTGAGTGAGGGTTTGATTGAAAGGGCAAATGCTTTTTTAGGAAGAAACTATAAGATTAGTGGCGAGCTTATTAGCGGACAAGGACTTGGTTCAAAAGAGCTTTTTGCTACGCTTAATCTTGATACAAAAGAGCAGTATTTTTTACCTAAAAATGCAGTATATGCAAGCCATACCATAGTGCAAAATCAAGCTTTTAAAAGTGTAAGTTTTATCGGCAAACGTCTAAGTACTGATGAAAAATTCAGCATAGAAACGCATATCATCGAGCCTTTTTCGCTTAAGGTTTTAAAAAATGAGCATATAGCCTTAAAATTTAAAGCTTTTTTAAGAGAAAATCAAAAATTTAACACCCTTATAGAGCTTAAAGCTCAAATTCAAAAGGATATTAACAAGGCTTTATCTGTGCTTTGAAAATTTAAAAGCGATATTTTAGAAAATTATAAAGAAGTTGGGCTTACAGGTATGGGATTATCCTAGCTAAAGCTTTGCGATGACATCAAGCTTGTCATCGCAAATTTATAGCTTGTTTTTGGCATTTGCTTAATAAGGCCAAATGGCTTCAAATATGCTTGTTCCCCAAGGCTTTCTCGTGCTTCTTGCGACATCACCTTCAGTTTTGTATAGGATTTTTGCATCAGCTATGTAACGACTATCTATGGTATTGTCTTGTCCTATATCATAAGGGCGGATTACACCGCTAAGTTGTATGGTTTGTTTTTCGCCATTGATAAGAAGTTCTCTTGAGCCTTCGATGAAATAATTTCCATTTGCAAGGATTTTAATCACACGGGTTGAGATGGTAGTATTAAAGCTTTCATTTCTTGTTTGCGAGCCTTGTCCTGTGTAGTTTGAGTTTGAATTTGTCCCAAAGCCTATATTTGAATAATCGCTAATTGTATTTGCTATACTTGATAAAGCCCCACCAGCTGTAAGCGTAGCCCCACCTAAATTTGTGTTATTTGTTTTTGAAGTGGCTTTATTAGCTTGCGTGCTTTGTGTAGTGCTTTCTTGTATGGTAACAGTTACAAGATCATTAACATTCATCGCTTTTTTATCTGAAAATAAGGGATTGTCTCCCTTACCAAAAAGCGATCCGGGCGCTATTTCGACATTATTTGTTTGTTTTGGTGCAAGTTCTTCTACATAAGCGGGCGGTTTCATACTGATTTGTGGTTCAACACCAGCTCCACATCCTGTTAAAAAATAAGCTGCTACCAAAGAGCTCACGCAAAAAATCCTTTTTTTCATTTTTCTTCCTTAATAAAAGTTTATTTTTAATAAAATCTTAGTAAAATTATAAAAGCAAATTGAGTTCCAACTTTAAAAAAAGCAAGGAGTAAAAATGAGAAGTTTATACCTCATTCGTTCTGATCAAAAGGAGATAAACCTCAAAATCAGCACCCAGTTGCTAGAAAATTTATGTAAAAAGCATAAAAACCTAGCCCTTTTTTGCCCAGTGGTGAGTGAAGATACCATAGAAACACTTAAAAATCTCATCACTAAATTCAAACTCAAACAAGACTTAGCAAGCGTGTATAGTTTTAATTTTCAAAATGGCACCAAGCAATACAACGACGATCAAAATCTTTTTACTGATAAGATCATTAATGACTATGAAAATTTAAAAGCAAATTATGATTTTGTTTTTGTTGTGGGTTTTTCAAGGTTTGGGATTTTAGGCTCTTTTGAGATTAATACCCGTCTTGCAAAAGAGCTTAACACGCCAATTTATGCTATAGTAGATAAAAATAATGCCAAAATGTGCGATGATTATCTACAAAAACGTCTTGAAAGCAAGAATTTTGTTATTATTGATGAATGGTTTAATCAAGAAAATGTAAAAGAGCTTGATGATTATACCTTTTTAACACCTAATCGCTTTCGTTACAAGCTTATACAAAGTGCTAAAAAAGACAAAAAAATCGTTGTGTTACCAGAAAGTGATGATGATAGGATCATTGAAGCTAGTGGAATTTTGCTCGAGCAAGAAGTTGTCGATCTTATCTTGCTTGGCAATGAAAAAGAAGTCAAAGAAAGAGCAAACAGGCTTGGCGTTGATCTTAAAAATGCACAAATTCTTGATCCAAAAAACTCGCCTTTTCATGATGAGTTTGCAAACACGCTTTATGAAGCAAGAAAAGCAAAGGGTATGAGCTTAGAAGAAGCAAAAAAACTCGTGCTTGATCGCACTTTTTTTGGCACACTCTTAGTGCATACTCAAAAAGCTGATGCTATGGTAAGTGGAGCTTCTACAACTACAGCTGAGACTATACGACCGGCTTTACAGCTCATTAAAACAAAACCAAATGTAAAAACCGTTTCAGGTATGTTTTTTATGAGCTTAGAAGATAGGCTTTTGGTGTTTGCTGATTGTGCGGTTACGCCAAATCCTACCCCAGAGCAAATTGCAGAGATAGCTTATACTAGCGCAAGCACAGCCAAAGCCTTTGGGCTTGATCCAAAAGTAGCTATACTTTCTTACTCAAGTGGAAGCAGTGGCAGTGGCATAAGTGTAGAAGCAAGCAAAGAAGCGCTAAAAATAGCAAAAGAGCGATATCCAGAACTTTGTGTTGATGGACCTTTGCAGTTTGACGCAGCTTATGATCCACTCACTGCAAAAAGCAAAATGCCCGGTTCAAAAGTCGCAGGCTATGCAAATGTTTTTGTATTCCCAGACTTAAATGCTGCAAATATAGGCTATAAAGCCGTGCAAAGAACGGCTGGAGCGCTTGCTATAGGTCCTATCTTACAAGGACTTAAAAAGCCAGTAAATGACTTAAGTCGAGGCTGCTTGGTTGATGATGTAGTAAATACTGTCATTTTAAGTGCGATTCAAGCACAAGATAATTAAATTTTGATAAAAGGAAAACAATGAAAATTTTAGTATTAAACTCGGGTTCAAGCTCGATTAAATTTAAGCTTTATGAAGATAAAACCGCTGTTGCAAGCGGACTTGTTGAAAAGATAGGTGAAAGTGATTCTAAAGTGGAGCTTAAAGATATCGCTAAAGATAAAAAATACTCACGCGAAGGAGCAATCGCAAATCATGAAGTAGGTTTAAGTCTTGTTAATGAACTTTTTAAAGAATCAGGGCTTTTGCATGATTTAAATGAGCTTGATGGTTGCGGACATAGAGTCGTGCAAGGTGGAGCAAAACTAATTAATCACTGCGTCGTTGATGAGGCTGTGCTAAATGAAATTCAAAGAGTAAGCGTTATGGCACCTTTACACAACCCAGCCCACATAGCTGGCATTAAAACTATGCAAAAAGCTGCCCCTAAGGTAAAAAATGTCGTTGTATTTGATACGGCGTTTCATTCAACTATGCCAGATTTTGCGTATATGTATGCTTTGCCTTATGAGTATTTTGAAGAAGATAAGATTAGAAAATATGGCTTTCATGGCACTTCTCATTCTTATGTAAGTAAAAAAGCCGCTGAGTTTTTAGGTATGGAGCTAAACAAATTTAACGCTATTACCGCTCATCTTGGAAATGGCGCGAGTGTAAGTGCTATAGAAGGTGGAAAATGCGTGGATACTTCTATGGGACTTACTCCGCTTGAAGGGTTGATGATGGGAACAAGATGTGGGGATATTGATCCAGCTATCGTGCCTTATCTTGCTAAAACTAAGGGCTTAAATCCAGAGCAAATCGATAATATAATGAATAAAAAAAGTGGATTTTTAGGAATTTGTGGCTTTAATGACTTAAGAGATGTTGAAGCACAAATCGAAAAAGGCGACAAAAAAGCAAAACTCGCCCAAGATATGTATATCTACCGCCTTGCTAAATACATAGGCTCATATTTTGCTATCTTGCCACGTACTGACGCACTTATCTTTACAGCTGGAGTTGGCGAAAATTCTGATCTTGTGCGAAAACTTGTGTGTGATAAACTTGCTCATCTTGGTTTTGAGCTTGATGAAAGCGTAAATAAAGGCTTAAGAGGCAAGCTTTGTGAAATTTCTAAAGCAGGTTCAAAGGTAAAAATTCTCATCGTGCCAACTGATGAAGAGCTTGAAATCGCTACCATCACAGAAAATTTGATTAAATAACCTTTTTTCCTCTATCTTTAAAAAACTTCAGTATGCAAAAAGCTTACATACTGAAGTTTGATTAATTAGATACTTTAAGTAAAATTATCTATTTTTTATTATATTGCTTTGAATGCGATAGATTTAAAAAAACGAAATTAAAAAATGAAAATTTGCTTTCTCAATTTTCTTGATTTTATATTTTAGATTTTTAAGATTATTATTATTGATTGTTCTTATCATTTATAGTTTTTGTTGTTCTATGGTATTTTTATTATACCTACTTGAATTTAAATATGATAAAATAAATATTTAATATAATATCTCTCCCTTTAGCCAAAATAATTCTATATTTTTTACACAATAATTTCTATCAAAAAGTAAAAAATATTAAATAAAACTTAAATATAAAAGTAATAAAAATGAAAAATTTGTTACTTTATTACTCAAAAAAATTAAAATAAACTTAAAAAAAGCATTTTTTTCTTTTTTGGAAATAAGAATTTTTAATTTTTGTTATCATTGAGCTTATGAGGTGAAAAACAAGAGTAGTCTCAAATTCTTTTTTAGGAGCAAACAATGCAAGAAGTTGTTATTGTAAGTGCGAAAAGAACCGCGTTGGGTTCTTTTATGGGTAGCTTGAAAAACACCAAAGCGGTGGATCTAGCAAGTGCTGTTGCTAAGGCGATTTTCGCAGAAACCAAGATTGATCCAAATCTTGTTGATGAAGTGATTTTAGGACAAATCCTTCAAGCAGGACAAGGACAAAACTCTGCTAGACAAGTCTTAATCAATAGCGGAATTGATCAAAGCAAATCTGCTTTTACGATCAACAAAGTATGTGGCTCTGGACTTAAAGCCATAGGTTTAGCACAACAAAGCATAGCTTTAGGAGATGCTGAAGTGATACTTGCAGGTGGAGCTGAGAATATGTCGATGTCTCCGTATTTGCTCGAAGGAATTCGAGAAGGCTATAAAATGGGCGATAAAAAAGTCGTTGATAGTATGATTAAAGATGCTTTATCTTGCGCTTTTAATAATTACCATATGGGTATTACTGCTGAAAATTTGGTAAAAAAATACGGCTTAACAAGAGATGAACAAGATAAATTTGCTCTTGAGTCTCAAATCAAAGCTAAAAAAGCCTTAGAATCAGGCGTTTTTAAAGATGAGATCGTGCCTATAACATTAAAAAGCAAAAAAGGCGACACTATCTTTGATAAAGATGAGTTTGTAAAACTTGATGCAAGTGCTGAAGGACTTAATAAACTCAAACCAGCCTTTGACAAAGAAGGTTCAGTAACAGCTGGAAATTCATCAGGTATCAATGACGGAGCAGCCCTAGTGCTTGTAATGAGTAAGGCAAAAGCTCAAGCTTTAAATCTTCCTATACTAGCCACAATCAAAGCCGTAGCAGCAGCTGGTGTTGATCCAAGTATCATGGGTATAGGAGCAGCAGCAGCAGCTCAAAAAGTGCTTGATAAAGCTAAGATGAGTATCAATGATATCGATGTAATCGAAGCAAATGAAGCTTTTGCAGCCCAATCTCTAGCGTGCTTAAAAGAGCTAAAACCAAATGATCTTTCCAAAATCAATATCAATGGTGGAGCTATAGCTTTAGGACATCCAGTTGGTGCAAGTGGAGCAAGAATCACCGTAAGCTTACTTCACGAGATGAAAAGAAGAAAAGCAAAACACGGCTTAGCAACTCTATGTATAGGTGGCGGGCAGGGAATCGCTGCTATTTTTGAAAGGAATGAATAATGAAAAAAATCTCTGCAAAAGAAGCGGCAGCTTTAATCAAAGATGGTGATTCTGTAATGATGGGTGGCTTTTTGGGTTGTGGCACAGCGCATAAATGTGTTGATGCCCTGCTTGAAGCTGGAACAAAGAATTTAACAATGATAGGCAATGACACAGCTATGGCTGATTATAGTTATGGTAAGCTTGTTGTGGCTGGACAGCTAAAAAAAGTCATCGCCACTCACATAGGCACAAACAAAGAAACCGGAAGATTGATGAGTGAAGGACAACTTGAAGTTGATCTTGTGCCACAAGGAACTTTAGCTGAGAGGATAAGAGCTGGAGGATATGGACTTGGTGGTGTGCTTGTAACTACAGGACTTGGCACTGATGTAGCTAAGGGTAAAGATATAGTTAAAGTTGATGGTAAAGAGTTCTTGCTTGAAAAGGCTTTGCGTGCAAAAGTTGCACTTATCTATGCTACAAAGGCTGATAAATACGGCAATCTAAGCTATGATGGCACAACAAGAAATTTTAATGTCGTAATGGCTATGGCGGCTGATATAGTCATCGTTGAAGTTGAAGAATTTGTCGATGGTGCCTTAGATCCAAACCAAGTGATCATTCCTGGCGTCGTGGTTGATTACATAGTAGAAAGCAAAAAGGAGAAATAATGGCACTAAGCAAAGAAGAAATCGTTGCTCTTATCGTGAAAAGAGTAGCAAAAGACTTTAAAGATGGGGATTTAGTAAATTTAGGTATAGGTATGCCAACTCAAGCAGCAAACTACTTACCAAGTGGAGTTGAGATCATTATGCAATCAGAAAATGGTATGCTTAAAATGGGACCAGCGCCAGCTGAAAAAAATCCACGCGTTACAAACGCAGGCGGACAGGCTTCATCTATACTAGAAGGGGGTATGTTTTTTGACTCAAGCTTTTCTTTTGGCTTGATTCGTGGCGGGCATGTTGATATTACTGTGCTTGGCGGACTTGAGGTTGATGAGCAAGGTAATCTTGCAAACTGGATTATCCCGGGCAAATTAGTGCCGGGTATGGGCGGGGCAATGGACCTTGTCAATGGAACAAAAAAAGTGATCGTGGTTATGGAACATACTGATAAAAATGGCAATTCAAAGCTTAAAAAAGCGTGCTCTTTGCCGTTAACCGGTGCAAAATGCGTTAATCGCGTGATCACTGAACTTGGGGTGTTTGATTTTGAAAATGGCAAAATGAAACTTGTTGAACTTCAAGGCGAAGCAACTTTAGATGAGGTGAAAGCTAAAACTGAAGCAAACTTTGAAGTATGCATTTAAAGGACTAATATGATAGGTGCAATTTCATCTTTTATGACGAGGGTGGTTCAGCGTTATTTACCTGATCCACTTGTTTTTGCGATCATCTTGAGTGTGATCGTTTTTGTTTGGGGGTATTTCGTTGTTGATGTTTCAAGTGCAGCAGCTTTAAAAGCGGCTGGATCAGCAGCAGCTGGAGAAACTCCAAGCGCATTGATGTCAATGACAAGATTTTGGGGTGATGGTTTTTGGAATTTACTAGCCTTTACTACTCAAATGGCGATGATAGTGGTTACTGGTTTTGCGCTAGCTAGCTCTGAACCAGTAAAAAAGCTTTTAAAAATTTGTGCTTCTTATGCGAAGACTCCAAAACAAGCTGTGGCTTTAGTGGCGTTTTTTGGTGGTGTTGCAAGTGCGATTAACTGGGGCTTTGGACTAGTTATTGGTGCGCTTTTTGCAAAACAAATCGCAAGAAATTTAAAGGCTGTAGATTATGGCTTACTTATAGCTTGCGCTTATATAGGCTTTATGACTTGGGGTGGAGGCTTAAGCGGTTCTATGCCACTTTCAGCTGCAAGTGCGGACAATGGTATAGTACAAAAATACCTTGCTGGTGTGCCTATCCCTTTAACTGATACAGTTTTTACTTGGTATAATGGCTTTACTATACTTTGCTTACTTGTTTTTATGCCGATTTTAGTAACTTATATGGTGCCAAAAGAACCAAAAGTTGTCGATCCAGCACTTTTAGCTGAAGAGCCAAGCTATCAAAAAGAACTTCCAAAAGATGCTCCTCCAGCACTTAAAATGGAAGAAAGCAAATCTTTAGCTTATATTATCGTGCTTGTGGGTGTGGTATATTTGGTGGATTATTTTATGAAAAAAGGCTTTGCTGGGCTTGATTTAAATAGAGTTAATCTCATCTTTTTAGTCGGTGGGCTTGCGCTTCATAAAACACCTATGGCATATATGAGAGCCATTCAAGGTGCGGCTCGATCTACGGCTGGAATTTTAGTGCAGTTTCCTTTTTATGCGGCGATTGCTTTGATGATGGAAGATTCTGGGCTTGGAGGCTTAATCACTGACTTTTTCATCGATATAGCCAATAAAGACAATTACGCCGTTTGGGCATTTTTCAGCTCAGCAGCAATTAATTTTGCTGTGCCTTCAGGTGGAGGACACTGGGTTATACAAGGACCTTTTGTTTTAGAAGCAGCTAAAGAGCTTGGTGCTGATCTTGGAAAAGCCACTATGGCTATAGCATATGGTGAACAATGGGCAAATATGGCTCAGCCTTTCTGGGCTTTACCAGCCTTAGCTATAGCTGGACTTGGTGTAAGAGATATCATGGGCTTTTGTATCACTGCTTTGATCTTTTCTTTACCGATCTTTGTAATTTCTTTGTGGTTTATACCATAAAGCTTTAAATTTTTAATCTTGCTTTGTTTGACTCAATTTGCTTTTTCTTGACAAAGCAAGATTAACTTAGTCTTACTTTTTACCTTCATTTAAGCCAAAAATCATTATAATCAAACAAAAATACAAAGGAAAACCATGTGTAAAGATTGCGGTTGCTCACTTACCCATGAGCACACTCACGAGCATACTCACAAAGATGGACACTCACATACTCATTCACACAAGCATAGTCACGATCATGCCCACCCAACCTTAAACGAGTCAAAAAGCGTAGAAGTAATTACAAAAATTTTAAGCCAAAATGATCATGAAGCAGGGCATAATAGAAAACATTTTAATGAAAACAAAGTCTTATGTTTAAATTTAATGAGTTCTCCAGGAAGCGGCAAAACCACGCTTTTAGAAAGCACCATAAAGGCTTTAAAAGCTGAGCTTAAAATCAGCGTCATTGAAGGGGACTTAGAAACTGAAAATGATGCTAAAAGGGTAAGGGAAGCTGGAGCAAATGCTTATCAAATCACCACAGGACAAAGCTGTCATTTAGATGCTTTTATGGTGCATGAGGCTTTGCACCACTTAAATTTAGCAGATACTGATCTGCTTTTCATCGAAAATGTAGGCAATCTTGTTTGTCCTGCAAGCTATGATTTAGGGCAGCATATCAATGTAGTGCTTTTAAGCGTAACTGAGGGCAGTGATAAGCCAGCAAAATATCCAGTAATGTTTAAAAAAGCTGATCTTGTCATCATTTCAAAGGCTGATTTAGCTTCTTTGTTTGATTTTGATACAGATGAAGCCATAAAAGAGTGTAAAAAACTCAATCCAAAAGTAGAAATCATCGCTCTTGATGCAAAAAACGGCACAAATTTAGAACTTTGGTTTAAATACTTAAGACTTAAAAAGGAGTTAAATTAATGTGCTTATCTATACCATCTGAAATTTTAGAAATTGACGAGCTTAATAATGCTGTGGTGCAAACCTTAGGCGTAAAAAGAAGGGTAAGTTTGGATTTAATTGCTGAGCCCTGTAAGGTGGGAGATTTTGTGCTTATTCATGTAGGCGTAGCTATGGAAAAGATCGATAAAGAATACGCAAAAGAAAGCATAAAAGCTTATCAAGAAATAGTCCAGCAAATGCAAAGTGGAGAAATAGATGAAAATGAAGGGAATTTAGGATACCATGAACTTCATCGATGAATACAGAGATAAAAACACTATTTTAGCTTTTAAAAAGCTTATTGAAAAAGAGCTTAAAAAGCCTGTTAATATCATGGAAATTTGCGGTGGGCATACACATAGTATTATGAAATTTGCCCTGCCTTCTATACTACCAAAAGAAATTAACTTTGTGCATGGTCCAGGCTGTCCGGTGTGCGTTATGCCTAGAACTCGTATAGATATGGCGATTAAGCTTGCTTCTATGCCAAGCTCTATCTTTTGTACCTTAGGGGATTTGTTAAGAGTGCCTGGAAGCACTATATCCTTACTTGAACTTCGTGCAAAAGGTGGTGATGTAAGGGCTCTGTATTCGCCTCTTGAAGTACTTAAAATCGCCGAGCAAAATCCAGAAAAAACCATCATCTTTTTTGCCATAGGTTTTGAAACCACGACGCCTATGAGTGCATTACTCCTTGAAAAAGTCATAGAAAAAGGTTTAAAAAATGTCTTTTTTCATATCAATCATATCACCGTGCCAGCTCCAATTCACGCTATAATGAATGATGAAAATGTCAAAATTGATGCCTTTTTAGGACCTTCTCATGTAAGCGTTATCACAGGCTATGAGCTTTATAAGCCAATAGCCCAAAAATACTACACACCCATAGCTGTAAGTGGCTTTGAACCAGTTGATATTATGCAAAGCGTACTTAATATAGTCCGCCAAGAAAACGCAGGCACTTATGAGGTGTATAATCAATACTCAAGAGCAGTAAGTGCTAAGGGTAATGAAAGGGCTCAAGAGCTTGTGAAGCGGTATTTTACAAGTTGTGATTTTGAATTTCGCGGGCTTGGAATGATTGCTGATTCTGGGCTTAAACTTAAAGATGAATTTGCAAGTTATGATGCTGAAAAGGTGTTTGATTGTAACGTGCAAAGTAAAAATGAAAGCAAGGCTTGTATTTGTGGCAGTATATTAAGAGGTATAGCCAAGCCTTATGATTGCAAAGTTTTTGGCAAGGCTTGCACGCCTAAAACTCCAGTTGGTAGCTGTATGGTAAGCGGCGAGGGAGCTTGTGCGGCGTATTATAAATACTCAAAAGTAAATTAAAGAGCTATGATGAAAGAAATTCAACTTGCACATGGTGGCGGTGGAGAGGAGATGAACGAGCTTATAGCTGGGATTTTCAAGGCTTTAGATAATGAGATTTTACGCGAAGCAAATGATGCGGCTATACTTGGAAATTTAGCTTTAAGCACGGATTCATTTACTCTTAGCCCCATTTTTTTAGATGAAGAAGTAAATATAGGCAAACTTTGTGTATGTGGAAGCATTAATGATGTTTTAATGGTAGGAGCTAAGCCTGAGTTTTTAAGTCTTGCTTTTATCATAGAAGAAGGCTTTAAAACGCAAAAACTTAAAAAAATTCTTGCTAGCATTTATGAAGAATGCCAAAAAGCTGGGGTAAAAGTCGTGTGTGGAGACACCAAAGTCGTGCCAAAGGGCAAGGCTGATGAACTTTATATCAATACAACAGCACTTGGCACTATCACCCAAAAAGTGCAAACTAAGGACATAAAAGCTGGCTTATCTGTGCTTCTTTCAGGCGATATAGGCAGGCACGGAGCAGCTGTTTTAGTGCAAAGAAACGAGCTTGAAGCTGAGGTAAAGAGTGATTGTAAGAGCTTAAAAGATGAGGTCTTAAGTCTTTTTGAGGCTCATATCAAGCCTCTTGCCATGCGTGATGCAACGCGTGGAGGCTTATCTGCTGTACTTAATGAGTGGGCAAGACAAAGTGGCTTTGATATACTTGTATTTGAGGAAAAAATTGCTGTTAAAGATGAGGTGGCTGGAGTATGTGAGCTTTTTGGCTTTGAGCCTTATGAGCTGGCAAATGAAGGTACCTTTGTGCTTTGCGTTGAAAAAAAAGATGAACAAAAAGCCCTTGAAATTTTAAGAACTTTTAATCCAAACGCAAATATAATAGGTGAAATTTTAAGCGAAAAAAAGGGCAGGGTTATACTTGAAAATGCTTTTGGAGCAAAACGTTTTTTAGAAGCTCCAAAAGGCGAACTTTTACCAAGAATTTGTTAATATGCACGAACTTAGCATAGTTGAGTCTTTAATCACGCTTTGTGAACAAAACGCAAAAGAGCAAAACGCTACGCAAATCAGCGAGGTTTATGTTAAAATAGGACGTTTAAGCGGTATAGAAAGCGAGCTTTTTAAACGTTGCTTTGATACTTTTAAGCTTAATTCAAGCTTTTGCAAGCAAGCTAAGCTTTTTATAGAACAAAGCGAACTTGAAATAACTTGTTTTGAGTGCGGACAAAATAGCATTTTAAAACAAAATGAGTTTAAATGCTCACATTGTCAAAGCACGGAGCTAAAAATCATCAGCGGAGAAGACTTGCTTTTGATGCGTTTGGTGATGAATTAAAATAAAGCAAATTACTTCATCAGCCATACTTTTTTACAATGATAGCTTTTTTTGAGTTGTGTTATCATGCGTTTTTTCAAAGTCTGTTTTTTGCTAAAAATCAAGTTTAAATTTCGCCCACATACTGCGTCCGGGTTCAAATACCCTTTGACTGACAGGATTATCAAGCATGCTGATCTCAACGCTGTTTTTAGATAAGTGATAAGCGTATAAAGTGTTTGTAAGATTGTCTACACCGAGTAAGAATGAAAAATTTTTATTTTTATAGCCTCCGTATAAATTTGCTGTATAAAAGCCAGCACTTTGCCCAAAGTCCCTTCCAACAACATTTCCATAGTCTTTTGCATAGCGTGTTTGTGCAGCTTGTGCATCAATGTCAAGGCGTAAAAGCCATGAGTTTGTATCGATATAAAAAGCAAAACGCGTCTGTAAAGGGGCTATTCTTGGTAAAGGCGTGTTTGTTTTGGTGTTTTGAGCGTAAGTATAGGAAAGATTGGCATAAAAATGATAAATTTCATCAAAAGAAATTTCACCTTCTATCTCGCCTCCATAGAGTTTAGCGTTTGTTTGAAGCGCGGAGCTATTTGCCCAATTTATAAGTATATAATCATACATTCTTGAAGCAAAAAATGAGGCATTAAGATACAAATTTTCTGTCTTATAAATCGCTCCAAAGTCAAGCTGGGCGTTATTTTCAGATTTTAATTTTTCGCCATTGATTTTATTGATCTCCCAATAATCAGCCCCTCTTTGTGCATAACCAGCTCCAGCATACAAAGTCATCGCTTCTTGATAGTGCTCTAAGCGCACAAAAGCACTAACAAGCCCATCGCTTTTGTGTTTGTAACCGCCATTTGTTCGCATAGTTTTATAACGCAAGGTTTTTAGCTCATCATATCTTGTGCCAAAAAATACACCCATATCTTTAAAGCCAAAGTATTGTCCTTGTAAAAAGCCACCAATGCTTTGTTCAAGATAATTTGGAGTATAAGATTTGCTAAAGGCATTTGTATCAGCTGTTTGGGCATTTGTGCCTGAACCGCTACGAGAAGAGTGTTTGTCGTGGTTGTAATTTGTGCCAAGATAAAAAGAAAGTTCTTGACTTGCCTTATAGTTAAGTTCTGTTCTAAAGCCTGAATTTGTGCGTTTTGGATTGCTTAGCATAAACATAGAGCTTGTATTTGGGCGATGTGAGAAATTATCCATAATATGATCGATTTCATTATGCCACACACGAAAATCAATATACTCAAAAAGAGTATTAAGCTCTTGTTTTACTCTTAAGTTAAAAGAAGTTCTATCAAAAGTGCGTCCGTCCATAGCACGATCTGCATACGAAGCAAAACCTTTGCCAAAGTCTGCATCAAGTTCTATACCTGTGCTTTCAAAAGGCGTGAGCGTACCAATGAGGCTTAAAGACTCTCTTTTGTAGGCTGAATGCACACTTTGCTTGTCTGCAGTTTCATAATCATTGCTTGAATACCTTGAGCCAATGACACGCAAAGAACCAAGCTCATTCCCACCAAACATATCAGCATTAAGCTCAAGTTGGTTAAAGCTTGCGTAAAGCACGCTACTTTGAGCTTTCATCATCGTTGTATCAAGCCTTTTAATATTTCTATCAAAAAGCACTCCCCCACTGATTAAATTCCCAAAACGCACATCTTGAGGACCTTTTAGGGTAGTAATGGTATCATAATTTTCAGCAAATATATAAGAGATACTTGTATCCATTCGCCCGCCACAACCGCCATTTAAAATACCACCATTGATAAAAATGGGTAGCCTTGACGCACCTTGTGAGCGAAAAAATATCTCACTTCCACCACCACCTTTTCTTGCCATAGAAAAACCGGGTAGATTTAAGAAGGACTTAGCAAGATCGCCTGATTGCAAGAGTGTGTTTTTTGCAGAAAAATCCGTGTTGTTCGTAGCATCAAGTATATCTTTTTGCGCTGTGATTACAGAAGCTGATAGCTTTAGTGTGGAGTTTTTGCGATCTTGGGTTTTTTCATCTGCTAAGAGATAAAATGAATTTGATAAAAAAACTAAAATTAAAAAATATTGTCTTAAAAGTCGCATAGATAGAGGAATTTCCTTATTTTAAAATGATAACAATTATATAGTATTATATTAAAAGCAAACTGAATTTTATTATCTTAGGTTAAATTTTATAATGATAAAAAATGCTAAAATGACAAAATCATTTCAAAAGAGAGGTAAAATCCAATGCAAGTTATTTCTTGGGATAGGCTTGAATTTAAAGATGAACAAGTTGGCATTAAAGTTCTTCATGAAAACGCAAATGCAAAAGAAATTCAAATCATTATGCCAAAAGAAAGCGTGATGAAAGAGCATAAAGCTCCATTTGACATAAGTGTGCAGGTATTAAAAGGCGAGATTGAATTTAGTCTAGAAAATGAAATTTTTAAACTTAAAGCTCTTGATATGATAGCTTTAAGTGCAAATGTGCCACATTCTTTAAAGGCTTTAAAAGATAGCATCGTGCGCCTAAGCCTTGCTAAAGCTGATAGTATCACTAGGGTAAATGCTATTTTAAAGCCTTTGTAGAAAATTAAAGCTTTTTAAAAAAACTCACTTGCCTTGAGATAAAGACAAGTTAAGAGTAAGTTTAAGCTTTGTAATTTTGTACGAAAGTCTTAATGCGTTCTAAGCCTTTGATGATATTATCTAAACTTGTGGCATAAGAAAGGCGAAAATACCCTTCCATACCAAAGCCAATGCCCGGAACCACAGCCACTTTTTGCTCCTCTAAGAGTCTTTGACAAAATTTCATAGAGTCTTTTTCAAGCCTTGAAATATTCACAAAAAGATAAAAGGCTCCTTGTGGTTTATATACGCTTAAATTTGGTATTTGTGCTAAAAGTTCTAAGGCTTTATTGCGTCTTTTTTCAAACTCAGCTCTCATAAATTCTAAGTCTTTATCAGCCTCACCAAGTAGGGCAGGGATAGCAGCGTGCTGGGTGATAGAGCAGATATTTGAAGTACTTTGTCCTTGCAGTTTTTTTACAGCCTTAATCAAATCCTTGTTTTTACTTGCCATATAGCCAAAACGCCAGCCTGGCATTGCCCCACATTTGCTTAAACCATTTATAGTAACGCTTCTTTGTAAGGCATCTTCACTAAGGCTTGCAAAGGCGTGAAATTCAGTATTATCATAGCGAAGTTTTTCATACATTTCATCACTTAAAACGATGATATTTGTGCCTTCAAGCACCTTTGCTAAGCTTAAAAGCTCATCTTTGCTATAAATAGCTCCTATAGGGTTGTTTGGCGAGTTTAAGATCAAAAGTTTTGTTTTTGAAGTAATAGCATTTTTAAGCTGATTGGCTGTGATTTTAAAGCCGTTTTGCTCCTCACCTTCTATGAAAACAGGCTTTGCACCGGCGTATTTTACCATTTCAGGATAGCTTACCCAATAAGGACTTGGGATAAGCACTTCATCATTTTCTTCTACAAGGCATTGAATACATTCAAAAAGTGAGTGCTTGGCTCCTACATTTGTGATGATTTCACTTATATCATAATCTAAATTATTGTCTTTTTTAAGCTTAAAAGCCACAGCTTTTAAAACCTCATTTGTGCCAGCTACAGCAGTATATTTACCACAACCTTGCTGTATAGCTTTTATGGCTGCGTTTTTAATGACTTCTGGGGTGTCAAAGTCTGGCTCTCCAGCTGAAAAGCTCAGTATATCCTCGCCCTTAGCCTTAAGTTCATTTGCAAGGGCTGTGATAGCTAGAGTTATGGACTCGCCTAAAACTTGTGATCTTTTGCTTAACATTCTTACTCCTTTTTAAAGCTTGATTATAACAAAATTTAAATTTAAATTCCGTGAAAAAGAGCTAGAAAAATGCTCTTGTTTTTAGTTTTTACCCATATTTTATTTTTTACTATATAAAAAATGCCAATATTTTTATTTAAATTCAGTCTCATTTAAGAAAAAAAGTGTAAAATCCTATAATTTTTATTTCTAATAAATAAAGGATTTTTTTATGATGACTCAGATGCGTTAGTCTGGCTATCATCAAAAACTTTAATGTTTTCGGTAGTCAGATTATTTTAGATGAAGCAAGCACAAATATTTTGACTATGAAAGGAAAACAAAATGAAATTAAAAACTCTACTTCTAGCCTCTATCTTAGGCTTAGCAACTTACGCAAATGCAGAAAAAATTATCGTTGGAGCTACTCCTGTGCCTCATGCTGAGATCTTGCAGTTTATAAAGCCAAATTTAGCTAAAGCTGGCTTTGAGCTTGAGATTAAAGAATTTAACGATTATGTGCAACCAAACTTAGCTACAGATAGTGGCGAGCTTGATGCGAACTTCTTTCAGCATACACCATACTTAAATGAATTTAACAAAAACAAAGGCACAAAGCTTGTTAATGTCGCTGGCATTCACCTTGAGCCTATGGGTGTGTATTCTAAGAAATTTAAAAATATCAAAGAGCTTAAAAATGGTGCAAAAATTGCTATTCCAAATGATCCGACAAATGAAAGCAGGGCTTTAAATATCATCGCTAGCACAAAAGCAATTGAGTTTAAAGACGCTCAAAAAGAGCTTAAAACTCCACTTGATATTAGCAAAAATGATCTTAAGCTTAAATTCCTAGAGCTTAAAGCTGCCCAGCTTCCAAGAGCGTTAGAAGATGCTGATTTTGCTGTGATTAATTCAAACTATGCTATGGCAGCGAATTTAAATCCTGTTAAAGATTCTCTTGTTATAGAAAGTAAGGATAGCCCTTATGTTAATATCCTAGTCGTAAAAGCTGGTAATGAAAATACAGCCAAAACTAAAGCTTTAATCAAAGCCTTACAAAGCAATGAAGTGAAAAAATTCATCGAAGAGAAATATCAAGGTGCGGTAATCCCAGCATTTTAAACCCAAGCTCCTTTTTAAAGGAGCTTGTATAAAGGAGTATATATGAAAATTAAAGCTTTTATTCTAGCAAGCTTACTTTTTTTAACAAATTTAAGTGCAAATGATAAAATCATCACTATAGGAGCAACTCCGGTGCCTTTTGGTGAAATTTTAGAATTTGCAAAACCACTTTTTAAACAAAAGGGCTATGAGCTTAAAATCGTCGAATTTAGCGATTATTCTATACCAAATAAAGCCTTGCTTGAAGGCTCACTGGATGCAAATTTATTTCAGCATAAGCCGTATTTAGATGAGTTTAACAAAGCAAATAAGACAGATTTGCAAGCTGTTTTAAGTGTGGCTATCTTTCCTATGGGAGCGTATTCAAGAAAATTTAAGGATATAAGTGAGCTTAAAACTGGCTCAAGTGTAGCTGTGCCAAATGATCCTACAAATGAAAGTAGGGCGCTTGAACTACTTGAAAAAGCAAATTTAATCAAGCTTGATAGGAAAGTAGCTTTAAAAACCCCACTTGATATTAGCTCTAATCCTAAAAAATTAAAATTTAAAGAGCTAAAAGCTGCTCAAGTTCCAAGGGCTTTAGAGGATGTGGATTTAGCGGTGATTAACACTAACTACGCTCTTGATTTTGGTTTAAAACCGCTTAAGGATTCTATTATCCTAGAGGATAAAAATAGTCCTTATGCAAATTTTCTTGCTGTGCGTAAAGAAGATGTAAATTCAGCCAAAACTCAAGTTATAAAAGAAATTTTGCATAGTCAAGAAGTAAAGAAATTTATGCTTGAAAAATATGAGGGTAATATCATCCCAACTTTTTAGACAAAAATGCGTTTCAAAGCTTTGTTTTATAAGAATTTTTTTGTATGATAGTGTAAAAAAACTACGGAGCAAGGCTTTGATACGAAAAATTTGTTTTTTGTTATTTGTGCCGTTTTTAGCTTTTGGGCTTGATACAAATCTAGAACAAGTAAAACTCGAACTTATCAAGACATATCAAAACAAATTCCCAACCCTTATCATCAAAGATATAGAGATTCACACTAATTCTTTACCAAGGGACTTTTCACAATATAAATTTTTAAAACTTGCACAAGGTAAATTCAACCGAGCAAATGGTTATTTAAGAGCTGAATTTAAAAGCCCGCAAAACTTGCAAAGGAATATTTTTTTACGCTATTTTATTAAGGCTGATTTAGAGGTTTTAAGGGCAAATAAGGACTTAGAAAGAGGGCAAAGCTTGAGTGCTTTTGATTATAATCTTGTTTTAATGAGTTTTGATAAAGTGCCTCAAGATGCTCTTTTGCGTGATGATGATCTTGATTTGATTGCTAAAACTACAATACGAAAAAATAGTATTTTGAAAAAAAATATGTTTAAAGGCAACAAGCTCATCAAAAAAAACAATACTATACAAGGCTTGCTTAAAGATGAAGGTTTAAATGTGCTGATTGAAGTAAGCGCCCTTGAAAGTGGCGATAAAGGCGAGATAATCAAAGTCAAAACTAAAGATGGCAAAGTTATGCAAGGACAGATTATCAACAAAAACGAGGTGCTTTTGCAATGAAAATTCTTGTTGGTATAAGTGGGGCAAGTAGTGTAAATTTAGGCTTTTCTTTGCTTAAGGCTTTAGAAAATATTGCTTTGCAAGAACAAAGATTGCAAATTTATGCAGTGATAAGCGAGGGGGCAAAAACCAGCTTTTTAGCTGAAAATGCCCAGCAAAACTTAACTCATCAAGATGAGTTTTTATGCTTTTGCAAGGATAAATTTAAGCTTGAAAAAACGCAGTTTTTTGATGATAAAAACTTAGCTGCTGGGGTTTCAAGCGGTTCTTTTGGTATAGAAAAAACTATCATCGCCCCTTGTTCTATCAATACTCTAGCTCAAATTTATCAAGGTTTAGCTCATACTTTACTTACTAGAGCTTGTGCTGTGGCTTTAAAGGAGCAAAAAAAGCTCATTTTAGGGGTAAGAGAATTGCCTTTTTCAACTTTAAATTTAAAACATATGTATAAGCTTTCTAAGATGGGCGTTTGTATAGCTCCTCCTGTAATGGCAAGCTATAGTAAGGCTTCAAGCTTAAAAGAACTTGAAAATTTCATCGTTGGCAAATGGCTTGATTTACTTGGCTTAAAACATGATTTATTTAAAAAATGGCAAAATGAGTTGGATTAAGCAAAAATTTGCTAGAATTCTTTGTTTGATTGTATAAATTTAAAATTGGAGTAAAGCAAATGACTTGTTTATATCCAGGCACCTTTGATCCTATCACAAATGGACATTTAGATGTGATTAAAAGAGCCTTAAATATCTTTGATAAAGTTGTTGTAGCTATCGCTAAAAATGAGCAAAAACACCCCTTTTTTAGCCTAGAAAAAAGAAAACAACTTGCTTTACTGGCTACTGAAAATTTAAAGGGCAATGTGCAAATCATCACTTTTGATTTTTTGCTTGTGGATTTAGCAAGGCAGATGAATATAAGCACTGTCATTCGTGGGCTTAGAGCGGTGAGCGACTTTGAGTATGAATTGCAGCTTAATTATGCTAATAATGCCTTATGGCAAGAGTTTGAAACCATTTTTTTGATGCCTCATTTGAAAAACGCTTTTATCTCAAGCTCCATAGTGCGTTCAGTGAATGAACACGGCGGAGATTTAAGTTCGCTTGTGCCAAAAGAGATTATTCCTTATATGAAAGATAGAGAATGTATGTAGTATTTGAAGGACTTGATGGAGTGGGCAAAAGCACGCAAATAGAGCTTCTAAAGCCTGAATTTAAAAACGCTCTTTTTACGCTTGAACCCGGTGCAACTGAATTTGGCAAGCATATAAGAACCTTATTGCTTAATAGCGAGTATAGTTTTGATGCAAAAACTGAACTTATGCTTTTTTTGGCTGATAGGGCTGATCATTTTGAACGCGTATTAAAGCCAAATTCTCATAAGCTCATTATCTCAGATCGAAGTGTTATTTCTGGTATAGCTTATGCAAGCGTGCATTTTAGCTTAGAAAGTTTGCTTTTTTTAAATGATTTTGTGCTTGAGGATTTTTTTCCAAAAAAGGCTGTGTTTTTACAAGCCGATGAAGAAGTACTTAGACAAAGACTTGTTGGCAAAGGGCTTGATAAGATAGAACAAAGAGGCTTTGAGTATTTTATGAATATACAAGAAAATTTCAAAAAAACGCTTTTATTTTTAAAAGAGCAAAAAAATCTCGAGTTTATCACGCTTGAAGCTTGTGAGGATAAGCTTAAACTTCATAAATTAATTAAGGAATTTATCAATGATTAGTGCTTTAAAAGGAATGAAAGATATCTTTGATAAGCAGGCTAGGCTTTATGAAAAAGTGGTGCGAACCTGCGAGGAAGTAGCTATAAACTATGGTTTTAGTTTTATAAATACACCTCATTTAGAGCTTAGTAAGCTTTTTAGACGCAGTGTTGGGGAAAGCTCTGATATAGTAGGTAAAGAAATGTATGAGTTTATCGATAAGGGGCAAAATGAAGTTTGCTTGCGACCTGAGGGTACGGCCGGGGTTGTAAGAGCGTATATAGAGCATAAATTTGATAAAAATATAAGCGTAAAAAGATGGTTTTATCATGGTTCAATGTTTCGTTATGAAAGACCACAAAAAGGACGTTTGCGTGAATTTCATCAATTTGGGGTTGAAAGCTTTGGCACCCCAAGTGTGTATGAGGATGCAAAACTCATAGCCATGCTTCATACTATCTTAAAAAAACTTGAAATTCAAACAAGATTAAAGATAAACTCACTAGGTTGTGAAAAGTGCATGGGAGTGTTTAAGCAAAAATTTCTTACCTTTGTTGAGAGCAAGGAAGGCTTTTGTGAGGATTGTTTAAGACGCAAGGAACAAAATGTTATTCGTATGCTTGATTGCAAAAACGAGCATTGTCAAGAGCTTTTAAAAAATCACCCAAAATTAAGCGAGTGCTTATGTGAGGAATGCAGGCAAGATTTTAGCCTTTTAAAAGAGCTTTTAAGTGTGAGTAATATAAGCTTTGAATGTGATGAAAGACTGGTGCGTGGGCTTGATTATTACTCAAAAACGGCTTTTGAGTTTGAAAGTGATGAACTTGGTGCAAAGTCTGCTGTAGCAGGTGGTGGGCGTTATGATAGACTGATTGCTTATCTTGGAGGCAAGCAAGGCTATGGAGTGGGCTTTGCTATAGGTATAGAACGTTTAATGGCGATTTTAGAGCTTAAAGAACAAAAAGAGCTAAGAAAAGGAATTTATCTTTGTGCCTTAGATGAGGCTTTTATCAAAGAGCTTTTTGCTTTAAGTTTAAAACTTCAAGAAAGCAAAATCGTGCATTTTACTCATGAGGCAAAAAAGCTTGCAAAGCATTTAAATCAAGCTGATACTTTAGGAGCTGAAGTTTTTTTATGTATGGGTGAAGATGAGGCACAAAAACAAAGTCTTTTTTATAAAAACTTAAGCACAAAAGAAGAAAAACTCATACGCATTAAAGACTTGGAGCAGGCTTTATGAAAGATTATGGTATAGATATTTGGGGCGATGATAATTTCATCATTAAAAATGGCAAGGTTTGTGTAAATTTTGGCAAAAAACCAGCCCTCATTGAGATCATAAGAGCCTTAAGAGATGATGGCTATAAAGGACCTTTGTTGCTTCGTTTTCCTCATCTTATCCACAAGCAAATTGAAAATATTTATGGTAAATTTGCAAATGCAAGAAAGGAATTTGACTATAAAGGCTCATTTAACGCTGTATATCCGCTCAAGGTAAATCAATATCCAGGTTTTGTAAAAAACCTTGTTAAACTTGGCAAGGATTATAATTACGGACTTGAAGCAGGTTCAAAGGCTGAACTTTTGCTGGCTATGGCGTATAATAATCAAGACGCACCCATCACAGTCAATGGCTTTAAGGACAGAGAACTTATCAACATAGGCTTTATAGCTCGTGAAATGGGGCATAATATCACTTTGACTATAGAGGGTTTAAATGAGCTTGAAAGCATTATTGATATAGCTAAGGAACGTTTTAAGCCTAAGCCAAATATAGGCTTAAGGGTAAGGCTTCATTCAGCTGGGGTTGGAATTTGGGCTAAGAGTGGGGGGATAAACTCTAAGTTTGGACTTACTTCAACTGAGCTTATAGAGGCTATTAATTTGCTTAAAAAAAATAATTTACTTGAGTATTTTACCATGATACATTTTCATCTTGGCTCGCAAATCACTGAAATCCACCCCCTTAAAAAAGCTTTAAATGAGGCAGGCAATATCTACACAGAGCTAAGAAAAATGGGAGCAAAAAATTTAAAAGCCATTAATCTAGGCGGAGGCTTAGCTGTGGAGTACTCGCAGTTTAAGGATGAGCAAAGCAAAAACTATACCTTAGGCGAGTATGCTAATGATGTGGTCTTTATCCTTAAAAATATAGCCGAGCAAAAAAAGGACTTAGAACCAGACATTTTTATAGAAAGTGGACGTTTTGTCGCGGCAAGCCATGCTGTTTTAATTGCTCCTGTTTTAGAGCTTTTTTCTCAAGAATACACAGAAAGCAAACTTGCACTTAAAAAGCAAAATCCAAAGCTTGTTGATGAGCTTTATGATTTATATAAAAGCATAAAGCCTTCAAATGCCCTTGAATATATGCACGATAGCATAGATCATATGGAGAGCATTTTAACCCTTTTTGATCTAGGCTATGTGGATTTAATAGATAGATCAAATACTGAAATTTTAGTGCATTTAATCATCAAAAAAGCCATTGCCTTGCTTGGAGATACGCAAAACTCAGCTGATTTTTTAGCCTTGCAAAATGAGGTGCAAGAACGCTATTTGATCAATTTTTCACTTTTTCAATCAATCCCTGATTTTTGGGGCTTAGAGCAAAATTTTCCTATCATGCCTTTGACGCATTTGGATAAAAAACCAACAAGAAGTGCGAGCATTTGGGATATTACTTGTGATAGCGATGGTGAAATTTCATATTCTAAGAGCAATCCTTTATTTTTGCACGATATAGATATTGAGAAAGAAAATTATTTTTTAGGATTTTTTTTAGTAGGAGCTTATCAAGAAGTGCTTGGAATGAAACACAATCTTTTTGTGCATCCTACTGAAGCAAGTATAAAGATAGATGAAAAAGGCTATGAGCTAGAAAGTGTCATAGAAGCTCAATCTATACTTGATACTTTAGACGATTTAGATTATGATATCCATGTGATTATGGACATACTTAATGAAAGAATTTCAAATTCAAAACTTGTGAATGAAAAGCAAAAAAAGCAAATTTTAGGCGAACTTTATCTATTTTTAAATGATAATGGATATTTAAAAAGTGCAGATGTGTGATGAATTTTTTTGCTCTTATTAAAGAAGATTTTGATCAAGCTAAGCTTCAAGATCCAGCTTATCATTCAGTTTTTGAGCTTTTTTTTAATTATCCTGGTATTTGGGCTGTGGTAAATTACCGCTTTGCGCATTTTTTCTACACAAGAAAATGCAAGCGAATCGCTCGTATTATCAGTGGAATTTCACAATTTTTTACAGGGGTTGATTTACACCCTGGCGCAAAGCTTGGCAGACGTGTATTTATCGATCATGCAAATGGAGTTGTTATAGGACAAACGGCTATCATTGAAGATGATGTTTTGATCTATCAAGGCGTAACCTTAGGTGGCACAAGCCTAGATAAAAACACTAAACGCCATCCTACCATAAAAAGCGGTGTTATCATAGGAGCAGGAGCAAGAGTGCTTGGCAATATTACCATAGGCAAAAACGCAAAAATAGGCTCAAATGCTGTAGTTATAGCCGATGTTCCAGAAAGTGCAACAGCTGTTGGCATACCAGCAAGGATAGTAAAAAACAAAAAAGAAAATAGCAGAGCTATAGATAAGCATTGCGAAGACAAACTTGCTTTGCTTGAAAAAAGAGTGCTTGAGCTTGAGAATTTGCTTTTGCATGGAAAAAAATGAGTATTAGTTTTTAGCTCAAAAAAGACAAGGGAATTTGAAAAACTTTTAACTAGCTTATTTTTATAAAAATTATGCTTTTAAAACACCTTTTTTACAGATAATAAAAATAAAAAGTATTTTTATAGCTTAAGTTGTAAAGTTTGATTTTTTTGAGAAAGAATAAAAGTTTGATTTGATAAAATTTGTTATAATCTTGCCTTTAGTTTAAGGAAAATAATGCCACTTTCAAAGCTTAATGAAGAACAATACAAAGCCGCCACAGCTAAACTCGGACACAATCTTATCATCGCTAGTGCTGGCACGGGTAAAACTTCTACTATAGTTGCTCGCATAGCATATCTTTTAAAACAAGGAATTTGTGCTGAAAAGATTATGCTTTTAACCTTTACAAACAAAGCAAGTAAAGAGATGATCTCTCGCTTAAGCCTTTATTTTCCAAAAGAAATTACACAAAAAATTATCGCCGGAACCTTTCACAGCACCGCTTATACCTTACTTAAAGAACGCAACAAAGAAATACTTTTAAAGCCAAATGCTGAGCTTAAAGTGCTTTTAAAAAGCGTTTATGAGCGCAGAACTTTTGCTCATTTAAGTGATACTAAGCCTTATATGCCAAGTTATTTGTATGATATATACTCACTTTTTCAAAATAAAAGCAAAGATAGGAATTTTGAAGCATTTTTTTGTCAAAACTACCCAGAACAAGCCGTTTTTGCAGAAATTTATCAAGATATTTTGCACGAGTATGAGGAGGAAAAAAGGCGGTTTAATTATGTAGATTTTAATGACTTGTTGCTTCATCTTAAAGAAAGCTTAAATGAAGAGAAAAAAGAATTTGATGAAATTTTAGTTGATGAGTATCAAGATACAAATACCTTGCAAGGTTCTTTGATAGAGGCTTTTAAAAGCAAAAGTTTGTTTTGTGTGGGGGATTATGATCAAAGTATTTATGCTTTTAATGGGGCTGACATTGGTATTATAGGAGGCTTTAAAGAAAGATTTAAAGACGCTGTAATTCACACCTTAAATAAAAATTATCGCTCAAGTCGTTTTATACTTGCCCTTGCAAACAAAGTCATTATCAATAACGAACGCCTTTATCCAAAAGAACTTGTTGTAACAAGGCAAGGCGAGTTTAAAGCTCCTGTTTTGCTCGTTTTTAATGAGCTTTTTGAGCAGTATCAGCATATTGCTAAAATCATACTTACAAGTGGGGTGAGTTTTGAAAAGGTAGCGGTGATCTTTCGTAATAACTCAAGTGCTGATGGCATGGAAGTGGCTTTAAGAGAGCAGGGCATTGCTTGCGTGCGAAAAGAAAGTCGTAGTTTTTTTGATAGTCTTGAGATTAAAGCATTTTGCGCAATGCTTGCTTTAAGGGTAAATCCTAAAGATATCATGGCATTTATTCATTTGCTCGAGTATGTAAAAGGTGTTGGGAGTGTGCTTGCAAAGGAGCTTTTTGATAGTTTTTTACAACTTGGCGAGGGTAATTTAATCCGTGGTTTTTTAGAGCCAGATAAAAAAGCAAATTTAAAAAAAACAGCGAAAAAAAGCTATGATTTGGGGCTTTTTGAGGAGCTTGAAAGCTTGCAAAACCCAAGCCGCTTTCATTTAAAGAGCGAATTTAATGAAAATCCCATTTTAAGCCTACCAAAAATCAATGAATATATAGCCTTAAAGCTCGAAAAAATATATCATTTTATAAAAGAAAGTGTTAAAACAACAAATTCAAATGAGCTTATTACACTTATCTTAGAAAATGAGCTTTTTGTTAAAATTTGTGAGTTTTTGGCGACAAAAAGAGCGACAAATAAAGCAGGGCATGTTGATATGGATAAAAAAAAGCTGGCGTTAGAAAAGATAGAGTTGAAGCTGGCTATGCTTAAGGATTTGGCAAAAAATTATAGTGATGTTTATAAATTTTATAATTTTCTTACACTTGGAGCAAACGAGATGAGTAATGGCTCTGGGGTAAATTTACTTAGCGTTCATGCAAGCAAGGGGCTTGAGTTTGATCTTGTTTTTGTTGTCGATCTTGCACAGGGACGTTTTCCTAATGAAAAGCTTATGCTTATGGGTGGATCTTTAGAGGAAGAAAGAAGGCTGTTTTATGTGGCTGCAACAAGAGCAAAAGATATGCTTTATCTTAGTTATGCCAAGTATGATAAAAACAAAAACACTCACTATAAGCCTTCTTGCTTTCTCATTGAAGCTGGTTTGTGTAAGCCTTCTTAGTCAAAATATCTAAAGCGAAAAATGGGGTAGGGTTTGTGGATTTTAAAAAATTACAAAAAATACTTATGCAAATTTAGTATTTTTGAAAGATATTTCCATAATACTCTATATCTTTTGCATTTTCTTTCTTTTCAAGTTTTTCAAGCAAGTTTTTGCCTTCACTTGCTTTTTGGATGTCTTCATCTAAGTCTTGATAAGAAAAAACCATATTTATACTGATGATATTTTTTAAGGCTTCCAAGCTTTTATATGCTTTTAGCTCATCATCTAAGCACTCACTTTCAATGATTACGATGATTTTGTCATTTTCATTAAGCTCGACGCTGCAGTCTTTGATGAGCTTAATCTCTTTTAAAAGCTTATCTTGGTGTTCTTTTTTTGCTATGATTAAAACGCTTGAGATATTCATTTTTATCCTTCATTGAGTGTAAAAATTAAAATTGTATCATTATATCCTGAAACAAGTAGAGTTTTTTCATCTAAAAAAAGTATGTGTTCGAGTGAAAAATTAAGATTTTCAAAAGCTTTTATTCTTTTTAGATTTGAGCTAGAGAAAATTTCAAGTGTGTTTTTGCTACTATCACCAAAAGCAAATACGCTTGCATTAGCACTTAAAGCACAAGTATAGATAAGAAAATCCCTTTCTACAAAACGTTGTACGCCATTTTGCACAAGTCCCACTTTTCTATCAGTAGCACAACTTAAAACGCTTGAGTTTTTAAAATCCACGCTATATACACTATCTTTGTGAATTTGATCAAAATTAGCAACTTCTTGCCATCTTTTTAGATCAAAAAGCTTGACTTCTCCGCTCTCAAAGCCAGCTACAAGCTTGGTTTTATCTTCATTCAATGCAGCATCATTTAAGCTAGAATGTGAAAAAATATACTCTTTTAGCACTTTTAAATTTGAAAAATCAAGCAAGATTAAACGTGCTGAAGAAAGAGCAAGTAAAACCTTATCATCATCAAGTAAAAAGGCTTTTTTTGCAGAATCAAAAGCAAGCTTTTTACTTTGTAGCTTTTTGTTTTGATCAAGTAAATTTAGGTTTTTTCCACCAAATGAAGCCTCGCTTAAGATAAGCACCTTATCTTTTTGCATATCAAGGCTAAAAACGCGTGGCGAGACATTTTTTTCATAATAATTTTCTATCTTTGCAAGTTGAAGATAAAATGCACTCTTTTTTTCTTTTAAGTCAAAAAGCTCTACACTACCTAAATCCGTGCCGATGAGTAAAATTTCATCTGCTTTACTCAAGCTCATTATATTTGAATGATCTTGAGTTTTTTTAAACACTTCAGCTTCTAAGGCTAAAGATAAACTTAGGCTTAAAAGCAAGATAGCAAGAGCTTTTGGCATTTATTTTACCCCTTCGTTTAAGGCATCGATGAGATTTGATCTTTTCTTTGCTTCTTCGCTTTTAAACTCTGGCTTGAAAGTGTTTCCAACCAAAGGTTTTGCATTACTTTGAGGCACATGGCATTGGGTGCAGTTAAATCTTTCGTTGCTTACTTCATCGCCTGTTGCTTTACCTGCTTGAAAGTCAAAATAATGAGTCATAGGCATAGCTGTAGCACCCACATCAGCAGCAATTGCTTTGTCGTGGCAGCTTAAGCACATATTATTTTCCCTTGTGATAGGAAGCATATTCTCGATGCTATGAGGCACAAGCGGTGGAGCATTTTCAAATGATCGTTCGATCAAATTTGATTCGCCCGGTTGCAAAGTAGTGAAATTTGCATCAGGTAAAACAACATTGTTTTCGTTTTCAACGCTTGTTTTTCTTATGCCTATCTCATCAGAACTTAGTGCTGAACTTGTGCTTTCTTTTTTATCTTGACAAGCGATGAAAGTTAAAGCACACGCACACGCTAACATTATAATTTTCTTTTTCATTTTTTACTCCTTAAATCTAAAATATTAAAAACCAAAGCATCATCATCACAAACCTCAATGCAACGCCCACATCTTATGCACTCCCCAGAACTCACGCTTTTGCTTTCCTTGCCTACCATAAAAAGCACTTGTTTTTCAGGGCAGATTTCTATGCATTTATAGCATTTGGTGCAGTTTTGTGCTTTGTGCTTTACTTTAAGCAAAGCAAAACGAGAGATAAGCGCATAAAATGCTCCCAAAGGACAAAAATGCGAACAAATCGCTCTTGGGCTTAAAAAGCTATCTATACAAAAGATCACAAAAGCAACAAAAAGCCAAGAAACACTGCCAAAAATAATACCCCTTTGCACTATGCCTATATAAGAAATGCTCTCAAACACAGGCAAAGAAAGCACAAAAGAAAGCACTAAGCACAAAATAAGCACAAGGTATCGTAAGTTTTTGTGCAAGATCACAAATTTAGAAGACTTAAAGCCAAATTTCTTTCGCACAAAAGCTGCTAAGTCAGTGATAAGGTTGATAGGACATACCCACGCACAAAATGCGCGTCCTAAAAATACCGCATACACAAAAGCAATGATTAAGGCTCCGCTTAAAACAGCAGCGTCTATACTCAAACTTGCAAGCACGATTTGTAAAAAAGCAAAAGGATCGCTCAGTGGGATGGTATCAAACCACACAGATGAGCTTAAATCACCCTTAGCGATAAAATCAAGTGAGCTAAAGCCAAGGCAAGCTAAAATTCCAAGCTGAACAGCTCTTCTTAAAAGTAAATATCTCATAACAAATCCTCGCTATTAAGATAATCCCTAGCTTTGTTTTGCTCGTTTTTCTTGCTTGTATCAGCGTCTTTTAGCCTTTGTTCATCTTGCTTGTCCCAGCCTTTGACATAGTTTGTCCCGGCTCTACCAAGCACATATTCACGCGGTAAAACACGGATAGCTGGTTCTTCTGTGATACAGGCTCGCTCGCAAAGCCCACAGCCAACGCACACTTCATGATCGACAACAGGGAGCAAAAAAGCATGCTTAGCGGTGCGTTCATTGCGTTTAAGCTCAAGTTTTAAAGCCTTATCAATCAATGGACAGGCTCTATAGCACGCATCACATTGCACACCCCAGTGAGCGACACAGCTTGCGCTATCAAGTATAGCTATACCCATTTTAAGTTCCAAAACACCTTTTTCACGCTCTAAATACTGATGATCTAAAGCATTTGTAGGGCATTCTCTTATGCAAGGTATATCCTCGCAAAGATAGCATGGCGTTTTTCTTGCTTCAAAAAAAGGTGTGCCATTTTTTGGGCTATCAAAAACACTTGCAAGCTTTAAAGTATCATAAGGACAGGCTTTTACACACAAACCACAACGTATGCATAAAGATAAAAAACGCTTTTCATCTTCAGCTCCGGGTGGGCGTAAAAAATATCCCTCATCAGCCTTAAGTGCAAGCGTAGCTAAAAAGCCACCGCCCGCACAAAGACAAAGGGCTTTAAAGCCAGTTTGCATAAACTCTCTTCGGTTTTTCATTGTTTTTACGCTTTAGTGATTTTTACCGCACATTTTTTAAAATCTGTTTGATTTGAAAGTGGGCAAGTCGCATCTAAAGTAACTTTGTTAATATAGACATTTTCATCAAACCAAGGCACATATACAAGTCCTACAGGCGGTTTGTTTCTACCACGCATATCAACGCGTGCTTTAACCTTACCACGACGCGATTCAACCCATACAAGATCGCCTTGTGCTAAACTAAGCTTCTCACAATCTTGTTCGTTCATATAGCACAACGCCTCAGGCACAGCTCTATAAAGTTCAGGCACACGCATAGTCATCGTTCCACTATGCCAATGTTCTAAAACCCTACCTGTAGAAAGCCAGAAAGGATACTCAGCACTTGGACGCTCAGGAGCTTTCATAAATGGACGGAAGAAAATCTTTGTTTTGTTTGCAAGTGAGAATTTCTCATCGCCAGAAGTTGGAGCGATTAAATTTCCTCTTTGCAAGGCTTTATCAGCAGCTCCATAAAAAGCAAAGTCTGAATTTGGAGCTGCTTTTTTAGCATAATAATCAAATTTGGTGTTAAAACGCCACTGGGTTTCTTTACCATTGACTACAGGCCATCTTAAGCCTCTTACTTGATGATAGGTGTTAAAATCTGCTAGATCGTGTCCGTGTCCAAGTCCGAATTTGCGGTATTCTTCCCAGAGGTATTTTTGCACGAAAAAGCCATAGCCCGTAAATTCTTTACCATCACTGCCTATAACCTTTCTTGCGTCACCTTTTACTTCGCTATTATCCACGCCTTGCATTACAGCATCATCAGCGCTAAATTTTTTCGCATCTTCATTTGCATAAAGTACATCAAAAAGCGTGCTTTCTTCGCTATAACCCATAGCCTTAGCTTCTTCTAAAACGCTTGGTAAAGTCGTTTTATCATCAACCTTTGTTTCTCCCCATACTTCTTTGAGTTTAAAACGTTTTGCAAATTCCATCATCTGCCAAGTATCACTCATAGCTTCACCTATAGGTAAGACTTGTTGTTTCCAGTGTTGGGTTCTTCTTTCAGCATTGCCATACGCACCCCATTTTTCATAAATCATCGCACTTGGTAAGATAAGATCGGCTACCTTTGCTGAAATACCCGGATAACTATCACTGACTACGATGAAATTATCCATAGTTCGTGCTGCAGCTATCCAGTGGTTTGCGTTGGCTGTATTTTGCCAAGGATTATTCACTTGCACCCAAGCAAATTTGATCTTGCCATCTTCTAAATCACGCATTATCTTAAGATAAGGAGCACCCGGCTTTGGATTTAAGGTTTTTGCTGGGAGTTTCCAAATTTTTTCTGTGATTTCTCTGTGTTTAGGATTTGCCACAACCATATCAGCTGGTAAGCGGTGTGAGAAAGTGCCTACTTCTCTAGCAGTGCCACAGGCTGATGGCTGTCCGGTTAGAGAAAATGCTCCACTTCCTGGTTTTGCTTGTTTGCCAAGTAAATGATGCACCATATACGCTTGCTCATTTACCCAAGTGCCTCTTGTGTGTTGGTTAAAGCCCATAGTCCAAAAGCTCACAACTTTGCGGTTTTTTTCTATGTAAAGATTGGCAAGTTCTTGAAGTTTTTTCTTAAAATCTTCTAAGCTTTCATTATCATCACCCTTTGAAACCTTAGCCACATAGTCTAAAGTATAAGGTTCAAGGGCTTTTTTAAAGTCTTCAAAGCTGATTTCCCAGTGAGCCATAGCTGCACCTGCGTGCTTGTGTTCAAGAGTATCGCCTGCTTTAACGCCAAGATAAGCTAAAGCTACGGCTTCTTCTTCATCAAGAACTATAGAGTTTTGTTTAGCGACTATATCTTTTTCTGCTTCTTTGAATTTTGGGTGGTTTGGATTGTTTCTCATACCATAACCAATGTCAGCATAACCTGTAGTGAAAATGCAGTGATTTTTGATAAAATCCATATCCAAAGCTTCTGGATGATTATAGACTATCTCTCTAGCGATGTAGTTCCATATCGCTAAATCAGTATTTGGTTTAAAGATGATCTCACTATCTGCGATATGACTGGTGCGGTTTGAAAAAGTCGAGAGGTTGATAACCTTGACTTTATCTAAATTTGAAAGCTTTCTATCTGAAACACGGCTCCATAAAATCGGGTGCATTTCAGCCATATTTGCTCCCCAAGTGATGATAGTATCGGTAAGCTCTATATCATCATAACAGCCTGCTGGCTCATCAACTCCATAAGTTTGCATAAAAGCTACAACAGCTGAAGCCATGCAGTGTCTTGCGTTTGGATCGATATTGTTTGATCTAAAGCCTCCTTTGATGAGCTTTACAGCCGCATAACCTTCTTGAACGGTGTATTGTCCGCTACCAAAAACAGCTATACCACTGGCACCAAGCTCATTGTAAGCCTTTCTAAATTGCTTTTCCATTTCATCAAAAGCTCTTTGCCAAGAAACTTGCTTGAATTTGCCTTTTTTATCAAATTCGCCCTTTTCATTGACTCGAAGCAAAGGTTGCACCAAACGATCCTCGCCATACATAATTTTAGCATTAAAATAGCCCTTAATGCAGTTTAGCCCACGATTTACCGGAGCAGCTGGATCGCCTTTAACCGCAACGATTTTGCCATCTTTTTTTGCGACCATGATACCACAGCCTGTTCCACAAAAACGGCATACTGATTTATCCCATTGCCATTGTTCTTGAGCATTAGCTAAAGCTGAACTTGGCAGACTCAAACCTGCAACGCCAGCAGCACTAGCAATAGCAGAGTTTTTGATAAAATCCCTTCTATTCATAAGAAAGACCTCCAAAATTTGATTTTCACTTCATTGTAGCAGAGTTTTTATTAAACGAATATAAAATGAATATTTTTCTAAGCATTATTTTTACATTTTTTTAAGGATTTTAAATTAAAGACTAGAATAATATTAATTAACATAAGCAATATATAAAATTATCAAAATCACCACATTTTGAGTGCTTTTAAACGCTATTTTAAAGCAAGATATAAAACGGCACTAAATTTAAAACAACGCAAAAAAGAGCAAGCCATTTAAAACGAATGCTAATTAGAACTAGTAATATATAGGCTAAGAGTAGGTTCAAGCTTATATTTGCAAAATTTAAGGCGTGAAATTTAAAGTTAAAGAAATCAAGTAAATAGCTATCTACTAGCCCTCCAAAGCCTATGAGGTGCAAAAACAAAACGCAGGGATAAAATACAACAAAAGCCGCACTTAAAGGTATGGCTAAAAACTGCTGGAAAGAAATAAGTGGGAAAAAATGTAACACTGGGATAATCATCGCTAAAAAAGTCCATAAATTTAGCAAGATGATATTAATAAAAGCATTAAAATAGCTTGCGAAATGATGTAAATATAAAAAGATAAAAAATACTCCCAAAACTGAAAACAAAAAGCCTACGCTAAAAAGAAGCTGCGGAAATAAAGCAAGACAGATTAATACGCTAAAAAATAAATTCCCAAAATGAATGATTTTATTATGCTTGGCTAAAAGATAAAAGCCAAACAAAGCCATCACTAAAGATCGCACAAAACTTGGCACAAAGCCGATAAGATAAGCATAAAAAAGCAAAAATACAAAAATCATCACACTCAAATCAAGCCGTAAATTTCGGTAAGGAAAATAGCGTTTTTGAAAAAAGCTATAAAGTGGAGCAAAACAAAAAAAGAGCAAAGAAAAAATCAAAGCGATATGATAGCCACTAATGGCGATAAGATGAGCTATGCCATAGTGATTGACATCATTTCGAAGTTCCTTTGAGACACTAAGGGCAAAAAACAAAGCCCCATAAAATTCCTTAATCTTTTCATCTTGGTGCTGATTGAGAAAATAAGGAATGATTTTATGTTTAAAAACAGGCTCTGTTGAAGTGATATTTAAATCATAACTTGGCATATAAAAGCTTTTTGAAAGATAGTCTTTAAAGCTTACTTTGCTTGTAATAGCTCTTAAATTTAGCTTTGCATAGTTTGAAATTTCTTTATCTTTAGCTGTGGTGGTATAAAAGTTAAAGTCGTTGCTAGCAAGCTTTAAAACCCTATAAGTTCTACCTTTTTCATTTGTTTTTATATAACTTAAAAGCACGCTAATATCTTTAAGATAGATATGCTTACTTTCTTTAAAGGCTAAAAATTGTCTGTATTCATAAAAAAGATTAAGACTAAAAACACAAAGGCAAAAAAATCCAAGAAAAAGGAATTCTTGGTATTTTTTTACCCATCTTTTCATTGTGTTTTTTTAGAAAAAGAAGAAAGATAAAACCAAATCAAAGCGATTAAAATAAGCAAAAACAAAGGCACAAGATAAGGATAAGTGCCTAAAGTATCCATAAAAGGCGTGATAACAGCTCCAAAAGCAAAGCCAGCATATCCTAAAACTATAGCCCAAAGCAAGCTTGCAAGTGTGTTGATGATGAAAAATTTCAAAAAGTTAAATTTCGCAAGTCCAGCCGCCATAGGGATAAAGGTTTTTAGTCCATAGATGAATTTTTGAAGCAAAAGTAAAAAAACGCCGTATTGTTTGATCTTCATTTGAGCTAAAGCAAGCTTGCGTCGGTGTTTTTTAAAATACGGCATTAAATCTTTTTTATAGTATTTGCCTAAGATAAATAAAAGTGTCGAGCCAAGCGTATTTGCCACAAAGGCTAAGACTATGCAAAGGCTGAGGCTAAAATGCCCTCCAGCGCTTAACACTCCAGCAGCTAAGATAGCTACCATTCCACCACCTAATGAATACACAAACAATATAATATAACCATACTCAAGCAAGCTCGCGATAGTTTCACTCATAAAAAAAGCCTCTTATCTCGCGTAATCCACAGCCCTAAGCTCGCGTATAACATTGACTTTGATTTCGCCCGGAAATTGCACCTTATCTTGAATTTCACTAGCAATTTCTTTAGCCAAAAGCACGGCTTCATCATCATTGATAAGTTTTGCATTAGCAATGACTCTAATCTCACGCCCAGCATTTATAGCGTAAGCATTTTTAATACCTTCTTTACTTTTAGCTATATCCTCAAGCTCAGTAACTCGTTTTAAAAAGGCTTCAAGAACTTCTCTTCTAGCTCCGGGTCGTCCTGCAGAAAGCACATCAGCAGTACAAACAGCCGCACTTTCCACACTTGTAGCTTCTTCGTGTCCATGATGAGCGTAAATGGCGTTTATCACAGCTTCAGGCTCTTTATATCGCTTGCAAAGCTCGCCTCCTAAATCCACATGCGAGCCTTCAAAATCATGAGTTAAAGCCTTGCCTATATCGTGCAAAAGCCCAGCACGACGAGCCAAGCTTTCATCGCCTCCGCATTCAGCAGCGATGATACCAGCTAAGTGAGCGACTTCTAAAGAGTGAGCAAGAGCATTTTGTCCGTAGCTTGCTCTGTATTTAAGCTTACCGATAAGTTTAACTATCTCAGGGTGCATTTTGCTTAGCCCCAAATCCATGATGATATTTTCGCCTTCTTCAAGGATTGAGCTTTCAAAGTCTTTGCAGACTTTTTCATAAATTTCTTCTATGCGGGCAGGTTGAATGCGTCCATCTTCAACTAAGAGTTCTATAACCTTCGTCGCTATGGCTCTGCGGTAGAGGTTAAAGCAACTTACTATGATAGCTCCGGGCGTATCATCGATGATGATATCCACGCCTAGCACCATTTCTAGAGTTTTGACATTGCGTCCTTCTTTGCCTATAATGCGTCCTTTAAGCTCATCGTTTTTGATATTTACGACATTGATGAGCCTTTCAGCTGCAAATTCACCAGCAAAGCGAGAAGTCGCTTGTGCGATGATGTAGTTTGCCTTTCTTTTACCTTCGTTTTTGGCTTCTTCTTCGTATTTACGGACTATAGAAGCGATTTCTTGCCTTGAGTTTTCTTCGACTTTTTTTAAGACGATTTTTTTGGCTTCTTCTTGGGTAAGTCCGGCTGAGCGCTCTAAGGTTTTTAAAACTTCTACTAGCTTTTCTTCGTAATTGTTTTTAAGATTAATACTTTCTTCAAAAAGCTCTGTAGCCTTTTTTTGCTTTTTTTCTAGTTCTTGTGAGCTTTCTTTGAGATTTTGCTCTTTTTTGTGTAAATCATCAAATTTTTGAGAATATTCTTTTTGCATTTTGTGGCTTTTATCCTCAAATTTCTTTTTGGCTTCAAACTCAGCATTTAAAACTGAATTTTTAGCATCCTTTAGTACAAGCTCAGCTTCGTATTCTATGGCTTTTGCTTTTGCTTTTGCCTGCTCAATAAAAATATCATGCTTTGCATCGTTTATTTTTTTGGCAACTATATACCCAATCCCTACGCCTATGATAACGGCGATAAATGCAGTTAAAGTTATCAGCATTTTTCAACTCTTTCTTATAAAATTTTTTAAAAGGGTTAAGATAGAAATCACCTTGTATATCGTGTTCTTGACTTAGTTTGTTTTGGCTAAATCCCTGCGTAGCTTGCACAAAAACGATTAAAGGTTTATATTTTAAGCTTGCAAAAAACCTATCATAAAAACCTTTACCATGTCCTATTCTTTTAAAGCTTTTATCCACGCCAAGCACTGGCACTATAGCTAAATCAATTCTAACACTCATCAAAGAATTCTTTGGTTCTTTAACCCCAAACCTCTTTTTATAAAAAGGTAGTCTTAATTTTATCACTTTTAAACTTTCATCTTGCATAAATGGAACAAAAAGCTGACAATTTTTACTGAATTCGTGTCTAAACTTATATAAATCAAGCTCATAAGCAAGTGGTAGGTAGATTAAGACATTTTTTGCTTTTGTGTTTTTTATAAGTTTGAGGCATTCTTTAAATACAGCAAAATCATGTCTGAAAAAGTATTTTTGAAGCTGGATTAATTTGCTTTTTTGCAATTTTCTAAATTCTTTTTTCATTGTGTATCCATTTATGAATTTCTTATATAATCTTAGCATTTTTTAAAAGATTTTAACGAAATTTAAAAAGGAAAATAAATGAGAATTTTTATAACTTTGTTTTTAGCTCTTTTTTTAATCTCATGCTCAAGTGATGATAAAGATGAACAAAATGCAAGCTCACTTCTTTCTTGGGGACAGGGCAATAAACAAAGCTTTGATCTTAAACTCAATAATGGCGAGAATTTATTTATCAAGTCAAATGAAGGAAAACTTGAGTTTGTGAGTAATGATAAGGCAACTTTATTTGTGTTTTTTACAACTTGGTGTGCTCCGTGTTTGGCTGAAATTCCTCATCTTAACAAGCTTCAAGAAAAGTATCAAGATAATTTTAATATTATCGGTATTTTGCTTGAAGATAAAAATTCAAACGAAGTATCAAATTTCATAAATGAAAAGCAAATCAGCTTTAAAGTGGCTTTGGGCGAGCCAAATTTTACCTTTGCTCAAAGCGTGGGTGGAGTGAATGCTATACCTACGATGATACTTTATTCAAGTTCTGGCGAGCTTGTGGGGCAGTATTTGGGTATTATCCCTCAAGAAATGCTTGATATTGACATTCAAAAAGCGATTATGTAATGCTTGATTTTTTAAAAAAAGGTTTGCAAAAAACCTTTGCTAATTTTAGCGATCTTAAAAAGGGTAAGGAAAAAATTTCAAAAGATTTGCTTGAAGAAATGCTTCTTGAAGCTGATGTGAGCTATGAGATCATAGAAGAAATTTTATATTATCTTCCGCCAAGCGATGAGGTTAAAAAGGAAGATTTACTACGCGTGATGAAGGCGTATTTTATCTATGATAAACCAAAAGCTATTGAGGAAAAGCCCTTTGTTCAGCTTATCTTAGGCGTAAATGGGGCTGGAAAAACCACAAGTATTGCTAAACTTGCAAATTTTTATACACAAAATAATCAAAAGGTGATTTTAGGAGCTTGTGATACCTTTAGAGCTGGAGCGATCGAGCAGCTTAAGCTTTGGGCTAAAAAACTCGAACTTGACATAGTCGCTTCCGCACAAGGTCACGATCCCTCAGCTGTAGCGTATGATGCGATTAGCAAGGCTTTGGCTAAAAAGTATGATAGGGTGATCCTAGATACAGCCGGACGTTTGCAAAATCAAAAAAATCTTGCTAGCGAGCTTGAAAAAATCGTGCGAATTTGTGCTAAAGCTATGCCAAATGCTCCCCATCAAAAAATCCTCGTGCTTGATGGCACTCAAGGTAATGCTGGCATTTTGCAAGCTAGGGCTTTTAACGAGCTTGTTAAGCTTGATGGTGTGATTATCACTAAGCTTGATGGCACAGCTAAGGGTGGGGCTTTATTTGGTATAGCAAAAGAGCTTGAGCTTCCTATACTTTATATAGGAGTAGGCGAGGGCGTAGAGGATTTACTTGAATTTAATGTCGATGAGTATTTGCAAGCTTTACTTGAAGGTATTTTTGAGTAAAAATGAGCTTTACTCTAGCTTTTTGCTCTATCTTTTAAGTAAAGCCCAAAGCATTTAAGCTTTTATATCAAGCAGATTTTCACTTTTTTCCTCTTGAGCTTCTTCTTTTTTTAACTCAAGTTCTTTCTTTTGAGCTTGTTCTTGAAATTTAAGCGTAGGCTTGATTTTGTATTCTAAGTCAGTATCTAAAAGACCAGCGCAAACTTCTAAAATCATTTATCTGCACCATCCCATCCATTTGCAAAAAGCCTCTTGGTATATAGGCTGTTTGATTGTTTGACAATTTTTGAAAGTAGCGCAAGTTATGGCTCTTTCCTCAATTGTGTAATCATCGTCAAAGTCTCTCTCACTTTGATAATTGTGATTTGCAGCAATAGCACTCACACCTAAAGCTAAAAACACTAAAGAGATCAAAATACTCTTTTTCATGGGGAAACTCCTTGTAAAACGAAATATATCTTTAAATTATAATTAAATTAAGATAAATTTTTTCTTAAAAATGATATTTTAGCTCATTTTACACAAAAAAGTAGCACTCATTTTTTCAGCACCCAGCCTAAATAAAAACAAAGCAAGCTTAAGGCTAAGACGATAAAATTTCGCAAAGTATAGTTTGAAATCAAAGCGATATTGGTTAAAGAAAGCATAAAACCAGCTGCTGCACTATAAATACACGCGCTACTCATCATACCATTTTGCACGGCTTTTCGGCACGGGCAGTTTTTATACAGCTTTTTAAGGCTTGATTTTTGGCTTGGGTTTTGCTCTAGTTGCTCGTGCTTTTTTGCGAATTTCATTCCTATAAGTGAAACAAGGGCTAAAAAGCTAAGATAATAGAGCAAAAACTCAAATAAAGAATCAAAAAGCGTTTGAAATACCATCAAAAGTTCCTTAGCCAAAAGTCAAGATGAGCTTGCTCGGTTTTTAGCGTGGTTTCTCCTCCGTGTCCTGGCAAAAGCCTTAGCTCATCTTTAAAGCCAGCCACTCGTTCTAGGCTTTGTTTCATTAAATTTGCATCAGAATAAGGAAAATCATACCTTCCAATACTGCCTTGAAATAAAAAATCCCCACTAAAAGCCAAACCTTCACCCACAAGCTCTATCATACAACACCCCGGCGTGTGTCCGGGAAAAAGAAGGAATTTAAATTTCACTCCAGCGATGTCAAATTCATTTTCATCAGTGATTAAAATATCTGCTTTTGAATGCTCATGCCCCATACCAAAAGGATCACTTAGCATAAACTCATCAAATTTATGTATATAAATAGGAGCCTTAAAATGCCTTTTTACCGCTTCATTATCCCAAACATGATCAAAATGCCCGTGTGTATTTAAGATCGCTTTAACCTCAGCTGCATTTTGCTTTACAAAGTCAAATGCTCCATCTCCAGGATCGATGATAAAGTCTCCTTGCTCGCTTTTGAGTATGTAGCAATTTGTGCCGTAAGCCCCACACGTTTTTTTTAAAATTTGCATTTATTAATCCTTGTTAATTTTTAGTTATAATTATACATTTTTAAGTTAAGGATAGAAAATGGATTTTGCTTTTTTGGAAAAAAAGCTTTGCAAATTTATACAAGATGAGCTTGAAAATGCCCGCGTAAAAGGCGTAGTTTTAGGACTTAGTGGAGGCATAGACTCAGCCCTTGTAGCTACACTTTGTAAAAAAGCTTTGGGCGAAAAGGTATTTGCACTTTTAATGCCAAGTCAGTTTTCTAATGAAGCAAATCTTAAAGATGCTTTAAAACTTTGTGAGAACTTAAAACTTGAGTATAAGATCATAAACATTGAAAACATACTCAAAGCCTTTTTGCAAAACATTCAAAATCCAGATAAAATCCGCATAGGCAACTTAAGCGCAAGAATTCGTATGAGCTTGCTTTATGATTACTCAGCCTTTAAAAATGCTTTGGTTGTTGGCACGAGCAATAAAAGCGAGCTGATGTTGGGATATGGCACGATTTATGGGGACTTAGCTTGTGCTTTTAATCCTATAGCAAGGTTGTATAAGAGTGAAATTTTTGAATTTGCTAAATTTTTAGGCTTAGATGAAGTTTTTATCAAAAAAGCTCCAAGTGCGGATTTGTATGAGGGACAAAGTGATGAAAAAGAACTTGGCTTTAGCTATGCACAGATTGATGAGGCTTTAAAAGCTCTTGAAGCAAATGATAAAAGCATTCTAGCAAAACTTGAACCAAAATTGCTTGAGATGATTGAAAAAAGAAAAAGGCAAAATGCCTTTAAGCTTGAACTTCCTCGTTTTATAAGTCTTGATGAATGAACTTTTTTGATTCGTATTTTTATAAGCCAAATTTCTTTCAAAAAGTGCTTGCTTATCTGCTTTTACCCTTAAGCTTTATCTATGCTTTGTTTGCTATTTTAAACACTCAATTCAAGAAAAAAGTAGCCTTTGAGGTGCCAATCATTAGCGTTGGAAATTTAAGCTTAGGTGGAAATGGAAAAACACCTATGTGTAAGGCTATAGCTGTATTTTTGCAAGAATTTTTATCGCAACAAGGCTCAAAGGAACCTAGAATTTTTATCATTTTAAGAGGCTACAAGCGAAAAAGCAAGGGCTTAATATGTGTGAAACTTGGTGAAAAAATACTTTGTAGTGTAGAGCAAAGTGGCGATGAGGCTATGGAATACGCCTTTGAAAAGGCAATTTATGGCGTGATCGTGAGCGAAGATAGGGTAAAAGGCATACAAAAAGCTCTTGAGTTAGGAGCAAGTATCATTTTGCTTGATGATGCTTTTTCCAAATTTCACATCAAGAAATTTGATCTTTTGCTTGAGGGCAAAACAAAGCCTTATTTTAATTTCCCCCTACCAAGTGGAGCGTATCGCTTACCGCCAAGTTATACTAAAAAGGCTGATTTTATAGCTATTGAGGGTAGAGATTTTGTGCGGTATTCTTATGTGAAAGAAAATCAAAAAGCAGTTTTAATCGCTTCTATAGCCAAGCCTTTTAGGTTGTATGAGCATTTCATCAAGGCAAGGGCGTGTTATTTTTTTAAAGATCATTATGATTATAAAAAAAGCGAGCTTGAAAATTTGCTAAAAAAGCATAATTGTGATACACTAATGCTGACTTTTAAGGACTTTGTCAAGGTTAAGGATATGGGCTTTAAGTATGAACTTATTAAGCTTGAGCTTGAGTTAATGCCAAGCTTAAAAGAAGCTTTAATAAATTATATAAAAAGCTTTAAAAACTTTGATATAAAAGGATAAAAATGCTTTTAGTAGGAACAAGGGATAAAAGTCAAAGCGTTTCTTTTAAAGAAGCTTTGCTTAATCCAGCTGCTCATTTAGGCGGTTTGTATGCACCATTAAGCTTGCCCAAGTTTAATGGCTATGCGTATAAAGACTTAAGTTATAATGATTTTGCTTTAAAACTTATTCAAAGCTTTGAATTTGGCTTTGATGAGGACTTTAAGGAGGCTTTAAAAAGCTATAAAAGTTTTGATGATGAAACTTGTCCTGTGCGTTTAAATAAAATCAGTGAAAAACTTTTTATCAATGAGCTTTATCATGGACCAACAAGAGCATTTAAAGATATGGCTTTACAGCCTTTTGGAGTGCTTTTAAAACGTTTTAGCGAGGGTAAAAATTTCCTTGTGTGCTGCGCGACAAGTGGAGATACTGGACCTGCGACTTTAAAAAGCTTTGAAAATAGCCAAGTTAAAGTTGTATGTATATACCCAAAGGCTGGCACAAGTAGGCTTCAAGCCTTGCAAATGAGAGCTTTAGATAAGGACAATCTCAAAGTTTTTGCGATCAATGGCGACTTTGATACAGCCCAAAACACGCTTAAAGCTTTGCTTAACGATACTGAGTTTAAGCAAGCCTTAAAGACTGAAAACATAGAGCTTTCAGCAGCAAATTCAGTAAATTTTGCACGCATTTTGTTTCAAATCATTTATCATTATTATGCTTGTATAAAGATAGATAAAGAACTTGAGATCATCATACCAAGTGGCAATTTTGGCGATGCTTTGGGGGCGTATTATGCTAAAAAAATGGGGGCAAAAATCAAGCGTATAAAGATCGCTTCAAACGCAAATAATATCTTAAGTGAATTTTTTAACACAGGCAAATATGATTTAAGAGGCAAAAAGCTGGTTAAAACGCTTTCCCCAGCTATGGATATACTCATATCTTCAAATATAGAACGTTTGCTTTTTGATCAATTTGGCGATGTAAGAACGCTTGAGTTAATGAATGCTTTAAAAGAAAAACTTCATTTTGAACTCACAAAAAACGAGCTTGAGAGTTTAAAAGAGGATTTTGAGGCTGATTTTTGCACGGATTTAGAATGCAAACATTTTATCAAAGACTTCTCAAAAAGTGCCATCATCGATCCACACACCGCAACTTGTTTTAAGCTTTTAAATCCGCATAAAACTACACTCATTACTTCAACAGCTGAGTGGAGTAAATTTGTGCCAAGTATGTATGAAGCTTTATTTAACAAGTCTTGCAATGATGAAAAAGAAGCGATGCTAGAGATCGCTGAAGCTTACGGCGAGGGGATAAAAACCGAGCTTTTAGATCTTTTTGATCTTGAAAAACAAGCTATTCAAAGCTATGAAGCAAGAGCTTTAAAAGATGAAATTTTAAGGTGGATAAAGAAATGATTATTATACCAGCAAGGTTAAAATCAAGCAGAATGCCTGAAAAGATTTTATGCGAGATTAAAGGCGTGCCTATGTTTATCGCAACTGCTTTAAGAGTAAAGGGTGTTGATGAAGTATGTATAGCTGTTGATGATGAAAAAGTGCTTGATGAGGCTAAAAAGCATGGCTTTAAGGCTGTGCTTACAAGCAAAGAACATGAAAGTGGCACAGATAGGCTTAATGAAGCATGCAAGCTTTTGGGCTTAAAAGATGATGAGATAATCATCAATGTTCAAGCTGATGAGCCTTTTATAGAGCCAGAAAATTTACATAAATTTAAAGAATTTAGTCAGCAAAACCTAGATATTACAGCCTTTATGACAAGTTGTTTTAAAACCTGCACGAGCGAGCAAGCACAAGATAGCAATCTTGTTAAAGTCGTGCTTGATAAAGATAATTTCGCCCTTTATTTTTCTCGCTCAAAAATTCCTTTTGAAAGAGCAGATTATAATGAAGCTTTTAAAGCGCATTTAGGCATTTATGCTTATAGTGTAAGGGCATTAAATGAGTTTTGCACCTTAAAAAGCTCAAATTTAGAGCAAGCTGAAAAGCTTGAGCAGCTTAGAGCCCTAGAAAATGGCAAAAAAATCAAAATGCTTGAAATACAAACAAAAAGTATAGGCATAGATACCAAACAAGACTATGAAAGGGCGTTGAAGTATTTTGTATAAGGATTTAAGGCTTGATTGACAATGTGCTTTTTAAAAGAATGGCTCTAAAATAGAGTATTTTTTTAAAAAAGGTTGAGAAAGGGTAAAAAAGTCTTGCTTTGAGCCTTTTTATTCTCTTTTAATTTAATAAATCCTATAATGTAAGTTTTAGTTTAAGATAAAAGCATAAAAGGCAGTAGTTGTGGATATATTTGATGAAATGTTTTCTAAAAGCCCTGAGGAGAAGTTTTTTGAGACTTTAAGGCATGCGCCTTTGGGGGCTGTTGAGAAGTGCTTAAGAGCTTTTATAAGCGAGCATATCGCTATGCTTGAGCTTTTGGAGCAAAAGGGCGTGAGTGAAGATGAACTTGAGCTTTATAAGATGGAAAATGACTTTTTGATTCAAGAGCGTTTAAATGATTATTATATAGAGCTTGGAGCTAAAATTTTAGGACAAGAAGGATAGATGAGGGTAATCACTCTTTGTTGTTTGCTTATTTGTGTAAGTTTTGCAGCTGCTCCTGTGTTTGAGCATAGTTATGAGTTTAGCCTTAAGAAAGATGAACGAGCTTCTGTGAGTATTACTGAACTTGCGTATAATGACAAACAAAATTTTGACTTTTATTGGACTCTTTTTGATACAAATAAAATCATCATACATACAAGATACCGCAAATTTTCAAGACAGTTTGTTTTGGCTTTGCGTAGGAATCTTAACTGGGCGACTCAAACTTTGATCCCTGATTATACCAATCCTCACATAGATAGAGCCAGACTTATCTTAGAATTTAGTGATTTTTCAAGAGGAGAAGCTAAATTTAAGGTGTATATCGAGGATAAGCAAGCAAGACTAGCTGTGGATTTTTTAGATCCAAATAAACTTGATCCAAGTAAGACAAGTGATGCAACAAAGATAGTTCCGGGGATTTATTTTAGTGAGGAAAAAAATGCTAGCCTTCAACCAGCTCCTCAAACAGAGCAAGCACCTCAAGTTTTAGAGCCAAACGAAACAGGGCAGACTAATCCTCAAGCACCATTAAATCAAGAAAATTAGAACAAAGGATAAAAAGTGCAAGAAATTGATGAGTTTATAACAAATTTTGTAAAAGATTTGGAGTATAAACCTATACTTTTAATGTGCTCAAAGCTCAAATCAGGTAAAAAACTCCGTTCAAAGCTTCTTTTAAATATAGCCAAGCCAAGCCAAGAAGCCTTTACAATCTGTGCTTTGATAGAGCTTATCCACCTTGCAAGCTTGCTTCATGATGATGTTATTGATGAAGCAGAGTTAAGACGAGGGGCAAAAAGCATTAATGCTGAATTTGGGGCTAAAAATGCGATTATGCTAGGCGATATTTTATACTCTAAAGCCTTTTTTGAGCTTTCAAAGCTCAACTCAATTTTTGCAAAAATTATCTCAGAAGCTGTTTTAAAGCTTTCAAAAGGCGAACTTATGGATATAGAATTAAGCAAGAGTTTTAATGATGATGAAAAGGCTTATCTTGAGATGATCGATCATAAAACTGCAGCATTGATTGAAGCAAGTGCGCGGTGTGGAGCGATACTAGCTGGTTTTGATGAAGAAAAATTTGCTTTATATGGTAAAAATCTTGGCATAGCCTTTCAGATCATAGATGATATACTAGATATTAAAAACGACGCACAAACGCTTGGAAAGCCAGCGATGAATGATTTTAAAGAAGGAAAATGCACCCTAGCATATATCTTTGCATACCAAAACTTAGCCCAAGATGAAAAAACAAGGCTTAAGAGCTTGTTTAAAAAAGAGCTCAGTCAAGATGAAGCAGTTTGGCTTAAGAGTATCATTGCTCCTTATTTAGATCAAAGTTTTATTTTAGCAAAAGATTATACGCAAAGAGCTTTAAAAGCCATAGAAAATTATCATAATGAAGCTTTAGAAGATATCGCTAAAACGATGATAAATAGGGAGTTTTAATGACTTATTTTTGTATAAGCTGGACGCATAAAAACACAGAACTTGCTTTGCGTGAGAAATTTTCTTTTTCAGATGAAGAAACAAAAAAACAATTTCTTTCCCAGCTTATCAAACATCAAAATATACAAGAATGCTTGCTTTTAAGCACTTGTAATAGGGTTGAAATTTTTGCTTTTGTTAAGGATAAAAACAAGGCTGGTTATTTACTAGCTAGTGTTTTGGCTGAGTTTTACAAACTTGATACAAATGAGCTTTATAACAGAGCTGATATTTTTGAAGATACAGGGGCTATTCATCATCTTTTTTCAGTGGCTAGCTCACTTGATAGCTTAGTTGTAGGCGAAACTCAAATCGCTGGACAGCTTAAAGACGCTTTTATCTTTGCTTTGGAGTATAAATTTTGTGATATTCATCTTTCAAGGGCGGTGCATTATGCTTTTAAATGTGCAGCTGCGATTCGCACTCAAACGCAAATTTCTAAAAACCCCATCTCAGTTTCTTCTGTAGCTGTGGCTAAGGCTAAAGAGCTACTTTCTTTAGAAGGCAGAAAGGTTATAGTTATTGGTGCTGGAGAGATGAGCGAGCTAGCATGTAAGCATTTGCTTACCGCAAGGGCTCATATTATTTTGCTTAATAGAAGCTTAGATAATGCCAAAGAACTTGCCTTAAAGCTTGGTAGAGGTGTAGAAATTGATAGCCTTGATAAGCTTGAATACTATCTTAACACATATGAGCTTTTTTTCTCGGCTACAAATTCGCCTCATTATATCATCACTGATACTATGCTTAAAGAAGTGAGCTTTACGCGTTATTTTTTTGATATAGCTGTGCCAAGGGATATTGACTTAAAACAAAGCAAAAATGTGCAAGTTTTTGCCGTAGATGACTTAGAAGAAGTGGTAAAAACAAATCTTGCCTTAAGAGAGGAGCAAGCTAAGATAGCCTATAAGATCATTGGCACTATGACAGCAAGCTTTTTTAGGTATTTAAACAAACTTACCTTAACACCTATCATTAAGGATTTAAGACTTGAGGCAAAACGTTGCTCTCAAGAAATTTTAAGCAAGGCTTTAAAAAAGGGTTATTTGAAAGGTTCTGATGAGGAAGAGGCAAGAAAGCTCATTCATCAAGTATTTAAAGCCTTTTTGCACACGCCAACACTAAGGCTTAAAGAGCTTGAAGGGCAAATTCAAAGCGATACTATCATCAATGCTTTGCGTTATGTTTTTGCTTTAGAAAATGAAAAATCTGGCTTAAATGAATACAAATGTGAATTAAATTTAAAGGATAGCTGATGAAAATGAGTAAATTTTACGCACCAAGCACCAAAGAAAGCCCAAAAGATGCGATTTTAGCAAGCCATATTTTTTTGCTTAGGGCAGGCTTTATCGAGCAAATTGGTAGTGGGCTTTATAATTTCTTACCGCTTGGAAAAAAAGTGTATGATAAGATAGAAACTATCATCAAAGAGGAAATGGATAAAGCAGGTGCCTTGCAAACTAGCTTAAGTTTTGTAACTCCAGCTTCTTTGTGGCAAGAAAGTGGAAGGTATGAAGCGTATGGAAAAGAGCTTTTGCGTTTTAAAGATAGAAAAGAAAATGAATTTGTGCTGGGCGCAACACATGAAGAAGCCATGCTAAGCGTGGTTAAAAACAAAATTACAAGTTACAAGCAACTGCCTTTAAATTTATATCAAATAGGACTTAAATTTAGAGATGAGGCGCGTCCTAGATTTGGGCTTTTAAGGTGTCGTGAGTTTGTGATGAAAGATGCGTATAGCTTTCATGCGAATGAAGAGTGTTTAAAGGCTGAGTTTGATAATATGTTTGAGACTTACTCAAGGATTTTTACTCGCTTAGGGCTTGATTTTAGGGCTGTTGAGGCTGATAGTGGAGCCATTGGAGGAAGTGGAAGTAAGGAATTTATGGTGCTTGCAAAAAGTGGCGAAGATGATATCATCATTTGTCAAAACTGCTCTTATGCGGCAAATATCGAGGCTGCAAAACGAGCCAAAAGAACGAGCAAAGAAGAGCGTCCTGAAGCAAATTACGCAAGCAAATTTCACACTCCAAATACAAAAACTATTAAGGCTGTGGCTGAATTTTTTAAAATCGCTGAGTTTTATACTATAAAAGCTGTGGTGAAAAGGGCTATTTATGAAAATGAAAGTAAATTGGTTGTGTTTTTTTTAAGAGGCGATGATGATTTACAAACGACAAAGGCTAAAAATGCTTGCAATGCTCTTGATATAGTAGATGCTGAAGAAAGCGAGCTTATAGAAGCTGGTTTAACACCCGGATTTATCGGCTTTGTGGGCTTAAAAGATATCGATTTTTATGTGGATAATGAGCTTTATGAAGAAAGCAATATGATCATGGGAGCCAATGAAAAAGACTATCATCTTATAGGCATAAATGTCAGCAATCTTAACAAAGATCGTTTTAAAGACTTGTGCGAGGTAAAAGAAAATGATACTTGTGCGTGTTGTGGTGGGGTGCTTAAGATGAGTAAAGGCATAGAAGTAGGACACATTTTTAAGCTTGGCACGAAGTATTCAAGCGCGATGAATGCGAATTTCTTAGATGAAAATGGCAAGGCTCAGCCTTTTTATATGGGGTGTTATGGCATAGGTGTAAGTCGTTTGGTGGCTGTAGCTGTAGAGGCAAGCCATGATGAAAAAGGCATAGTATGGAACAAAACACTCACGCCTTTTGCTTTGCATATCATCATTTCAAATATCAAAGATGAAAAAGCCTTTAAGCTTGGCGAAGAACTTTATAACAAACTTACTCAGCAAGGTTTTTCTGTGCTTTTTGATGATAGAAATGAACGTTATGGAGTAAAGATCAATGATTTTGAGCTTATGGGCTTTTCTTATGCTTTAATCATAGGCAAGGGCTTAGAAGAGGGCTTTGTTGAGCTTGTGAAGCGAGAAAAGCTCGAAAAAACTCGCTTGAGTGCTGATTTGAACGAACTTGAAGAAAAACTAAAGAAAGCTTTATCATGAATTACTACCGCTTTTCTATCTTTCCTTTTGTTTTGCTTGAGCTTTTAGCAAGTGTGCTTTTTGTTTTTGCTTTTGGCTTTGGAAATTTTTTGATTTTTTTGCTTGCAAGTGTGATTGTAGGCGTGATTTTGCTTGCTGTATTTTGGAAAAATATGCTTGAATTTCAGCTTTTGCGTCCTAAGGAAATGCTTGCTCAATTTGCTTATATTATCGCTGCTTTTTTATTTATAGTGCCGGGTGTTTTAAGTTCGTGTATAGCCTTTTTTATTTTGATTTTTGCCCTTATTTTTAAAGGCAAAAAAAGACAAAAACAAGCCTTTGCAAATTTTAGCAGGGAAGAAAAACCTAGCAAAAGCAAAGTATATGATGAAGAAATCATTGATGTAGAGATCATTAAGGAGTAAAGATGAAGCTCATAATCGCAACACGAAAAAGCCAACTTGCGTTGTGGCAAAGCGAATTTGTCAAAGCGAGCCTTTTAAAAGAGCATAAGAATTTAGAACTTTTACTTCAAGGCTTTAAGACAAAAGGCGATGTTTTGCTTGATAGTCCTTTAGCTAAGATAGGTGGAAAAGGACTTTTTACCAAAGAGCTTGAAGAAGGTATGCTAAGAGGAGAAGCCCAGCTTGCGGTGCATAGCCTTAAAGATGTGCCAAGTTTTTTACCTCACGGGCTTGTTTTAGCTGCACTTTGTAAAAGACACAGCCCAAATGATGCCTTACTTAGCGATAAATTTAAAGACTTTCAAGCCTTGCCAAAGGGCGCTAAGATAGGCACGACAAGCCTAAGACGCAAAATGCAGCTGCTTGCCTTGCGATCTGATTTAAACATCATTTCTTTAAGGGGAAATGTTAATTCTCGCATAGAAAAGCTTAAAAAAGGCGAGTTTGATGCTATAGTTTTAGCTCAAGCTGGCATTGAACGTTTAAATTTAGATAAGCTTGTAAATTTTACTTATACCTTTAGTCTTGATGAGATGATACCAGCGGCTTCTCAAGGCATACTTGGTATAGAAAGCGTTGATAAAAAGGAAGTTTTAGAGCTTTTAAAATGTCTAAATGATGAGAATGCAAGCATTGAAAGCAAGATAGAAAGAGATTTTATCAAAGAGCTTGAAGGCGGTTGTCAAGTGCCAATCGGTATAAATGCAAAGATAAATGGCGATGAGATAGAGCTTAGAGCGATTTTGGGCTTACCTGATGCAAGTAAAATGCTTCAAGAAAAACTTGTGATTAAAAAAGCTGAGTATAACACAGCTGGAACTAGCTTAGCTCAACAATTCATCAAGCAAGGCGCAAAAGAGCTTTTAAAAGAGGCTGAAAAGATGATATAAAGAGGAAAAATAATGCAAAAATTCATTAAAATTTTAGAAGAAAATAACTTACTTAAAGTCATATCAGATCCAATCGATACAGAACTTGAAATGGCTCATATTGCCTATATAGAAGCCAAAAAAGGCGAGGAAGGTAAGGCTTTGCTTTTTACCAATGCTATCAATAGAAAAGAAAACAAAAACTATGAATTTAATGTGCTAATGAATACTTTTTGCAATAAAAAAGCCCTTCATCTAGCCTTTGGCAAGGATTATGAAGAAGTAGCAAGCGAAATAGCAAGTCTTTTAAAGCTTCATATCCCTACGAATTTTGGCGCAAAGCTTGACTTTTTTAAAACCCTTTTTAGCCTTAGAAATGTCCCACCAAAACGCGCTAAAAGCTTGCAAGCAGACTTTAAATTTAAAACCCTAAAAAGTCTTGATGAACTGCCTATCTTAAAAACTTGGAGCAAGGACGCTGGCAAGTTTATCACTATGGGACAAGTTTATACTCAAAGCCTTGATGGCACGCAAAATAACCTTGGTATGTATCGCTTGCAAGTTAGCGCTCAAAATGAGCTTTTATTTCACACTCAAATTCACAAAGACAGCACACATTTTTTTAACGAATACAAAAAAGCTGGCAAAAAAATGCCTGTAAGCATAGCTATAGGCGGTGATCCACTTTATATTTGGTGCGCTCAAGCTCCTTTACCAAAGGGAATTTTTGAGCTTTTACTTTATGGTTTTATCAAAAAACACCCAGCCCAACTCGTAAAATGTGAAAGCAATGAGCTTTTCGTCCCAAAAGATAGCGATATAGTCATCGAAGGCTTTGTGGATACGAATGAATTTAAGCTTGAAGGTCCTTTTGGCGATCATACTGGCTTTTATACTCCAGCTGAGCTTTTTCCGGTGATTAAGGTTGAGAAAATTTTTGCTAAGAAAAATGCTGTGTATCAAGCCACGGTTGTGGGTAAGCCTCCGCTTGAAGATAGGGTGATGGGGCTTGGCACTGAAAGGGTATTTTTGCCACTTTTGCAAACCACTACGCCTGATTTGATTGATTATAAAATGCCTGAAAATGGAGTGTTTCATAATCTCATCTTAGCAAAGATCAAGCCAAACTACCCAGCACACGCCCAGCAAATTATGCACGCTTTTTGGGGAGTAGGGCAGATGAGTTTTGTCAAGCATGCTGTTTTTGTCGATGAAAAAGCACCTAGCCTTGAGGATTACGAGGCTTTGATTTTACATATTTTAAACCGCTTTAAGGCTGAAAATTTGCTTATTAGTAGCGGGGTGTGCGATCAGCTTGATCATGCCTCGCCAAATGCTTGTTTTGGCGGAAAGCTTGGGCTTGATGCGACAAATGATGAGCTTAGCAAAGATGAGCTTGAAAAACTTGATGATGAGGCTTTACTTGAGCTTTTTAAGCAAGTTGATGAAAATATCACAGCCTTAAAGCAGTTTTTTATACAAAGTAAAAGTCCTATAACTTGCATTTTGGTGGATAAAAAAACAGCACATAAAGAACTTTTTGAAAAGCTTTTAAAACTTAAAAAGCATTTCAAAATTCTCATCTTTTTAGATACAAACAACCACCTAGAAAATCCATATATGCTCCTTTGGCGTGTGGTAAATAACATAGATGCGCAAAGAGACATTTTTATCAAAGATGAATGTGTGGGCGTTGATGCAAGTGCAAAAGGCGAACTTGAGGGCTATACAAGGGCTTGGCCTGAGCAGACGGATTGTGATAAAAGTGTGGTTGATGGCTTGATTTTAAGAAATATCATCAAGCAAGACAAAACTCTTTTTGATCAATTTGAGCTTTTTGAATGAGGAATTAGGCTAATTAAATTTTAAAAAGAGCAAGCGATCAGAGCTTGCTTTGTATTTATGATTAAATTTTTCACCTACACCATTACTACAAAAAATATATATTGATAAAATTTATTATTTTTAATATAATTTTAAGTTCTTATGATTTATCATTTTACTTTTGAAAATTTAAAGACAAAAAAGGGAGCAAAACAATGAAAAGAATTTGTCTTGGTTTAAGCTTGGCTGTAACGCTAGCTTTAGCTGAGAATAATGCTACACAGGGGGGGGGGGCTTACAAATACTGAAATACTTGAATTTGACAGCCTAGAAATCAGTGGATCACAGCTTAGTAACGAAGAGAAAGTTTTTACTCATGCTGGAGCTGTTTCTTCAAGAGAAGGCATTAATAATTCTACTCAAAGCCTTGATGATATTATAAGAGAGACTCCGGGTGCTTATACGCAAGTTGATCCTTCACAAGGTGGCGTTTCGGTTAATATAAGAGGTATGACTGGACTTGGCAGGGTAAATACCATGATCGATGGTGTGCCTCAAACCTTTTTTGGTACGAGTGAGGAACAAGGTAGGTATCATGGAGGTGGCAGGGTAAGTGGCACTTCTGCTTTTGGGGCTATGGTGGATCAAAATTTACTCGTTGGCGTGGATATTGAAAGGGGCACTTTTTCTGGGGCAAATGGTGGCAATGCCTTAATGGGAAGTGCAAATTTACGCACTATAGGTGTAAAAGATATAGTAAGTAAAAATAATATCTTTGGTGTAATGGCAAAGTATAGCTACGGCACAAATTCGCTAGGACCATCTTATATGGGAGCTGTGGCTGGAAAGTATGATTTTGATCTTGGCTATGTGGGCTTAATGTATGCTTATAGCGGGCGTAAGCTCTCACAAGGCTATAAGATAGGCGAAGATGAAACCACTATAGTCCCACCTGATCCAAATGATCCAAATAGTTCCATTTATGCTTTTAATCCCCAAAGTCTTACTCAAAAGCCTGTAAATCAGCTTGCTAAACTTGAATTAGCCTATAAAACGCATTCTTCTACTTTGCAGTATAGAAGATATGATAATAATCTAGCAGGTAGAAAATTAATAGGGAATAATTATCAAATCAATTACCGATATAATCCAAATGATATACTTGATATAAATTTAGCCCTCGCTCGAAATGAAGCAAGTCAGCATTACAATGAAAATGTAAAAATCATGAGTACTCCGGTAGGAAATATGAAAGGTATTACCTACAACACAGCCACAATGTTTAATCTTAGCAACACTATTACTTCAAATTTAAGTCAAAATCTTGATTTAAGGAGCACTTTTGGAGTAAATTTTATGAGTAATTCTTATTCTAAAAGCTTAGATTGGGATCAATCTTACAGCTCAAATGATGGCTCAACTGATATGCCCGGTTATTTTCAATACGGCTTTGCTCCAGATGGCAAGCAAAACATAAAAACTTTATACCTTGATAATGCTTTTAGCAGTAATTTTTGGGATTTTTCTTTGAATTTAAACTATGTATTTGCAGAGCTTAGCACTATAAGACAAGGTGTTTGTCAGGATTTTAATGCCTATTGTTCTCCAAAAGAAGCAGGGGCTTTTAAAAAGAATTTTAACAATTTTAATATCTCAAGTATGCTTGCAGCAAAAATTCATACTCTTTTTACACCTTTTGTGAGTTACTCAAGAACATATAGAATTCCAAATGTCCAAGAAATGTTTTTTTCAGGCACTTTTAATACTTCAAGTGATAATTTTCAAGATTTAAACACGGGCTTAAGACCTGAGCTAGCAAATACTTACCAGATAGGCTTTAACAGCTTTACTCAAGGCTTATTGTATGAAGATGATAGCTTTGGCTTTAAGGCGGTTTATTATTACAGCCATATAAAAGATTATATCTATAATCAAAATGTGATTAATAGTGATAATTTTGGACCTCCAAATTATGGTGAAAATGATTTTTTACTCCTACCTCTAAACACAAAGGCTATTTTTAGCGGTATTGAAGCTGAATTAAGATATGACATGGGCTTTTTTTACACAAAGCTTACTTACACGCACCAAAACACTGATAGGCAAGTTTCTCAAAGTGAAGCAAATGCTAATGGCTCTCAAGCTTCTCATATCAATTTGGCTCAATCACAATTTTCAGAACTACCAGAGGATTATGCTGTACTTGATTTAGGAACAAGGCTTTTTAATCAAAAGTTCATACTTGGTTCAAGAGCAACTTATACAGGTAAGATGAAAAGAATCGATCCAAGTGCTTTTATGCCAGATAATAACACAAGACCGCCAGCAAATACAGGTTGGCAAGAATTGTGGGCTATGGGTACTCAAGATTTACCAAGTCAGCCTATCATACTTGATCTTTATGCAAGTTTTGAGCCTTTTAGGAATTTCATCATCAAAGGAGAAATTCAAAATTTACTCGATGAAAAATACATAGACGCCCTAAATTCATATAACCAAACCATGAATAGCACAGCCGATCCTTTAGCTATGAATAATTACGCCAGAGGACGCACCTATGTGATGAGTTTTTCATATAAATATTAAATTAATGATTGTTTTTAAGCAATACATTCTTTATCTAAGTGCAGTAAAGCCACAATTAAGCAGAAGTTTTAAGTTTTTAAATTTGAAAATAACTTCATAAGAGTTAGATAAACAAAGATAAAAACTTTTATTGATGCCTAAAGTCTTTTGTGGCTTGACTTAAGATAGATTTTTTATGCACTTTTACTTTTTATTCGCCATTTGATAGATAAAGGCAAAAACTTCAGCCACAGCTTTATACATATTTGGTGGAATTTCATCACCCAAATCAAGCTTTGAAAGTATCTCAACTAAATCTTCATCTTCTTTGATAGGCACGCCGTGTTCTTTGGCTAGGCTTATCATTTTTGCTGCACTTTCGCCCTTGCCTGTGGCAAGGACTTTTGGGGCTTGATTGCTTGCTTGATTATACCCTAGGGCTACGGCTTTTTTGATCGAGCTTTTTGCCATTTTATGCCTTTTTGTCTATACCCATTTGCAAATCATAATCCCTTACACCAGCGTTTGTTTGATCAAATTTACTTCGCACTATATCGCCAACAAAGAAATTCGAGCTTAAAAGTCCGGCTTTATTTATCGCTCTTTTAAGCTCGTGAGCGTTTTCATAAATTCGTTTTCTAAATTCCTTATCTTCTGCCATGATATTAATGTCAATGTATTTTTCATTGTTTAAGGCTATGAGTATGTCAAGTTCGCCAAGTTTAGCAAACTCAAGCTTGATTTGAGCGAAAAATTTATCTTTCTTGCCCCTTTTAAATACAAGTTTTGAGTCGTTTAAATCCTCCCAAAAAAAAGGCAGATAAGTGTTTATGCTTTCATTGGCTAAGGACATGAGCTGGTTCATCTCAATTTGAGCTAAAAGGCGGTTAGCTTGATTAGCAATGGCTTCATTATCCGTGCTTTTGGCTAAATTTGAAACTTGCAAAAGCGTAGATTTTATATCACTTTTTAGCTCGCTCATCACTTCATGCTCGTTTTTTGTGGCAATTTGAGCCAAGTCCTTGCTCGCATTTTGCATTTTGTGTGTTAAATTTTTAAGCTCGCTTAAATTACTTTTGGCTTCACTAGCACCTAAGTCAAGTTGTTTGAGGCTTTCATTAAGTTTTCTATTTAAGGTGTTTATATCTTTGCTGAGTTGTTCAAGTTCAAGCATTTGGGTTTTTTCATTTGAAAAGACGAGGTTTTTTACCTTAGCTTCTAAATTTTGTATGGCTTTGTTGGCTTCACTAGCTTGTGTTTGTATCGTTTTTTCTGGTAAAGCTTGGGTGTTTTGTGTGTTTAAATTTGTGTTTGTTTGGGTATTTTGTGGATTTTTAGGACCTTCTTTTAGGGCTTGAGTCGCGTTTTCTTTTGGTATTTCTTTGGTATTTTTGCTGATTTCTTTGTTTAGATCTTTAGTTATATCTTTGTTTAAATCCTTACTTGCTTCATTTTTAACTCTTTCTTTAGCAGCTTCTTTTGGGTTTTCTTTAATGCCTTCTTTTCCTTCTTTAAGAGTTGTTTCTTGAGTATTTTCATCTAAGAGCGTTTCATCTTGAGTGAGCTTTTCTTTGTTTTGTTCGTTTGTATTTAGCTTTTCATTTGTGTCTTTGCTTTGGGTTTCATTTGTTTTTGAATTGCTGTCTTTGGGCTGAGTTTTTTCATCATTTTGATCAGTTTTTAACACTTCTTGCTCTTCATCTTGAAGAAGCTCTTGTGTGTTTTTATTGGTGTTTGAATCCTTATTGACTTCATTTTTTTGCGTAGTTTCATTTTTTTCATCTTTAAATTCTACATTTGATGAAGGAGCTTTAGGGCTTGTTTGTTCTTCTTTGACATTTGTTTCAACCTTAACAAAAGCGTTAAAACTTGGGCTTTTATCTTGAGTATTTTGGGTGTTTTGAGGCGTAAAAGGCTTAGCTTGAATGATGTCTTTAAGCGTTTCTTTAAGCTTCATAAAGCTTTGATTTAAATCTTTCAAAAAATTTGTATCTTTTAGGGCTAAATTTTGAGGTTTTGAAAGCTCTTGTTTGAATTGCGGCTCAAGTTTTTCAAGTTTTGAGAGTATATTATTGGCGATTTGGCTGAGTTTTTCTTGGGCTAAATTTGGATTTTTGCTGATATAAAGTTTAAAGTTTTCAAGTTTTGAACCAAGTGAAAGTAGGGTTTTAAAAGCACTTTCTTTAAGAAGGTTTGTATTTTCATTTTTTTGATTTTGTATGATGTTTTTAAGCTCATTTAAAGAGCTTTTTGCGTCAAGTTCTTTGCCAGCTAGGGCTATGATTTGAGTGGCTATTTTTGGGCTTGAAAGGGATTTTATAGTGTTTAAAAGGCTGTGAAAACTGCTTGGGAGCTGTTCTTTATTTAGCGCGTCTTTTAGCTTTGCTTCAAAAAATACGCCTGAGTTTTTAAACAAAGGAGCAAGATTATCAGCTTTCATTTGGCTTGCTGGCTTTAAAATTTGCTCTAGCTTTGCAAATAAATCCTTAAAAATTTCATTTTTTTTCATCTCATTAGCAAGAAATTTAAGCTCGTTACTAAAATTTGGAGCAAAATTAAGCTTTTCTCCTTGCTCGATGAGCTTTGAGCTGTCTTTAGTGCCAAGTTGATTTAAGAGCTTATTGACAAGTTCTTTAAGCTTTAAATTGAGCTCCTCGCTGTTTGTGCTAAGCTCTTTTGTGGGTAATGTGGTGTTTGAAAGTCCTAAATTTTTCTTTAAAGCCTCTGTTAGAGCTTCTTTTGAATTGCTTTTATCACTTGTAAGCTTATCGTTTTTGTTGTCAGTTTTTGAATCTGTTTTGTTTAAATTTAAATTATTATTTGTTTGAACAACTTGGCTTGAAACTACAGAGGGATTAATCATGATTTTTCCTTATATTTGGCTTATTGATCGCAAAAAGGATTAAAAAGCCCAAAGCACACAGATAAAAAAGTGTAAAGCCCTGATATGAAAAATACTGCATTAAAGCACCCAAAAGAGTAGGGCAGAGTAAAGAGCCAAGCGAGTAGCAAAAAAGCACCGAGCGGTTAAGCTCAACTAATTTGCTTTTATCCTCAAGCATATCATTAGCACGTGCTAAAGCTAAGGCATAAAGCGGTCCTATACCAATGCCAAGAAAAAAAGAAAGCAAGCACTGAATCACAAAGTCAAGTTTAAAACAAAAAAGCAATGTTGCAACACTTAAAGCAATACTTGCACACAAGATAATGGCAAATTTTCGTCCTATTTTATCAGAGATAAAGCCAACTCCAAGCTGTGCACTAAAGCTTCCAAGCATCATCGCAAACATAAAAATAGAAACCTGAGCCGCCTCAAAGCCTTGCAAAAGTATATACAAAGAAGACATTGAAAAAAAGCCATTTAAAAGCATACCAGCGATAAAACTTGTTACAAAAGCCAAAGGCACAAGATCAAAAACCTTAGGCAGTGAAATTTGACTTTGTTTTTGTAAAATAGGTTCTTTGATACGGATAAGATTTAAAGGCAAAGATGAAAACATAATGAGACAAGCTGAAATGATGAAAATTTCATATTTGTTTAAATTTAAAGCAAGAAGTAGGGTGCCACTACCAAGCGCAAGATAAAAAGTGATCTCATAAAGGCTTAAAACCCTTGAGCGATTAGCATTTTTTGCTTTATCATTAATCCATGATTCAATAAGCATTAAAAAAGCATAATAACAATACCCAAGCACCAGCCTTAAAATCGTCCAAAACCAAATCGCATCACTTATAGAGTGCAAGATAATGCAAATAGCAAAGCACGAGCCAAACACCCCAAAAGCCCTTATATGCCCTATCTTTGTAATGATTTTATGAGCGCTTATGGTGCTTAAAAGTGCGCCTAGAAAAAAGCAAGAATTAACAAGTCCTATACCAAAAGAAGAAACGCCAGCCTCTTTAAGGATCACGCCCACTGAAGAAACGATGAGCGCATAACCTGCAAAAACAAAGATCATCGAGATAAACAAAGCCCCAAGGCTTTTCATCGTTCTTTTATACGCACTCATTTTTTTCTAATCACCACTCCAAAACACAAAATGCCTATAAGTAAGGCAAAGATACCAGCAAATAAGCCAAAAATGCTTAAATATCCATTTTTTTGCAAAAATAAAAAAATAAGCACAAACACTATATACACAAGCATTTTTAAGGCACTAAAAAACCATAAAAAATTCTTAAATCTTGGTTTTAAATCGGCATTTGCGTCTAAAAATTTGACAAATACAAGCTTTTTTGGGGCTTTTTTATACCAAATACACAAGGGCTTTGGGCTAATGTTTAAGCTTTCAAGTTCTCTTAAAATAAGTTTTTTATAGTTTAAATACGAGCTTAAAAAGATAAAAAAAGCTCCAAAAAAGCTTAATTCAAAGCTTAAAAAAAGAGCCAAGCTTAAGCCCTTAAAAGCAAAGCTTATAAAAAGCACAAGCAAATGAAAGCATAAAAGGCTTATAAAAAGCTTGTTTTTTTGCTGTATAAAAGCTTGTTTTGCAAGGCTTGAAAGCTCATTCATCGATCAAATTTACCCTCATCAAAATCCTCATCATCTTCTTTTGAGTCTTTAGGAGCATAACGCACTCCATCTTTAAACTCCTCATAGCTTGCTACTTGGGCTTTATAGGCTTTATATACATTTAAAATCGCTGCTGCTACGCCTATAAATACGCCTAACCAAAAAAGCCAGCTTATACCTGTGTATTTTTTAAGCAAATACCCTAAGCCAACTCCTATAAGCACAGCCACAACCATAGAAATTCCAAGACTTAAGCCATCAGCTGCTTCTATGCCTTTTTTGATAAATTTTGCTCTTTTGCTCATAGACTTTTAAAGCTTTCATAGGCTTTTTCACACACTTCATCGATAAGTTTTTTATCCATTTTATCGCAGATAAAGCCTGTTTCAAACTGAGAGCAAGCCAGATAAACGCCTCTTTTTAGCATAGCTTGATGAAATTTGGCAAAAAGTTTAAGATCGCTTTTTGAGGCGTCTTGATAGTTTAAAACCTCATTTTCATTAAAGAAAAAGCCAAACATAGAACCAACACAAGTTGTTTGCAAGGCTATGCCTTTTGAGTTTGCACCTTCTTTAAAGCCTTTCATCAGCCTTGCGCCAAGATCTGCAAGCTTAGTATAAAGCATTTTATCTTTCATCGCTTTTTTTAGGCTTGCTATACCAGCTGCCATGGCTAAAGGATTACCACTTAGCGTTCCTGCTTGATACACTCCACCCAAAGGACTTAGCAAATCCATAATCTCAGCCCTACCAGCAAAAGCAGCCGCAGGCAAGCCTCCGCCTATAACCTTACCAAAGGTTACAAGATCAGCCTTTATGCCATTTATGCCAAAAGAGCCTTTTAAGCTTGCTCTAAATCCACTCATCACTTCATCAAAGATCAAAAGCGTGCCGTGTTTTTTGCAAAGCCTAGCAAGCTCTTCTAAAAACTCAGCCTTTGCTGGCACAAGCCCCATATTTCCAGCGATTGGCTCGATGATAACACAAGCTATATCTTTGTGTGTATCAAAAAGAGCCTCAACGCTTTTTATATCATTATAGCTTGCTACCAAAGTGTATTTAGCTAAATCTTTTAAAACCCCTAAAGAGCTTGGGGTATTAAAAGTAGCCAGGCCAGAACCAGCACTTACTAGTAAAGAATCGCTATGTCCGTGATAGCAACCTTCAAATTTTAAGATTTTATCGCGTCTTGTAAAGCCTCTTGCAAGGCGAATGGCACTCATTGTTGCTTCTGTACCACTGCTTACAAAGCGGATCTTATCAAGATGTTTAAAATTTTCTAAGACAAGTTTGGCAAGCTGTGTTTCTAAAAGGGTTGGTGCTCCAAAGCTCGTGCCTTTTTTCAAGGCTTTTTCACAAGCCTTTGTAATGTCTTTATCACAATGTCCAAAGAGTAAAGGTCCCCAGCTTTGCACAAAGTCTATATAGCTTTTACCTTCTATATCGCTGATAAAAGCTCCTTTTCCCTTATCGATAAACAAAGGATTTGAACCCACCGCACTAAAAGCACGAACAGGCGAATCAACCCCACCAACGATAAGCTCACAAGCTTGTTTAAAGGCTTTTTTATTTGTCATTTTTTCTCCTTGTTAAGTTCTTGTATGTAATTATAAAGCGTAATAATCTCACTTGGTGTAAGCGAATAAGTAGGCATTATGCTTTTTGTATTTTTATCCTCAAGCAAAGCCTCTTTAAATGCTTCAAAGCTTAAATTTTGTATGCTTGGCACGATGAAAGGCTCTTTCTCGCCTTTTTTGGTATAATAACCTAAAACCTGCGAAGCCCCATCGGCTCCGTGGCATTCTTTGCACGATATGCCACGAGGATTTTCATAGAGCATTTTTGCATATTCTTTTAAAGTGATAAAGTCTTCAGCCAAAGCAAAGCTTAGCCCAAATACACATAAAATCATAAGTTTCAATTTTTTTACCTTTATTGTCTATCTTTAATGAAAAAAAAGTTTTATTATGATACAATTTTTTTTATAAAAAAAGCTATAAATTCAAGGAAAAATGATGACTTTACTTGACGGAAAAAAAATCAGCCAAGAACTCAAAACAGAAGTAGCAAATGAGGCTAAAAAGCTTAAAGAGCAAGGGATAGAGCCTTGTTTGGCTGTAGTTTTAGTAGGCAATGATCCAGCAAGCAATACTTATGTAAATAACAAAGCCAAAGCTTGCGAGGCGTGTAAAATAAAGTCTTTGGTTTATAAGCTCAATGAACAAACAACACAAAATGAGCTTTTAGCTCTTATTAATACTTTAAATTATGATGATAGCATTGATGGAATTTTAGTGCAACTTCCCTTGCCAGCTCATATCAACAAAAATATAGTGCTTGAAAGTATCAATTCAAACAAAGATGTTGATGGCTTTCATCCCTTTAATGTAGGCTGTTTGAACTCAAATTTAAAAGGTGGATTTGTTGCTTGCACTCCACAAGGCGTGATTCATCTTTTAAAAAGCTATGGTATAAAGTTAAGTGGGCTTGATGCTGTGGTTATAGGAGCTTCAAATATAGTAGGACGCCCTATGGCAACCTTGCTTTTAAATGAAGGAGCAAGTGTAAGTATCTGTCATATCAAAACAAAAGATTTAAGTTTATATACCAAAAGAGCCGATTTAATCGTCGTTGCGGCTGGGTGTGCTAGGCTTTTAAAAGCCGATATGGTAAAAGAAGGCGTAATCGTTGTTGATGTAGGGATAAACCGCGTTAATGATAAGCTTGTGGGCGATGTGGATTTTGAAGAAGTCAGTAAAAAAGCAAGCTTCATCTCACCAGTTCCAGGCGGTGTGGGTCCTATGACTATAGCTATGCTTTTGAAAAATACCATCAAAGCAGCTAAAAACCGCGTTAAATTTGAAAATTAAGCGTTCATTTGCTTGTTTAGTTTAAAATGCAACTTTCAAATTCGCAAAACAGCTTCTAAGATAAAAGCTTATTTTAAGGAAAAAAATGCAAAAACTTAAGAGTCTTCATAAATTCTCACAATCTTGGACAGGCACAATTATCATCGTTTTGCTCGTGATTTTTTTCTTTATTCAAGCTTTTACTATACCGAGTGGCTCGATGAAAAATACGCTTTTGGTTGGGGATTTTTTATTTGTAAAAAAATTTAGTTATGGTTTGCCAACTCCGCATATTCCTTGGGTTGAAGTGCCTATTTTACCAGATTTTAACGGCGATGGACATTTGCTTCGTGGTAAAGAGCCTCAACGCGGTGATATAGTCGTCTTTCGCAATCCGCTTGATCCAAAAGTTCATTTTGTTAAACGTCTTGTGGCAAAGGGTGGTGATGAAGTTGTGATGGTTGGTTCGACTTTGTATGTTAAGATGAGCGAGGGTGATGCATATATGAAACAAAACTATGCAGATAGTATCGTTTATATTCAAAATCAAATTTTTGTTAAAGAACCTTACAAACAAAAAGGCATACATACTGATGAGCGAGTGGATATGGAGGCAACTTATAATCTTTATCTAAGCAGAAATGCCTTTGCTATGCAACCTGTTGTTTTATCAGGTTTTGGTGAAGTGGGTGCGAATGGGGCAAATGCGTATTATTATGCTGTGCCTCAAGATGAGTATTTTATGATGGGTGATAATCGCGATCATTCAAATGATAGTCGGTTTTGGGGTTCTGTGCCTTATAAGCTTATCGTTGGCACGCCTTGGTTTACATATTTTTCTTGGGATGAGAACAAAAATATACGTTGGGAGAGGATAGGACGCTTTGTCGATACTTTGGAAAACAATGAGCAATATATCCACCACGAAGAAAGCAAAATAGGAGCTTTGGAGTAAAAACATTCTTTGTTTTTGTTTCTTTGTTTGCTTCATTTATCATTGCTGATTTTATACCACAAAGCTTATTTTGGTTTTTTAGACATTATTTTTTTGATGTCAAGATATTTTTATCAGCCTTGGGTATCTTGCTATAAAAGGCATATCATAGCCTTAAAAAATTTGATTTTAGGCTTCAAAACTCAAGCCATCGCTATCGCCTAAGATCTTTTGAAGCTCGGCAATCTGTGCCATGAGAACGACGATTTGCGAAAGGAGCTGCATTTTAAGCTCCATATCACTTGTTTTTTCAAGTTGTTGTTGAAGCATTTCTAGTTGTTCTTTGAGTTTATCTAGGGCATTTTTTTCTTTTTGATCATCTTCTTTGCTACTTGTTGTCTGGCTCAACTTTTCAGTTGCCTCAGCACTTATATTTTTTATGATATCGCTTGAAGAACTTTCTTGAGTAGAATTTGAAGCATTTTCACTTTTTGTTTGTTGCTTGTTATTTTGAGAATTTGCGAGTGTGTTTGCTGTATTTAAATTCGCATTATCTTGCTGTGCTTGAGCGTTTTGTTTATCTTTTTCCTCATTTTGTGTAGCGACAGGTTTTGAAAATGTGAAATTTAAACCTGCATTGTAAGAATTAATTGTCATTGTCTTGCCTTAAAATTTATTTTCCATTCACAAAATCGGCAAAATTTAAATATTTTTTAGTCTTTTTTTGATTTTAAATAAAAATGTTAAAGTTAAAACAAGCTTTGCAAACAATGAGTAAGCACAAAGAAGCAGTATTATAATTATAAAAGGAAATCTAAGATAGATAAAATGGTGCGGTTAGCGAGATTTGAACTCGCACACGCGAAGCGCACTACCCCCTCAAGATAGCGTGTCTACCAATTCCACCATAACCGCATGGAATAAAAGCCTCTAAAGAAGAGGCTTAATTTTTAAGCAAAAGCGATAAAAGGATTTGCATAAAGTGCGATAAGAGCGATAACAAGAGCGTAGATAACTTGAGCTTCTATCATCGCAAGGGCGATAAACATTGTTGTCATTAATTTTCCGCCAAGACCTGGATTTCTTGCTGTTCCAGCTATAGTTGCTGCAGCAGTATGTCCCATACCAATAGCCCCACCAAGAGCAGCAACGCCTAGTCCTAAGCCAGCTGCAAGCACTGAAAAGGCTTTAATCCATACATTCATAGACTCTTGTTCAACAGGAGCACCTGTTGTTTCAGCCAAAGCTACACTTGCTAAAGCAAGCACTAAAAAAACGATTTTTTTCATATTTTCTCCTTTAAATTTCAGCTTTTTAAAACTAGTTCGGCTTGCGTATCCCTACTTAGAGCTTTAAAAATCTGTTTTAAAATCGTATCTTAACCTTTTTAAGCTTTAATTTTGTTTAAAATAAAATCCAAAAGCCAGCTATTTTATAAGCATTGTGAAAAATTTTACCTTTTATTATCAAATATCAAAAAATAAGCATTTTATCAAGCATTTAAACAAGTTTTTAAGTATTTTTAGCTTTAATTTTGACATTATAAAATTTAAAAAGGCTTAACCTTGAATTCGAAATTCTCAAAAATCGGCTTTGTTTTAGCCGTGGCTGGATCAGCAGTTGGACTTGGAAATGCGTGGAAATTTCCTACTTTGGTTGGACAAAACGGAGGTTCTGCTTTTATTTTGCTATATTTATTTTTAACGCTTTGTGTTGGCTTTGTGGTGTTTTTAGCAGAGCTTAGTATAGGAAAGTTAAGTGAAAAAGATCCAGTAAATGCGTATAAAACCCTTGCTCCAGAAGGTAAAAAAGCATGGGCTTTAGCTGGTTTTACTATGCTTGGAGCGATTTTGCTTGTTTCTTTTTACTCTTTAGTCATTGCTTGGATTGTCAAATACGCTGTTTTTAGTGCCGTAACCTTACCAAGTGATATTCAAAGTTCAACAAGCTATTTTGAAGAGCTTGTGGGTAATAGTCCTTGGCTTCAGCTTGCGTGTTTTACTTTTGTGTTTTTGCTTGTTTTTTATGTAGTGTCAAAGGGTGTTAAAAATGGTATTGAAAGGCTTAATGTCTGGATGATGCCAAGTCTTTTTATCCTGCTTGTGCTTATGCTTTTTTATGCTTTAAGCAAAGGTGGTTCTTTTCAAGCTTTTGAGTTTTTATTAAAGCCAGACTTTAGCAAGATCAGCGTTGCTTCTATACTTGATGCTTTAGGACTTGCCTTTTTTAGTCTTTCTTTGGGTGTTGGCACCATCATTACTTATTCAGCTTCTTTGCCTGATCGCACCAATTTCATCACAAGCACACTTTCTATCATCTTTATCAATATACTCATAGGCTTGATGATGGGGCTTATTGTTTTTACTTTTATTTTTGAATTTGGAGCTGATCCTACTCAGCAAGGTCCTGGACTTATTTTTATCTCTTTAGCTACGCTTTTTGCAAAACTTGGCGTGGTGGGGAATATTTTAGCTGTGTGCTTTTTTGTATCTTTGTTTTTTGCGGGTATTACAAGTGCGATTTCTATGATTGAGCCTTTTGCCTTTTATCTTATCAATACCTTTAAATTTTCGCGCCTTAAAGCTCTTGTATATATAGGCGTGTTTGTTTATATACTTGGCATTCTTTGCATACTCTCATCAAATCAAGCTACTGCTTTTACTTTCTTTGGTAATAAAAGCTTTTTTGATGTGCTTGATTATCTCGTGCAAAATATCATTATGCCAATAGGTGGGCTTTGTGCGGCGATTTTTGTAGGCTTTGTGGTGAAAAAAGAGGCTTTACAAATTCTTTTTGCACCTTGTATGAATAGCTTCTTCTTTGAACTTTGGTATTTTTTCTTGCGTTTTATCGTGCCATTTATCATTATACTTATCGCTATAAATTCCATTTATCCGCTCAAGCAGTTATTATGAGGCTTTTTGGATAAAAGCTTATGAGGATATATTTTAGCAAGATAGGTTTTATCCTAGTTGTAGCTGGCTCGGCTGTTGGGCTTGGAAATGCGTGGAAATTTCCAACCCTAGCCGCAAAAAATGGCGGTTTTAGCTTTGTGCTTTTGTATCTACTTCTTACGTTGACTTTAGGTTTGAGTGTATTTTTAGCTGAAATTGCTATGGGAAGGCTAAGTAGAAAAGACTTAGCTCATTCTTTTGAGAGTTTGGCTGTAAGAGGCGCGAGGTATTGGAAATTTGGCGGCATTTTTATGATAAGTGGCGTTTTTGTGCTGAGTTTTTACCTTGTGATTATGGGCTGGGTGTTAAAATATATGTTTTTTAGCCTTTTTTATCTACCAAAGGATATTATTCAAGCAAAAGCGGATTTTGATATGCTTTTAAGTCAAGATTTAACTTTGTCATTTTTGTGCTTTTTTGTCTCTTTTATACTCACTTTTGCAGTGCTTGCTCGTGGCTTGATTAAAGGTATAGAAAAGCTTAATGTTATCATTATGCCAAGTTTATTTCTTATGCTTTTGGCTATGCTTTTGTATTGCACGCAGTTTGAGGGTTTTAAACAAGCTTTTTTACACCTTTTTAGCCCAAATTTAAAGGTTTTTAGTTTTGATTCTTTGCTTGATGCGCTAGGACTTGCTTTTTTTACTCTGTGCCTTGGCATAGGCTGTATAGTCACTTACGCAGCAGCTTTGCCAAAGAAAGTGAATTTGCTTCAAAGCTCTATATTTGTAGTGTGTATCAATCTTTTTATCGCTTTGATGATGGGGCTTATCGTTTTTACTTTTATCTTTGAATTTGGATCTGATCCTAGCGTGCAAGGAGCTGGGCTTGTGTTTGTGTCCTTGATGAGCTTATTTAATCAGCTTGGTGTGTTTGGAAATTTTTTAGCCTTTTATTTCTTTTTGGCTTTGTTTTTTGCTGGCATTACAAGTGCGGTTTCTATGGTAGAACCACTTATCTTTTATCTTACACGCACTTTTAAGATAAGTCGTTTAAAAGCTTTGATGATGAGTGCTCTTGTGGTATTTGTGCTATCTATAGCGTGTATTTTATCTTTTAATGCTTCTTTTTCTGCATATTTTAAGGTGTTTGAACTGAGTTTTTTTGATTTTTTGGATAAACTCACTTCAAATTTTTTACTTCCTTTAGGGGTATTTTGTATAAGTATTTTTGTAGGATTTTTTGTCAAAATAAGTCAAATTTACAGACTTTTTAGCTCTTTTATGAGTAGAAAAATGTTTAAATTTTGGTTTTTTGTATTGCGTTTTATCACGCCTTTTGCTATTATTTTTATAAGTTTTTATAATTTTTTTGTGTAATTTATAAAAAACTCATCAAAATTTAAAGTTGATTTGTTAAAATTTACTTTTTGCAAGAAGGAGAGAAAAGGTGGCAAAGAAGTTTATTGACATTATGGATACGAGCTTTAGAGATGGCTTTCAGTCTGTTTATGGGGCTAGGGTATTGATGCAGGACTTTTTCCCTGCTTTAGAAGCAGCTAAGGAAGCTGGCATTACTCATTTTGAGTTTGGTGGTGGGGCGCGTTTTCAAAGTCTTTATTTTTATCTCAATGAAGATGCTTTTGAAATGATGGATAAATTCCGATCAATAGTCGGTAAAGAAGCCAACCTTCAAACCCTTGCAAGAGGTGTAAATACCGTTACTTTAGATACAGGAAGTAGAGAGCTTATTGATCTGCACGCCAAGCTTTTTGCAAAACACGGCACGACAACCATACGCAATTTTGACGCTTTAAATGATGCTAATAATCTTAAATTCAGTGGTGAGTGTATAGTGAATCATGGCTTAAAACACGAGATAGTCGTTACTATTATGGATTTGCCACCGGGTTGTAAGGGCGCTCATGATGTTGCTTTTTATGAAAAGAGTTTAAAGCAGATTTTAGAAGCTGAAATTCCTTTTCATAGTGTTTGTTTTAAAGATGCAAGTGGCACAAGTAGTCCTCAAAAAGTATATGAAACCATAAAAATGGCGCGTAAGCTTTTGCCTGAAAATACGCATTTAAGATTGCATACGCACGAAACTGCTGGTGTAAGTGTAGCGTGTTATCTAGCGGCTTTAGAAGCTGGGGTTGATGGCATAGATTTGGCCGCTTCTCCTGTAAGCGGTGGCACAAGTCAGCCTGATATTTTAACTATGCTTCACGCAGTGAAAGGTAAAAATTATGATCTAGGTGGGCTTGATGCAGAAAAAATTCTTGTTTATGAAGAAGTGCTTAAGGACTGCTTGAAGGATTATTTCTTGCCACCTGAAGCAACTATGGTAAGCCCACTTATACCTTTTTCACCTATGCCAGGTGGAGCATTAACTGCAAATACTCAAATGATGAGGGATAATAATATCTTAGATAAATTCCCTGAAGTGATTAAAGCCATGAGAGAAGTGGTTGAAAAGGGTGGTTTTGGCACTTCAGTTACTCCTGTTTCTCAGTTTTATTTTCAACAAGCTTTTAACAATGTTATGTTTGGAAAGTGGAAAAAAATCGCTGATGGATATGGTAAAATGGTGCTTGGTTATTTTGGAAAAACCCCTGTGCCAGCTGATAGTGAGGTGATAAAATTAGCCAGCGAGCAGCTTAATTTAGAGCCAACAACTGAACTTGCCATTGATTTGGCTGATAAAGATGAAACTAAGAGTTTGGAATTTGCGCGTAAAATTCTTGAAAAAGAAGGCATTGAAACAAGCGAAGAAAATGTATTTATTGCTGCAGCTTGCAAAGAAAAAGGCATCGCTTTCTTAAAAGGCGAAGCAAAGCTCAATGTGCGTAAAATTTCAAGTATGCCAAAAGGCTCAAATATCAGCGCAGATGAGACTAAATTTACTATAGCTGTAAATGGCAACAAATACCATGTTGAAGTGCATGCTGGTTTTGATAAAGATGTTAATATCAAAAGCGTAAGCAAGGTAGAAGAAAGTAACAATGAAAAAGCTTCTACTCAAGTTGCAAGCGATGAAAATGCTGATGGCGTAAAAGCAAGCATTTCTGGCAATGTCTTTAAAATCGTTGCTAAAGCTGGCGATAAGGTAAAAGCTGGACAAGTTGTTGTCGTGCTTGAAGCGATGAAAATGGAGATTGAAGCCCTTGCTCCAAAAGATGGAGTGATTAAAGAAATAGTCGTAAAAGCTGGCGATAGCGTGGCTGAAGGACAAATTTTAGCAGTATATGAATGAGGAAATAACAATGCAAATGATTAAAGATTTTGATAAATTAGGACTTGTTAATGTTGGGCAGGTTTTTCATAATCTAAGTTATGATGAGCTTTTTAAGCATGAAGAGCAAAACAAAGAAGGTGAAGTTACCAAAAACGGCACTTTTGCAGTAGATACTGGCGAATTTACCGGTAGAAGCCCAAAAGATAAGTATTTTGTCAAGCAAGATCCAAGTCAAAAATACCTCGCTTGGGGCAAGATAAATCATCCTATCTCAAAAGAACTCTTTGAAACACTTCTAGCAAAAGCCAAAAAGCAACTTAGCAATAAAAATATTTATATACAAGATGTCTTTTGTGGCGCGTCTTTAAAAAGTAGAAAAGCTGTGCGTTTTGTCAGCGAAATCGCTTGGCAGGCTCATTTTGTTAAAAATATGTTTATCCGCCCAAATGAAGAGGAACTAAAGGATTTTAGCCCTGATTTTGTGGTGTATAATGCGTGCAAATGTGTCAATGAAGACTACAAAGAACAAGGTTTAAACTCAGAAGTTTTTGTGATCTTTGATATAGAAGCAAATATCGGCGTCATAGGTGGCACTTGGTATGGTGGCGAGATGAAAAAGGGTATTTTTTCTATGATGAATTATTGGTTACCTTTGGAAAATAAATTCCCTATGCATTGCTCGGCAAATGTGGGAGTTAAAGGCGATGTAGCCCTTTTCTTTGGACTAAGTGGGACTGGAAAAACTACACTTTCAACTGATCCAAAGCGAAAATTAATCGGTGATGATGAACATGGCTGGGATGATGAGGGCGTGTTTAATTTTGAGGGTGGTTGTTATGCAAAATGTATAAATTTGAGCGCTGAAAATGAACCTGAAATTTACGGGGCTATTAAAAGAAATGCTCTTTTAGAAAATGTAGTGTTAAATGCTGATAAAAGCGTGGATTTTAAAGATGCTTCAAAGACTGAAAATACCCGCGTATCTTATCCAATCGAGCACATTTTAAACCACGAGCCAAGCTTAAAAGCTGGACATCCAAGCAATATCATCTTTTTAACTGCTGATGCTTTTGGGGTTTTGCCTCCTGTAAGCAAGCTTACTAAAGAACAAGCAATGTATTATTTTTTAAGTGGTTATACAGCTAAAGTAGCTGGCACAGAGCGAGGCGTTACAGAGCCTCAAGCGACTTTTTCAGCTTGCTTTGGCGAGCCTTTTATGCCTCTTCATCCAACCGTGTATGCTAAGCTTTTAGGACAAAAGATAGACAAGCATAATGTAAGCGTATATCTTGTTAATACCGGCTGGAGCGGTGGAGGCTATGGAGTAGGGCAAAGAATGAGTATCAAAGCAACAAGGGCTTGCATTAATGCTATACTTGATGGCTCTATAAAAGCTTGCGAATTTGAGAATTTTGAGCTTTTTGACTTGGCTATCCCTAAGGCTTTAGCTGGAGTTGAAAGCAAGCTTTTAAATCCTATAAATACTTGGAGCGACACAAACGCTTATAAACAAGCAAGAGCGAAGCTTGCTAGTATGTTTGTAGAAAATTTCAAACGTTATGAAGATGTAGCTGAAGGTAAAGAATACTCCGGTTTTGGTCCTAAGGCGTAATGCATGAAAAATTCCATGTGGTCTGGTCGCTTTGAAAGTCAAAGTAGCGAGCTTTTGCAAGAATTTAATGCAAGTTTAAATTTTGATAAGCTCTTATACAAGCAAGACATACAAGGATCAATCGCTCATGCGAGCATGCTTTGTCATTGTGCTATCATCAGCGAGGCTGAAAGAGATGCGATGATTAAGGGTTTAAAGCAGATTGAAGCTGAGATTGAAGCTGGTGAGTTTCATTTTGATATCAAAGATGAGGACATACATATGGCGATTGAGAAACGTCTTTCAGCTTTAATAGGTGCTGAAATAGGCGGTAAGCTTCACACTGCAAGAAGTAGAAACGATCAAGTCGCCACTGATTTTAAGCTTTTTGTAAAAGAGCAAAACCAGCTTTTGCAAAATTTACTCAAAGAACTCATTAAAACCTTGCTTACTCACGCAAAGGCTCATAAAACAAGCATTATGCCTAGCTTTACTCATTTACAGCACGCTCAGCCTATAAGCTTTTCTTTTTGGATTTTAAGTTATGCTTTTATGTTTATGCGTGATATTAAAAGGCTTGAGGCAGGTTTTGAGCTGGCTGATTTTTCCCCGCTTGGAAGCTGTGCTTGTGCTGGCACGAGCTATCAAACAGATAGAATGCTAAGTGCAAATTTGCTTGGCTTTAAAGATATTATGCCAAATGCGATGGATGGCGTGAGTGATAGGGACTTTGCCCTTGATTTGCTTTATACCATAGCTGTGATTTTCATGCATGCTTCAAGGCTATGCGAGGAACTTATACTTTTTTCAAGCTCTGAGTTTAATTTCATACAAATTAGCGATGCGTATTCCACAGGAAGCTCTATCATGCCACAGAAAAAAAATCCTGATGTATGCGAGCTTATAAGGGGTAAAACAGGCAGGGCTTACGGGAATTTAATCGCTCTTTTAACTACGATGAAAGCTCTACCACTTGCGTATAATAAAGACATGCAAGAGGATAAAGAAGGGCTTTTTGATAGTGTGTTAAATGCAAAGCAAAGTCTTATCATCTTAAATGCCATGCTTAAAGAAATCAGCATAAAAAAAGAAAATATGCTTAAAGCTTGTCAAAAAGGGCATTTACTGGCTACTGATTTGGCTGATTTTTTAGTGCGTGAAAAAAATATCCCCTTTAGAAAGGCTCATTTTATAGTTGGTGAAGTCGTAGCAAAGGCTGATAAAATGGGACTTGATTTAAGCCAGCTTTCAAATTTACACGAACTAGAACCACTCTTTGATGAAGCAAGTGCTAAAAGGCTTTTAAACTTTGAAAATTCTTTAAATTCAAAGCAAAGTGAAGGCTCAAGCGCTGTAAAAAGTGTAGAAAAGCAAATCGAAATTTTAGAAAAGTTCTTAAAAGGCTAAGTTTAAGCTTTTAAGAACTGCTTTTATAAAACTTGGTATTCTTAGCTTTATGCAGAAATTTTTACCCTAGTGATATATGTAAATTTTAACAAATAAAACAAAGCATTTTTAAATTTATATACTCTACTTTTTTCTTATTAAAGTTCTGTGTATTTTCACACCTTTGTGATTGATTTATAATATTGAAGTTTGACTGAGGATTTTAAGTCTTTATGTAAGTTTTTATGCTTTATTCTACTTCAACAATGTATATAAGTATAAGTGTTTATTTACCTAGGCAGCAAAACTTGCTTTTTCATTCACTGCTCCTTAGTTAAAACATCTTTATTTGTAGCGTTTATAAGTTATTTGCCCTTTGTAAAATCTTTTGCATTTTTGGTTCATTGTTGTATTTTTCTTGCAAGATTTTATGAGCTTGTGAAAGTGGCTTGCAAAATTGCTTTATTTTTTCATCAAGCTCTTTTTGTCTTGCTTTATCATATCCATATTCACCGCGAAAATAATTACAAGCACAAGCATTTTCTATGTATGTTTCAATATCTTGTGGATATAGCATTTTGGATTTTATAATGCTTTGTGTATGTGTATTTACTTGCTTTAAAGATATATCAAAACTTTTATAAGTGCAAATTTTCTCCCCATTATCAAAAGCTTCTAGGCTGATTTTTACTTCTTTTGCATTTTTCCACTGCACCTTAAGTGTTTTATATCCATAAATTTCACTTTCCTCATCATTAAGTGCTTGGGTGATATTTTCCATAGTTTCAATACTCTGTGGCAGATAATAACTTTCCGAAAAACTATTTTTCATTTGATTGTAAGCTTTTGTGATATTTGTATCTGTAAAAATATCTTCTTGTTCTACTTGTGCAAATAAGCTATTGCAGCAAAATAATAAAACCAATATATAATGCATTTATATTTTTACCTTCTAACTCAAAGAATTTTTTATATAGCTTGTGATTAAGATTATATCCAAATAGGATGTATAAAAAACTTAGAATTTGTAATATTATGATATTATCGCTTTTAAATAAAAATCAAGGCATAAAAGTGAAAGGCTATTATCAAACAAACTATACTTCTTCTTTTGGAGATATTACCCTAGCTTGTGATGGTAAAAATCTCATAGGCTTATGGCTTGAAAGTCAAAAGCATTTTGATAGCAAGCTAAAAGCTCAAGCTATATATAATGATGATTTAGAAATTTTTAAACAAACTAAAGCTTGGCTTAAAAGCTATTTTAAGGGCGAAAAACCAGCTATTTCAGAGCTTTCACTCGCACCCATAGGCACTGAGTTTAGGCAAAGAATTTGGCAAATTTTATGTGAAATTCCTTATGCAGGACTAATGACTTATGGCGATATTGCTAAAATCATCGCTCAAGAAAGAGGCAAAGCTAAAATGTCCGCTCAAGCTGTAGGTTCTGCTGTAGGGCACAATCCCATCTCTATCATCATTCCTTGTCATAGAGTCGTGGGAGCAAATGGTAATCTCACAGGCTATGCAGGTGGGATACAAACTAAAATCAAGCTTTTAGAACACGAAGGCGTGGATATGAAAGGCTTATTTATCCCAAAACATTTAAGCTTGCTTTAGTTATATTTTAAATTTTTTAAACAGCTTGAGTTGTAAGAAATTACTTAAAATCCAGCCAAAAGATGAAAATGTAAGTGAAATACCTCTTGTCCAGCTGCTTTACCGCAATTTGTAAGAAGCTTATAGCCGCTTTTATCTACACCTAAAAGCACAGCAAGTTCTTGAATAAAACTTGTCATTTTCATCATCACTTCAGGATCGAGTTCTTGAAAGTCTTTAAAATGCTTTTTTGGTATGATGAGTATGTGAATTTTTGCTTTTGGATTGATATCATGAAAAGCTAAGAAATCCTCACTTTCAAGCACTTTATTGCAAGGGATTTTTCCCTCGACTATGAGTTCAAATACACTTTTTTCTTGCATAATATTCCTTTAAGATTTAAATTTAAGCAATTATACCCTAAGTTTTATGTGTTTTTTAATTAAAAATAGGCTAAAATACCCCAAATTTTAATTTTATACTCCAAAAAAAAGGAAAACATTTGCAAGAACTGATTTCAAAGATACAAGCGTGCTCGAGTTTAAGTGAGCTTGATAAAATGCGTGTTGAAATACTTGGCAAGAAAGGTTCTTTAACGCTTGAGTTTGCAAAGCTAAAGGATATGCAAGGCGAAGAAAAGAAAGAATTTGCAAACTCGTTAAATATACAAAAAGACGCTTTTAACAAGGCTTTTGAAAGCAAGGCTAAGGAACTAAATTCACTTGCGCTTGATGAAAAGATGAAAGAAAATGCCCAGCATTTTAGTTATTTTGATGAAAATGCCCAAGTTGGAGCCTTGCACCCTGTAATGGCAACTATGGATAAGATCATAGAATACTTTTTAGCTTTAAATTTCAGCATAGAAAAAGGACCTTTGATAGAAGATGATTTTCATAATTTTGAAGCTTTAAATTTACCAAAGTCTCACCCAGCAAGAGATATGCAAGATACTTTTTATTTTGATGATAAAAGACTTTTACGCACACACACTTCACCAGTGCAAATTCGCACCATGCTTAAGCAAAAACCACCCATTCGTATGATCACTCCAGGAGCCGTGTTTAGAAGGGATTTAGATCTTACTCACACGCCTATGTTTCATCAAGTAGAAGGGCTTGTGGTTGAAGAAGGTCAAAAGGTTAATTTTGCGAATTTAAAAAGCATTTTAGAAGAGTTTTTAACCTTTATGTTTGGCGATGTTAAAGTGCGTTTTCGCCCAAGCTTTTTTCCTTTTACAGAACCTTCAGCTGAAGTTGATATATCATGCGTATTTTGTAAAGGGCAAGGCTGTAGGGTTTGTAAGCAAACAGGTTGGCTTGAGGTTTTAGGGTGTGGGGTTGTTGATCCAAATGTCTTTAAATTTGTGGGTTATGAAAATGTAAGCGGTTATGCCTTTGGACTTGGGGTTGAGCGCTTTGCTATGCTTTTGCATGAAATTCCGGATTTGCGTTCTTTGTTTGAGGGCGATTTAAGATTATTGGAGCAGTTTAAATGATACTTACAAAAACTTGGTTAAATGAATTTGTAGATTTAAGCTCTAAAAGCTTGCAGGATTTGGTTAAAACCTTAAATGCTATAGGCATAGAAGTTGATGACGCGCATAAATTAAAAGCTCCAGATAAAGTAGTCGTGGGCTTTGTTAAAGAAAAAAATAAGCACAAAGATGCAGATAAGCTTAATGTTTGTAAGGTTGATGTTGGGGAAACTGACTTGCAAATCGTTTGTGGAGCAAGCAATGTCGAAGCAGGGCAATTTGTAGCCGTAGCCTTAGAAGGTGCTAAGCTACCAAATGGCTTGGTGATTAAAAAGGCTAAGCTTAGAGGTGTTGAGTCTTGTGGTATGATATGTTCAAGCACCGAGCTTGGCTTTGCTAAGATAAATGATGGCATTATGGTGCTTGATGAGAGTTTGGGGGATTTGATCCCGGGCAAAGCTTTAAATGAATATGAGCTTTTTAATGATGAATACATAGAAGTTGAACTTACCCCAAATAGAGGCGATTGCTTAAGCATTTATGGCATAGCAAGGGATTTAGTAGCTGCTTTAGAGCTTGAGTTTAAAAAACAAGAAAGCTTTAGCGAGCCAGAACACACGCTTGGTATAGGAAGGGTCTTAAGAATCACTGCTGAAAAAGAACTTCAAAGCACTTTTAATTACCGCGTTATCGAGCTTAAAGATGAGCTTAAACTTTCTTTGACGATGAGACTTCGCTTAGCTACTATACAAAGCTTAAGTCAAAATGAAGTGATGAATTTCTTAAATTACGCTACACATTCAACAGGTGTGATTTTTAATGCTTATGATTTTAAGGTTTTAGAAGCGAGTGAAAGTGAATTGAGCTTAAAAATTTCAAAAGGAAAATTTGCTGAAAGTATCATCTCTTGCAATAATAAGCAAATCGCTATAACAGGCATTTATGAAGAAAAATTTGCTAAGCTTAATGAAAACTCAAAACTTATCATCATCGAGGCAAGCTATACTTGCCCAAATATCATCGCTGAAGCAAAACCACACTACAAAGAACAAGATAGCGAAGTGGTGTATCGTAGCTTTAGAGGAAGTGAGCCAAGACTGAGTTTAGGCGTAGAATACTTGCTTAAAAAAATGCTTAAATACCCAAGCATAGCTATTTATACAGGTTCTCAACAAGTGCTTTGCGAAAGAGAACAAAAAGAAGTGAATTTTAATGTCGCTGATATCAATAAAATGATAGGCATTGATATAGACAAAAATGAAATCGTTAAAATTTTACAAAAGCTTGGCTTTGAACTTAGCGTTATTAGCGAGCAAAGTTTAAATGCTAAGGTGCCGATTTGGCGAAGTGATATAAGCAATGTTTCTGATATCTGCGAAGAAATCGTGCGTATGATAGGTATTGATAATATTAAAGCGCAAGGGCTTGAATTTGTAGAAAAAAAACGTTTTAATCAAACTTATGATGAGTATAAACTGCTTAAAGATATAAGACTTAAAGCTGTAGCAAATGGCTATTTTGAAAGCGTGCATTATGTGCTTGATAGTCAAAAAGAACTTGATGAGCTTGGCTTTAACACAAGCAAAATTAAGCTTGTAAATCCTATAAATTCAGATCTTAATGCCCTAAGAAGCACTTTAATTAATCAGCTTTTAAACGCAGCAAGTTTTAATATCAAAAATTCTCAAAAAGTCATCAAACTTTTTCAAAGCGGTGCTACATTTGATGAAAAATCAAATGAAAGCCATAAAATCGCCTTTTTAAGTTGTGGTTTTGTTGAAGAAGCAAAGATAGCAAATAAGGCAAAACCACAGCTTGTAAGCTTTTACGCCTTTTTACTAAAGCTTAAAAATATCATCGGTTCTTTTGAGCTTCAAAGCTCAAATCATCATTTTTTAAGCCCTTACGAGCAAGCAGATATTTATAAAGAGGGCGTTTTAATCGGCTTTGTTGGTAGGGTGCATTTAAAGATCGAGCAAGATAAGGACTTACTTCAAACTTATGTTGCTGAACTTGATTTATCAAAGCTTAAGGCTGAGTTTAAAAAAGCAAAAGTGTATTCTAAATTTCCTAGTATGAGTAGGGATTTAAGCTTGCTTGTGCCAAAAGGCTTTGCATATAGTGCCTTAAAACAAGCTGTAAATGAACTTAAAATTCCTATCTTAGAAAGCTTTAGGATAGTTGATATTTATCATGATGAAAGTTTAAAAGAACATTTTAGTTTAAGCATAAATTTCCTTTTCAAGTCTTTAGATAAGACGCTTGAAGAAAGTGAAGTGACAGCTGCTATAGAAGCGATTTTAGCACACTTAAAAACAAAATTAAAGTTAGAGTTGCGATGAAAATTTATCCTCTTAAGAAAGAAATCAAGGCAAAGCTAGAGCAAATTGCTGCAGATAAAAGCATATCTCATCGCTTTGCGATTTTTTCCTTGCTGAGTAAAGGACAAAATCACGCTAAAAACTATCTTTTGGCTGAGGATACTTTAAACACCCTTAATATAATCAAAGCTCTAGGTGCAGAAGTCTCAAGACAAGGCAGTGAAGTTTTTATCACTCCGCCCTTAAAAATCATCTCGCCAAATCAAGTTTTAGAATGTGGAAATTCAGGCACGAGTATGCGTTTAATGCTGGGCTTATTAAGTGGAGTTGAGGGCTTTTTTGTTTTAAGTGGAGATGAATACCTTAATAAACGTCCTATGCAAAGGATAAGCAAGCCTTTAAGAGCTATTGGAGCGCAAATTTATGGCAGGGATAATGCAAATCTTGCACCTATTTGCGTGCAAGGGAACAAGCTTAAGGGCTTTGATTATAAAAGTGAAATTTCCTCAGCTCAAGTAAAAACAGCGATGATTTTAGCTGGGTTTATGGCAAGTGAGAAGTCGTATTTTAGTGAAGTTAGCCTAAGTAGAAATCATAGCGAGTTTATGCTAAAGGCGATGAATGCACCTTTAAAGATAAGTCAAGATGAGCTTAGCCTTGAAATCAGTCCTTTAAAAGAGCCTTTAAAGCCTTTAAATATCACTATACCAAACGATCCTTCATCAGCGTTTTATTTTGCTTTAGTAGCGTGTATTTTGCCTCATTGTGAAATTTGCATTCAAAATGTCTTGCTTAATCCTACTCGCATAGAAGCTTTTAAGGTGCTTGAAAAAATGGGCGCAAATATACAATATAAATTCTATGAAAAAAGTTTCGAGCAAATCGGTGAAATTTGGGTAAAAAGTAGCGAGCTAAAAGCTGTAAAAGTGAGTGAAAATATCGCTTGGCTCATCGATGAGGCTCCAGCTTTAGCCATCGCTTTTGCTTTGGCAAAGGGTAAAAGTGTGCTTAAAAACGCTAAAGAATTGCGCGTTAAAGAAAGCGATAGGATCAAAGCTATGGTTGAAAACTTGCAAAGATGTGGCATTAAGGCAAGCGAGCTTGAAGATGGTTTTGAGATTGAAGGTGGCGCACCAAAAAAAGCACAAATTCAAAGCTTTGGCGATCACCGCATAGCTATGAGTTTTGCGGTTCTAGGGCTTGTGTGTGGCATGGAAATAGACGAGAGTGAGTGTATAAATACTTCTTTTCCAAATTTTAAAGACATACTTTTAAACTTGGGAGCAAAGATTGATTATTGAGTTAGCAAAAAATTATGGTTTTTGTTTTGGGGTAAAAAGGGCGATTAAAAAGGCTGAGCAGATCAAAGATGCAGCGACGATTGGACCACTTATCCACAATAATGAAGAAATTTCAAGGCTTGCTAAGGGTTTTAATGTCAAAACCTTACAAAACATAAGAGAATTAAGCGATGAAAAAAAAGCCATCATACGCACACATGGCATTACTAAGCAAGACTTAGCCGAGCTTAAAAAGCAAGATATAGAAATTTTTGATGCGACTTGTCCTTTTGTAACTAAGCCTCAACAAATTTGTGAAAAAATGAGCGCTGAGGGCTATGAAGTCGTGATTTTTGGTGATGAAAATCATCCTGAAGTCAAAGGCGTAAAAAGCTATGTAAGCACAAAAGCTTATGTAATCTTAGATGAAAACGAACTTAAGGGTGTAAAGCTACCAAGTAAAATCGCTGTAGTAAGTCAAACTACAAAAAAAGTTGAAAATTTTATGAAAATTGTAAATTTTTTAATGCTAGTTTGCAAAGAAGTACGAGTGTTTAACACGATTTGTGATGCAACCTTTAAAAATCAAGAAGCCATTTTAGAACTTTCTAAAAAAAGCGATGTGATGATCATCGTTGGTGGGCGAAACTCGGCAAATACAAAACAACTTTTTTTAATCGCTCAAAATAACTGCCAAGATAGTTATCTCATCGAAACTGAAGCTGAGTTACAAGCTCAGTGGTTTAAAGATAAAAAACACTGCGGCATAAGTGCTGGCGCTTCAACTCCTGACTGGATCATACAAAAAGTCATCAAAAAAATAGAGAATTTAAGTAAAAATTAACTCTAATTAAAGAAAAAATCTGCTACAATGAAGCTTTTATTATTTTTAAAAGGACCAAGATGGCTGAGGCGAACAAAAAAGTTCAAACAAGTATGGACGATTTCACTGATGAAGAAAACTTTGAGCAATTGCTAAAAGAATTTGATAAAAAAGATGAAGGTGCCATAACACAAGGTGTGATTGTTGCGATTAAAGACGAAGAAGCTTTTGTTGATATAGGCAAAAAATCAGAAGGAATTCTAGCAATAGACGAGCTTAAAGATGCTGGGGGAAATTTACTCTACAAAGAAGGCGACAAACTTGAAGTTGCTGTGATAGGAAATCGTAATGGCAAGCCTCTTGTCTCTCATAAAAAAGCTTTAAGAAAGCAAAAAGTTGTTGAATTTATCAAAAATTATACAGAAGATGATAATAAAATCCTTAATGTAAAAATTATCTCTAAAAACAAAGGCGGTTTTGTTTGTGTTGATGATGAGGGTGTTGAGTTTTTCTTACCTCGCTCGCAGTATCTTGCAAAAGATGGCAATGTCATCGGCAAAAGCTTGAAAGTAAAGATCATTAAGATCGATCAAGACGAACAAAGCATAGTCGTTTCACGCAAAAAAATTCTTGATGATGAACGCAAGAAACGCAAAGAACTTGTTAGTGATATCGTTGAAGAGGATAAGATCATCGAGGGTATCATTAAAAAAATCACAAGTTATGGAATGTTTGTTGATGTTGGCGGTATAGATGGGCTTGTGCATTATAGCGAAATTTCATATAAAGGGCATGTTAATCCAAATGCACTTTACAAAGAAGGCGATAGCGTAAGTGTAAAAGCTATAAAATACGACAAAGACAAAAAACACCTTTCTTTATCGATCAAAGCAGCCCAGCCTGATCCTTGGAAAGAGATCAAAGATAGCTTAGAGCTTGGTGATACGATTAAGGTTGTTGTTTCAAATATAGAAAATTATGGTGCTTTTGTGGATTTGGGAAATGATATAGAAGGCTTTTTGCATATTAGCGAACTTTCTTGGGATAAAAACATCAAACACCCAAGAGATCATATCAGCAAAGGACAAGAACTTGAAGTTGAAGTGATTGAAATCGATCCAAACCAAAAGCGTTTAAGAGTTTCTTTAAAAAATCTTCTTGCAAAGCCTTTTGATGAATTTGTAAAAAACTATAAAGTAGGCGATATCATCAAAGGAAAAGTAAGCTCACTTACTAATTTTGGAGCTTTTATCGCTATAGATGGAATTGAAGCTTTGCTTCATAATGAAGACTGCTCTTGGGATAGAAATGATAAGTGCAAAGACTTATACAAAATAGGCGATGAGCTTGAAGTAAAGATCATCAAAATCGATCCAGAAAATCAAAAAATTTCTTTAAGCATAAGAGAACTCAGTCAAAGTCCGGTGCAAGCTTATATCAAAGAATTTGGTATAGGCAAGATCGTAAAAGGCAAGATTAAAGACATTAAGGATTTTGGTGTTTTTGTTGAACTTAAAGATGGAGTTGATGCGCTCATTCACAAAGAAGATATTAATGCTAAAGATATGGAAGAGCTTAAAGTAGGCGATGAGATAGAATCCGTCATTAGTTTTGTCGATGAAAAGAAAAACAGAATTCGTCTTAGTGTAAAAAATCTCAAAAGGATGAAAGAAAGAGAAGTTCTTAACGAAATCAACAACAACGATAGAGTAAGTTTAGGCGATATCATCAAAGAACAACTTTCTTAAATAAAATGAGCGATGAAAAAATATAGCTTTTTTGCTGTTTTAGCTGTATTGTTTTTAGGGCTTTTGGTGGCTATCTTTTCTTTATTTTTTTCAGAAAATGATATAGTCCCAAATTTTGATAACTTGCAAGAAGAAAGTGAAGCGCAAGTTTCTATTCAAGAACAAAATAATCAAACTTGGCAGGATAGGTTTGCAAATTTAAGCCCTAAAAACTACACGCCTGCTGTAGAACAATTTTCTATGGTTTTTACTCCAGATACAAGTCAATACCAGCCTAAAAGCAAATTTTTTCAGCTTATCGTTGATAAAAATGATGTATATTCTTTGTTTTGTCTCAAACAAACTTTAAATTTTTTCAAGGTAAAATATTCGCTTACCTCGACTGGAACAAATACTGAGATTTTCTTAGATACAGACAATCAAAACTTACTTAAAGATATACAAGCAAGACTTAAAATTTATGATATAAACACACAAATAAAGGAGATATGGCTATGAAAAAAAAGATTATCGTTTGTGATGCGATTTTAGATGAGGGTGTAGAACTTTTAAGAAAGGCTGAGGATATAGAGCTTATCGAAGCGGCAAAAGTGCCAAAAGATGAGCTTTTAACTAAGCTTGGTGATGTTGAAGTAGCCATTACTAGAAGTTCAACTGATGTAGATGAGAAGTTTTTACAAGCCGCACCAAAGCTTAAAGCCTTAATAAGAGCTGGAGTAGGGGTTGATAATGTCGATATAAATGCCGCTTCAAAGCAAGGCGTTATAGTGATGAATGTGCCAACGGCAAATACCATAGCAGCTGTTGAATTAAGTCTTGCTCATCTTTTGTGTGCGGCTCGATCTTTTGTCAATGCGCACAATCAGCTCAAGCAAGAAAGAAAATGGCAAAGAGAAAAATGGTATGGTATAGAGCTTAAGGATAAGGTTTTAGGAGTCATTGGCTTTGGAAATATAGGCTCAAGAGTAGCCATTCGCGCAAAAGCCTTTGGTATGAAAATTCTAGCTTATGATCCTTATGTGCCACATTCAAAAATCACAGATTTAGATATGAAAGTAGCCAAAAGTTTAGATGAAATTCTAAGCCAAAGCGATTTCATCACCATTCACACCCCAAAAACAGCTGAAACTAAGGGTATGATAGGGCTTAATGAGCTTGCTAAGATGAAAGATGGTATAAGACTTATAAATTGTGCAAGGGGCGGACTTTACACTGAAGAAGCACTTTGTGAGGGACTTAAAAGCGGTAAGATCGCTTGGCTTGGTATAGATGTTTTTGATAAAGAACCAGCTACAAACAACCCACTTTTAGACTTTGAAAACATCTCAGTTACAGCTCATCTTGGAGCTAATACCCTTGAAAGTCAAAGAAATATCGCCATTCAAGCTTGTGAACAAGCCCTAAATGCAGCACGCAATATAGCCTTTGCGAATGCTTTAAATTTACCTATTAAAACAGAGGATTTACCACCTTTCATCGCTCCTTATGTTGAGCTTGTTTCAAAAATGGCATTTTTATGCTCTCAAATGCAAAAAACTGCTATCACAAGTATCAAGCTTGAAGCAGAAGGAGCAGTGGCTGAGTATGCGAAGTCTTTGCTTACTTTTGCTAGCGTTGGGGCTTTAAAAAATATCTTAGGTGATAGTATAAATTATGTTAATGCTGAGTTTGTGTGTAAAGAAAAGGGCATAGAACTTGGCTTTGAAGTTGTGCCAAATTCAGGCTATAATAACAAAATAAGCGTAAAGATAAGCACGGCAAATTCAAGCTTTAGTGTGAGTGGAACTGTATTTGAGGAAAATAATCAAAGAATAGTTTCTTTAAATGGCTTTAAGACTGATTTTAAACCAAAAGGAAAAATGGTAGTCTTTAAAAACAAAGATATTCCAGGTGTTATTGCTGCAATTAGTGGAATTTTAGCCCAAAATCATATTAATATCGCTGATTTTAGACTAGGACGCGATGGTTCAGGTTATGCTTTGGCTGTGATTTTACTTGATGAAAAGATAGATAAAAAAGTCCTTGAGGAGCTTAACAATCTTGAAGCTTGTGTGTATGCATATTATGCAGAGTTATGAGAATACTTTTAATCGAAGATGATACAGACTTAAACGAGCTTTTAACTTTAAGACTTCAAAAAGAGGGCTTTGAGCTTGAAAGCTTGTTTGATTTTGAGGGCGTGCGTGAGCGTTTAGATGAAAGGGATTTTGATCTTTTGCTTGTGGATAGAAATTTACCAAGCGGAGATAGTATAGAAAAGCTTTCTAGCCTTCGCAAACAAGGCTATAACGAGCCTGTGATTTTTCTTACTGCAAAAAGCTTGCAAGAAGATATTATAGAGGGCTTTAAAAAAGGCTGTGATGATTATATCATTAAGCCTTTTGATTTTAATGAGCTTGTTTTTCGTATCAAAGCCTTGCTTAAACGCAGTAAAAAAGAAAGTGAAACTCTAGCGTATAAGGACTTTTTACTTGATCTTAATAACCACCAATGCTTTTTTAAAGGCAAGGAAGCGATCTTATCGAATTTAGAATTTGAGCTTTTAAAATGCTTTTTTGAAAACAAAAACACGCTCTTAAGCAGGCAGTTTTTAAGTGAAAATGTCTGGCAAGATGATAGCGTCAATGATAAAACCATAAACATAGCTCTTACAAGGCTTAGAGCAAAATTCCCAAGTCTTAAAGAACATATCATTAGTGTTAGGGGCATTGGCTATAAATTATGCTAAAAACAAAACACATTTTTATGCTCCTTTTTGTGGGTATTTTAAGTATATTTACTCTAAGTGTAGCCGTGCTGATTTATTCTAATATACAAACCTTGCTTTTTAAGCAGTATGAACAAAAGCTCAAAACCCTTGATGATACCTTGCGTTTTTCTGTATTTGACAGCCTAAATGAAAATAATATAAAAGAATTTAGCACTCAAACTCGCATTGATCTTATCATCAAAAAAGATGGGAGTATTTTTGCTTCATTTAAAGACTATGACTTTTTTGTAAAACATGCTAATGAAAGCATTCAAGAGCTTGAATTTAAAGGCAAAAAGCTTTTATATAAGCTTTATAAGATCAATCAAGATGATTTTTTTATACTTTTGGTGTATCCAAGAATTTTAGAGCTTAAGAATTATTGGCTGGGTATTTTTGGGATTTTTAGCTTTTGTGCCTTAGCTTGTTTTGTGCTTATCGGCTTTTTTGCTAAAAAATTACAACAAAGTTTTAAGAAAATTTTAATTTTTCTAAGCAAAATAGACAGCAAAGATGAAATTTTACTTGAAAATTCTATCTTTAAAGAGCTTAATTTACTCAATGCAAAGCTTTACAAAACCAAAGCCACCCTACTTAAAAAACAAAGACAAAACAAAAAACAAAGCGATAAGATCAATCTTAAAAATACCCAGCTTACAAGCATTATCTCAGCCATATCTCATGAACTTAAAAATCCACTCTCTGTTATAAAACTAAGCATACAAACCCTAAAAGACAAGGACTTTCAAGATGAAAATAGCCAAAATAAGCTTTTAGCTAAGATAGAAAGTCAAGGTGAAAAGCTCGATAAGCTCACTACTCAGCTCAATCTTGTTTTTAATTTGAATTTAAGCCAAGATAATAAAAATACCTTTGATTTATATGAGCTTGCAAAAAAAGTAGCCCTAAATGATGATAGGATAAAGCTAGAAGGTAAAAGCTCTATGGTTTTTGCCAATGAGTTTTTAATCGAACAGGTTTTAATCAATCTTAGCTCAAATGCTCTTAAATACAGCAAAGATGAAGTGATTTTAAAAGTAGAGGATAAAAAAGTAAGCGTAAAAGATAAGGGCATAGGCATAGCCAAAGATCAAATCAAGCTCATCACAAAGAAATTTTATAAAGTGGATATAAAAAGTGAAAATTCCTTTGGAATAGGGCTTTTTTTAGTGAAAAAAATACTCAGCCTACATAAAAGCTATCTTCAAATTTCAAGCGAGCTTAACAAAGGCAGTGAGTTTTCTTTTGAATTGGAGTAAAAATGGCTTTACTTGAGTGTATAGAAGCAAATAAAAAATTTGGTGAAAAAATCATTTTAAAAGATGTGAATTTTAGTGCCAATAAGGGCGAGAAAATCGCTATCATTGGCAAAAATGGCTGTGGTAAGTCAAGCCTTTTAAAAGCTCTTTATGGCAAGCTCAAACTTGATAGCGGACGCGTGATTAAGCAAAATGATATAAGCGTGGCTATGCTTGCTCAAGAGCTTGATTTTAACTCAAATTTAAGCGTTAAAGAGGCTTTGAAAGAACATTTGGCTGAAGAGTTTAAGGCTTTAAAAGCTTATGAAAGCTTAAATGAAAAGCTTGCTAGTGAGCCTGAAAATAAAGAACTTTTAAAGCAGATTAATAGCCTTTTTGATTTTATCACGAGTAAAGATGCTTGGAATTTAGAAAGTAAAATGAATAGAACCTTAAAAGAGCTTGATCTGCTACGTTTTGAGCATAGAAGCTTGCTTTCTTTGAGTGGGGGCGAGCTAAGACGAATTGCACTTTGTGCCATCTTGCTTAAAAGCCCTGACATCATGCTTTTAGATGAGCCAAGCAATCATTTAGATGTGTATATGTGTGCTTTTTTGGAAAATTATCTTAAAAACTCAAAATCTTGTGTAATTTTCATCTCTCATGATCGCTATTTTATCGATGAAGTAGCTACTCGTTGTGTGGAGCTTGAAGAAGGAGAGCTGAGAAAATTTGAGGGAAATTATACTTATTATCTGGCTAAAAAAGCTGAACTTTTAGCTAGCCTTAGTAAAAGCTATGAGACTTTAGTCAAACAGCTTAAAAGCGAGGAAGAATGGCTAAGACGCGGGGTAAAAGCAAGGCTTAAACGCAACGAAGGGCGTAAAGAGCGAATTTTAAAGATGAGAGAAGAGGCAAAGAAAAATCCAAGCCAGATTAACAAACTCAAGCTTGAATTACAAAGAGCACAAAATAACTTCACTCAAACTCAAAGCACTAATCGTCAAAAAATGCTTTTTGAGCTTGAAAATATCAGTAAAAGTATGGGCGAAAAGCTTTTGTTTAAGGACTTTTCAACGCGTATTTTACAACTTGAACGCATAGGCATAGTAGGTAAAAATGGCTGTGGAAAATCTAGTCTTTTAAAGATTTTACTAGGCAAACTTAGCCCAGATAGCGGTAAGATAAAAAGAGGGGAGCTTAAAATTGGTTATTTTGATCAAGCAAGAGCCTTGCTTGAAAGTGAAAAAACTTTACAAGAAATTTTTTGCCCAAATGGAGGCGATAGGGTGGAAGTTAGGGGTAAGAATATGCATATTTATGGCTATTTAAAGCAATTTTTATTTCCTAAGGAGTTTTTAACTCAAAATGTAGCTGTGCTAAGTGGGGGCGAAAAAAACAGAGTAGCCTTAGCCTTGCTTTTCACCAAAGAATACGATATGCTCGTGCTTGATGAACCAACAAATGATTTAGACATCGCCACTATTAACATACTTGAGGAGTATTTGCTAAGCTTTAATGGTGCGATTTTACTGGTAAGTCATGATAGATATTTTATGGATAAAATCGCTTCAAAACTCTTTGTCTTTAAGCCAAATGGCAGTATTGAGATAGAACATAAAAGCTATACTCAACTTTTAGAAGATGAAAAAGAGCTTAAAGAATTTGAAGAACTTAGCCAAAAATTAAGCTCTAAAGAGCCTGATGAAGCCGAGTATAAAAGCAAAAATGTAAAAACAAACAAAAGCACAAAACTCAGCTACAAAGAACAAGAAATTCTAAAAAGCTACCCAGATAAAATAACTCAGCTTGAAACAAAGATCAAAGAGCTAGAACATGCCCTTTCAAAACAAGAGCTTTATGAGGAGCAAGGTATAACGAATTTGTATGAGGAGCTTAGCACTGCTCAAAGCGAGCTTTCTAGCCTTGAAGAAGTGTATTTTGAGGTGCTAGAAAAGAGTGAAAACTAGGATTTTGCATTCAAACTCTTTATTTTCATACATTTAGCTTTTGCTTAATGATATTCTTTTCATTCTTTTTTCAAGTACCGAGAAAAAATTTCAAAAATTTCAAATAAATTCTTCTTGCTTGTATTGTTGCTATCTTGGTATTTTTTATCTTTAAATTCAAGCAAACCTAGGGCATTAATCAAAACAATCCTTTCATCTTCTATAACCGCATTTTCAGTATAAGAGCCAGCTAGCACATAAGGACGATTTGTAAGATGAAAAAGATTTTCACCTATAGAATAATCCAAGCTATTATTTTTTACTCTAAAAACCTCTTGCATTAAGGTTGTGCTGATATCATATACACTTGTTTTTGTATGTATTATGGCGCTTTTGTTTTGCTCGCCCCATTTTATAATGAGTGGAATTTTGACTTGATAATCCTTAAAATCGCTATTATGCCCCCAGCGATTGTCTTTATCTTCATTAAATTCCTCGCCATGATCTGCACTTATAATGATGATTGTATTTTCATAGAGCTGATTTTCTTTTAAAATTTCTATAATTCTTTTAAAATTTGAATCCGTATAAAGCACAGCGTTTTGATAAAGGTTAAAATACTCGCTCGCATCACTTTGAGCATTTAAAGAAAGATGATTGATACTTGAATAAGGTTTAAACCGAGCAAATTCATCTGGAAAAGTATAAGCGTGTATATTGTCTAAAAACACAAAGCTAAAAAATCTTTTGTTTTTATCATGATTTTGAATAAATTTATGAAAATCTTCTATCGTATTTTCCTCTCTTTCAAGAAAAGTTTCCCCTTTTGAGCCCATTCGAAGATTTTCAACGCCTGCAAAGATGGTTTGATGAAATTCAGGCTTGTATAAATTTGCTGTTGTAAAGACGCCTAGACTATAATTTTGATCTTTGACCGCTTGGATAAGAGCAGCACTCTTTCCGCTTGTTAAAGCCACCTGCCAATACGAAGGTGGCAAGCCATAAAACAAGCCAAATATGCCTCCGCGAGTAGAATTTGAACTTGAATAGTGGTTAGTATAAATGCTTGCATTTTTGGCAAATTCTGTAGTAAAAGGCATATTTGTAGCATTAAGCATATCTGCCCTTAAAGAATCACTAAGCAAAAGCAAGACATTGTATTTTGAGCTTACATCTTCATACTCAAGCGGCTTTTTAGGATAGTCAAAATATCCGCTTTCTAAAACTTTAAACTTCTCATTTTGTCCGTCTTGAGCCACAATACCAAATTTTCTTAAAAAAGAATTCATAGTTAAAGGCTTGTAAAGTGGTAGGCGATTGGTAAGATTGATGATTGCTAAGTCTTGCTTAGCCATACTTAAAGCATGTATAAAATTTACACTTAAATACAACACTATCATCAAAGGCAAAACAAGCACAAAAAATCTTTTATGGCTTTTATTTTGTGTAAGATAAAGGGCAAAAAAGCTAGCAAAAATAACATAAAATATAATCACAAGCACCTTTACAACGATAGCAAGTATAGTTTGCGTGCTTAAAGAAATCACTTCACCGCCTGCATTAAAAAACAAATCAAGCATAGCAAAGCTTAGGTGAAAGCGGTAAAGATAAAATACATGCGCGTCTGTTAAAAGTATGATATGAGCAAAGATATTGATCAAGCAAGCGATGAGAAACGCCAAAACCATCTTGTTTTTAAGCGCTAAAAACAAGGGATATACAAACGCCAGATTTACAAGGAAAAAATAAAGATAAAAATGAGCCACCCCAGCACATAAAAAATACACACTAGAGCCATTAAAGCTTAAATTTGGAGCATATAAAAAAAGAGGATAAAAAGCTAGGGGGATATTAAATAAAACTACGATCAAGATAAACTTAAATTTATGTTGCAGGGGCAAAAACATATCAAAAACCTTTTTAAAATACAAATATAAAAAGGTGTATTGTAGCCCCCCCCCCCCTTAATATAAACTTAAAAACTACAAAATAAAATTTTTGATAAAAATGATAAAAATACAGTGGATTTTGAATTTATAAAGATTAAAAGACATCACAAAGCGTGATTAAAAAAATTGAAAAATATAAAAGATTTTAGGCTAAAAATGAAAGACTAAAAAGAAGTAGAGTTTAAATTTATAAACCTTTATCGGCTTTAATGAGTCTTGTAAATTGCCTTGCGAGTAGGGCAGCCTTGTCCTTATCTTTAGCAATTTGCCTTATATTTTGTGTAAAATCATACAGCCTATCATCAAGCATATAATCGCTTATTTGCTCTTTTTTCATACTTGTTTTTGGCGGTATTTTTTTCTTGAAAAACATTGATTTTCCTTTTTTATTTCTTTAAAATCAAGCTGTATTATAATACCAAAAGCTTAAATTTGAGATTAAAAAATAGGATTTTTGCGGTAAGATTTGTAAATTTATTTTAAACGCAAGAAATTCAGCAAAATCACCTCCGCGCCTTGAGATAAAATCGCTTCTGGGTGAAACTGCACCCCATAAATATCATACTTTTTATGCTTTAAAGCCATAAGAACATTGTTTGTATCATAAGCTAAAGCCTCATAATCTTTGGGAAGTTTTTTCACATATAAAGAATGATATAAGCATACCTTAAAATTCTGCTTTAAACCTTGAAATAGGGCATTTTCTTTGAATTTTATCTGCGTTGTTTTACCGTGTTTTGGCTCTTTTAGTTTAGCGATCTTGCCCCCACTCACATAAGCAAGGCATTGATGTCCTAGACAAATGCCAAGTATTTTTTTGCTTTTTTGAAAATGCTTGATAACTTTTGTGCTTAAATTTGTATGTTTTGGGGCATTTGGACCTGGAGAAATGATGATATGAGAAAAATTTAAACCCTCAAGCTCTTTGGGGCTTTTATACTCATCATCTTTGATAACAAGCACTTCAAAGCCAAATTTTTCAAGCAAATAGATGATATTATAAGAAAATGAATCATAATTATCTATAAACAAAACCTTACTCATCAAAAGCCTTTAAATTTAGCTTTACAGCTCCTCTAAGTGAATTGATAGCCCAAAGCTCATCAGCCTTAAAAAGCTCGTGTTTAAAAAGCGTTTTTTCTTTGATATGCTGAGTTTGAAGCAAGACTTGTCTATATATGCCATTAAGCAAACCAAATTTTAAGCTTGGTGTATAAAGTTTGCCATTTAAACTAAGCACCAAATTTGTCCTTGAGCCTTCCAAAAGCCTTTCTTTCTCATCACAAAACGCCTCATCATAGCACAAATTCTCCTCACATTTACTCGCTGAATTTGAAAAACGATCCCTTAAAGAGCTTTTATGAAAACTTAGATCATCTTTTATAAACGTGTCTTTTGACAAGTATAAAAGCTTGCTTTGTGAAGGCTTAATCTTAAAAAACTCAAATTCAAAATCGCCATTCTTAAAAAGCTTGAGTCTCAAACCAGCCTCTTTTAATTCGCTTTTCACAAAACTTTCATCAAAAAAATCATTTTCCTTAGAAAATAAAAGCTCATTAAAGCTTTCAAAACTTAGCTTAGTAAAATCCTGATAAGCCCTTTGCTTTTCTAAAATGCCTTTAAATTCTCCTAAAAGCTTTTTGTGTTTGAAATTTAAGGCTAGGGCAGAGTAAAATAAACGTTTTAAATGCTCTTTAAAAAACAAAATTTTTCCATATTTAAAAAGCATAGTTTCAAAAAGATAAAAATCCTGCTTCAAAGGCTTTAAAAAGGAACTTTTTAGCTTTAATTCTTTAAATTCAGCCCCAGCTTTTGAATCAAACACCACACCACTTCCCACGCCAAAACTAAAATCAGACTTTAAACTCTTTCGCTCAAGTGTGCGAATAGCGACATTAAACACACTCTCATCTTTATGCACCAAGCCTATAGCCCCACAATACACACCCCGCTTTCTTTGCTCAAGTTTGTTTATCAGCTTCATCGTCTCAAGCTTTGGAGCTCCTGTTATAGATCCGCATGGAAAAAGGGCTTCAAGCACCTCAAGCAAAGTTGTTTCAGCTTTTAAAGTCGCACTGATCTGCGAGATCATTTGGTGCAAGCTTTTGTAAGTTTTGATCGCAAAAAGCTTATCAACTTTTACTTCATCAGCGATTTTTGATAAGTCATTGCGTAATAAATCCACAATCATCACATTTTCACTTAAATTTTTATGATCATTTTGCAAAAAGTGCTTGTTTTGTTTATCTAAAATCTCATTTTCACCCCTTTTTATCGTGCCTTTCATAGGCTCAGTAAGAATTTTTTGATCTTTTATCTTGAAAAAAAGCTCTGGAGAAAAGCATAAAATTTCGCCAAATTCACTTTGTAAAAAGGCTTTGTATTCGGCATTTTGTTCTTTTGCAAGAAGCTGAAAAAGCTCAAAGCTTGGAATTCTCGTGCGAAGTTTGAGCTTTTGGGTGAGATTGATTTGATAACTTTGTCCTTTTTTGATACTTTTCAAAACCTTGTTAAAAGCTTTAAAATAGCTTTTTTTATCAAGTTTTTGAGTAAGGGTAGGGTAGTAGCGCATAAATGGATTTAAATTTAGCTTAAAAATCGATCGTTTTTTAAAGCAAAGTGCGTATATATAAGGCTTTTTGCTTGTAAAATTTATATCAAAAAGATAAGTATAAAACTCGTATTTTACACAAATTATGATGAAATACTCTTGCTTATATTGTTTTATTTTTTCAAAAAAAGTCTTGGTTTCTTGATAATTTCTCGCAGAAAAAGAAAAGGCAAAATCTTGATAGATATGATCCCCAAACACAGCAAAATTTTGCTTTAAGTTAGCCTTACTCATCTTGACTTATTTCTTTTTCGCTAACTTCTTTAGCCACTTCAGCAGCAAGCTTGAGCTTGTCACTATCAAAATGTGTGTAAATTCTTGAAGTATCAAGACTAGCATGTCCTAAGGCTTCTTGGACTAAAACTAAGTCTTTTTGTTTTTTATAAAGCAAGGTAGCAAAGGTATGACGCAGCATATGAGCGCCGTTTTTTTGCTTGCGAATGCCAGCTTTAAAAAGGATTTGCTCGACTATACGGCTGACATAAGCTTGAGTTAAAGCTGTGCCTTTTTTGTTGCTAAAAAGTAGGGCGTCTTGGCTAAGATAATTGATCTCTAAGTCTTGCAAAAGCTTTTCAATTAATTCTTTTTTAATCATCACAACGCGGTATTTGTTGCCCTTAGCTCGAATTCGAATGATATACAAGTCATTTTCCTCGCTGATATCCTTGCGTTTGAGATTGATGGCTTCACTTACTCTTATGCCTGTAAAGATGATGATTTTAATGATGAGCTTGTTTCGCGTGGTGTTGGCTTTAAAGTCTGCATTTTCAACCGCATCAAGAAATTTTTTAATCTCTTCTTCGCTCATGTATTCGGGTAATTTGCCCTTAAAGCTGCTTATACCAGCCCAGTTTTTAAGGCTTATATCATAAATATGAGCCTTGCCTTCTTCTTCATTTTGCTTATCTAAAAAATCAAAAAAATTCATCATCGCAATGCGGTAGTTTTTCTTGCTCGCATCAGATAAAGCTCCTGTAATGCTTGCAAGCACTTCAATCACGAGCTCCTCATCAATTTGCTTCATCGAGTAAAGCTTATAAAAACAAAGTTGTTCATAAAGCTTTTTAAGAGGGTTAAAATAAGTATTTACGCCTGTTAATCCGGCATTTCTAGCTTTTTTTACCAAGGCGTCAAGTTCTTCTATATGATGCACGTTTTTTGTAAGTTCAAAATTTACCATAGCCAAGGCTTGAGCGTTTTTAAGTTCTTTATTTGAAAGCGAACTCAGCTTAAATTTAACATATCTTGCAAGCCAAAAGAGCAGGGAATGCTCAAAATCCTCTTCGCAGTCAAGTGGGTATTTCATCGTTTGGTTTTCCTTAAAATAAAAGGGTATTGTAAGATATTTTTAATGAAAAAGAGCTTTAAACAAAATTAAAAAATAAAAATAATATTTTAAAACTCTTTTTTTATCATTATTTATATTAGATGATAAATATAAATTATAAATTCTTATTGAGTTATATTCATACTTACAATTTTATTTTTTGCTATGCTAAAAAAGTAGGTATATATAAACACAAATCTATGCTTAAAATTCTATGGATAAAAAAATAAACTTCAAAAGGTAAAATGGTTTAATATCCTATATAATAGTAATTTAAAAGTAAAAATAGAGTATGGTATGCAAAAATATAAAAAAGTTTGAAAATTATAGTTTTCAATACAAAATTAAAATACAAAGCTGATTTTACATTATATCATATAATTATACATATTAATTAAGTTTAGTTTAAATTAATAATTTATAAATTTATTTATATATAATTATATATTATTTTTTAAATTTAAATAATATTATTTTTATATTTTATTAGCTTTGAAAACCATATCTTTATTGATATGTTTTGATATTGTATATTGTCAAGTATTTTATTAAAGATTTTTAATTTTATTAAATGCGTATTTATATTTTTTAGTTAGAATTACACTTTTAAAATCGTTAAATCTTAGAAAATTTAATGAAATACACTTTGAAGGAAACACAATGAAAAAGATTTTTACAAGTGTTGCAGTAGCTTCGGCTTTGCTTGCAAGTGCTGCTGTTGCAGAAGACTCTGGTGCATTTGTTGGTGCAAATGTTGCTTATGGTGCAGCTAAACCAAATTCAGGTGGCTCATATACTGGTTTTAGATATGGTATCATCGCTGGTTATAAAGAATTTTTTGATGCAAATTTTGGTGTAAGATACTATGGAACCTTTGATTTGGGAACCAAATACACCAAAGGTGGCAATAATCCACAAATTGAAACAATGAACCTTTATGTAAATGCTGATGCGCTTTACAATTTCGCTCAAGAAGGCGATCTTGAGTATGGTGTTTTTGGCGGTGTGGGCTTGGGTTATGTTAGCCACGAAGTAAAAAACAAAAGAAGAGGAAATGACGAACCAGATGGTTTTGATGTTGCTTTAAATCTTGGTTTAAGAACTACTTATAATTACGTACATGGCTTTGAGCTTTTCACTCGTTTTGGACTTTTAAATCAAGAAGCTACAGCTAATGGCGTAACCTCTAAGGTAAAACAACCTTATCAAGTAGGACTTCGCTATACTTTTTCGTTTTAATTAAACATTATTCACTAAAATACAAAGGCTAGTTATTTTTTCTAGCCTTTTGTTAATTTTTAAGACATAAAAACTAACTTTTAAAAACAAAATTTAATCACTCCCCTCCCCTATCATATTTCGTCTATCAAGTTCATTTTTGCAAAAACACAAATTTACAAATGTCTTTCTTTTAAATTCTTTGAGTTTTCAAAGAATACAAGCCTTGCTTGGTGTAGTTTTAGCTCCTTAAAGCTTGGCAATTCTAAACACAACACAGAGCAAGTCGCAAAGGAAGGCAAATGAATTTCGCTTAAAAGCTCAATGCTTTCTTTCAGGGCTGGGTTGTGTCCTACGAGCATTATTTCTTGGTAGTTTTCATCGATTGTTTTGATGAGATTAATTATATCTTTAGCTTCAGCCTCGTATAAACACTCCTCAAAAACAAGCTCACAGCCCAAAGTCTGCGCAAATTCCCTAGCTGTCTGGCTTGTCCTTGTAGCTGGGCTTGAGATAATGCAATTTAAGTTGAATTCAAAGCTCTTAAGTCTTTCAAGCATGAGTTGTATATCTTTCTTGCCCTTCTTGCTTAGCTTTCTGTAAAAATCGCCCTCTTTTGCACTCTCCTCAGCTTTGGCATGACGTAAAAAATAAATCCTTTTCATATAATCACTTCCTTAGCTATTTCTTTAAAATTCGCATTTTAGCGATGATAAATCCGCATAAAAAGCCAAATATATGCGCATACCAAGCGATATTTACACCCACAAGTAAAGGTGCGAAACTAATGAGCAAAATAGCTACTACAAGTCCTTTTGCGCTTGATTTATCAATACACGCATAATACCCTATCAAAACGCAAATCGCCCCACTCGCACCAACAATATTCACAAAATGCGTTTCAAATATATCAATATACAAAAAGCTCAAAAACGAGCAAGCAAGCCCTCCAAGTATGTATAAAAGAGCAAACCTAAGGCTTCCAAGATAACGTTCTAAAACAAAGCCAAATTGATAAAGTGTAATCATATTTAACGCTAAATGCGTAAGATTAGCATGCAAAAACATAGAGCTTAAAAGCTGCCAATAAAAACCATCTTTAAAGGCTAAATTTAAGCCAAAAATAACTTTTAGCTCATTATCTGGCAAAAGAAAATAAATAATGATATTTAAAGCGATAAGCAAAACACAAAACAATTTTAAGCCTTTTTAGTAAATTATAACATTTCTATGTTAAGATAATCCAAAATTCACGCTGGCTTCACTAAAATTGAGCTAAAATACAGAAAAAATAAGGATATTATAGTGTTTAAAAAGTTTGTTTTGGCTTTTTTCTTTCTTTGTTTGCTTGCAAAGGCTGATCTTATCATATCTCCAGACTCTTTGCCTGAAAACACTAAACAATTTTTAAGCACGAATTTTAAAGCACAAGTTGGTATGGCACAAAGAGATGGCAATTCTTTTGAAGTGTATCTTACTGATGGCACTGAGCTTGAGTTTGATATAATGGGAAATTGGAAAGAAATTGATAGCAAATTCACGCCGATTAATTTTTCTATACTGCCAGCAAATATCGCTGCAATTATACAAAATCAATTTCCAAACACATTTTTACTTGAGGCTGAAAGAAAGATAAATTATTACAAAATCAAACTTTCTAATAGACTTGAGCTTAAAATAGACGCAAATGGAACTATCTTAAGTCAAGAATTTGATGATTAAGCGCAGAGTAAATGAGCTCGTTTTGCTTTGATGAAAAAACTCTCATTTTAAAACTTAAGAGGTAAAAAAACTAGCTCAATTCCTTTATACTCGCCTTTAAAGCCTTAAAGAAATAACGCAAATCCTCTTCTTCATGCGTATAATGAAGGCTTACCCTAAGCCAGCCCGGTTTAGTGCTTAATTTCACATCATCTTCTAAGCCAAGCAAATCATGCCCATAAGGTCCAGCACAAGCACACCCTGCCCTTGTTTCTATCTTGTATTTTTTACTTAGATGATAAGCTAGATCAAAAGGAGAAATGCCTTTGATATTAAAAGAAAAGATTGCTAAGCGATTTTTAAGCTCTTTTGCGTAAATGATGGCTTCTTTGATACTTTCAAGTTCCTTAAAAAACATTTTTACAAGTTTTTGTTCTTTTGAAACGATCTTTTTAAGTCCTATATTTGCTTTTACTCTAAAAGCAAGACTTGCTTTAATAAGCCCCAAAATAGGCGGTGTGCCACCCTCTTCTAAGCTTTCAATATCGCAAAGATAAGAAGCTGAACTCCTTGAGACATAACCCACAGTTCCACCAGCTGCAAAGCTAGGCTTAGGGGCACATAGGCTTTTTTTAATCACCAAAAGCCCGCACCCTCCAACTCCACCTAAAAATTTATGCGAGCTGATAAATAAAGCATCATAAAAACTAGCAGCTATATGATGATAAGGTGCAAAAGCTGAAGCATCATAAGCAATAATAGCTTTATATTTGCGTCCAAGCTTGCTTATAGCCTTATAATTACTTAAAATTCCTGTTACATTAGAAGCCAAAGAAATGCTAATGATGATCTTTCTTTCTTTGTTTTTTTCTAAAACAGAACTAAAAAAGTCAAGATCAAACTCGCCCTTTTTATTCAAAGGCACACGCACGCATTCACACAAGCCTTCTCTAAAACTTAGCTCATTTGAATGATGCTCATAAGGTCCTATGATGACAAGGGGCAGAGTTTTTTTATCTAAATTTAAAAGATATTTTTCTTTTACAAGAGGTGGAACATAAATACCTAAAAGCTCTTGAAATTTCTTTATAGCAGCGCTTGAGCCATATCCGCAAGCAATTAAAGCAAAATCATCATTCAAACCAAGACAGGCTTTAATCTCTTTTCTTGCATTTTGATATAAATTTTGAGTTTTAAAAGAGTGTAAAGCACTATCAGAATGCGTGTTTGCGTAGGTTAAAAGCGTATTTTTAAGATGAGCTTCCACACTTTTTAAGGCCAAAGCTGAAGCTGCAAAATCAAAATAATGCACACCTTTTTTTAAAATAATATCTTTTCTTAAATTCTGTATTTCCAAAGCAAACCTCAACAACAATTTGCTACAATTATACCATTTATTCTGATTCCTTTAATTTAATATCGTCTTATTTTTTGAATTTTCAACACATTAAGACGGATATTACTATGAAATTTTAGCACAATTTATAGAATTATTTTTTAAGGTGGAATTCTTAATTTGATTTAATTCGTATTTTACTTATCCGAATATTTCTATTAGCGGAGATTAAACGATATGGAATGACACTAAACAATTAAGTTTCAATCAAACTTTTGTTTATACTCTGCACCCAAAGCTTGACATACTTATTTCAGGCAATGGAAGCGAAGTTAAAAATTATTCTTTTTGGTTTATACTTAAAATATCGCTTGCAAGGAGTGTTTTCAATGGTTGTATAGTAGAATTTTCTTTGATAAATTCGCTTTCTATTTTGAGTTTATATAAATCATTGAAATTACTAAGTTCTGATTTTATATTATTCCAAATGATATTTTTAAAAGTTAATTTTAGCGTATCAGATTTACTTTCATTTTCTTCTTTTGGAAGATTTTTGATATTTTCTTTGGCTTGATTTAAATTTAATTCTACATTCGAAACTCGATAAAGAAGATGTTCTTGATATAATAAGCTATTATTGTTTGGATTATCAAAAGAACCACAAAGAGAGATGCCAATATATCCTTTAAAATCGGCAAAATTCTTTTCAATATCAATTCCTTGATTTTGGATTTTTTCTAGCAAATCCTTTTTTTGACTAGTATTTAGTCTCTCTTGACTTACAAATAAAATCTTAGTATCGACCCTATCGCCCACTATAAGTTCATCATTTCCACAATACGCCTTATAATCCGTAAGTTCTTGTGGCATAAATTTTGCTCCAATACTTAAAGTTTTTCCGTCAATAGTGTGTAAATTAGCTTCTATATATAATGAAGATCCGCTTAAATCTACTTTTATATCACTTAAATTCGCCCTTGTGCCATAAGCTTTGGTGTTTTCTAATGGTTCTTTCAAAAATTCTATAATTTGTTGTTGGTGTTGAATATCTAAGCTACTAAAATCTATATCATTGCCATTTAAATCTTTAATTTTAGATAAATATTCATTTAATTTTGAGCTTATATAGGAGTTATTATTTTCTGCAAAAATTTGGCTTAAATCTTCTTTGGAAATTTCTTTGTTTTCTTCTTTTTTGAGCATAGTGTCAAATTGCTTATTCAAAGTTTGTTTCCATTCTTGTGAAGTGCTATAAACATCTTCTCTTTCATATGAAAGAGAAGATTTAAATGATTCTTTGTTGAGCGTAAAGGTGCTAAGCATTTGTTACCACCTAGCATTTGATTTAAAAGTAGATAGCTCACTTTTGGTGTAATAATTATAAGTTGCTGGATCTATTATGCCTATTGGTAATTGCCTTCTTGTATCGTAAAGAACAAAATTATAAGCACCTGTTTTGATATTTTTTGCACCTAAAACAACAATTCCATTACCACTATATCCCATTTTTTTTCTTACGGAATCAGTCTGATAGTTTGACATTAAAGCACCTGTATGTGAGTTAGTAGTGATATACATTCCATCACTTGCTAACCAATATTGAGATACTCCATCATCAAGCTTTGATATTCTATGGTAAAATGCTCCACCCACAACTTGCTTTTCTTCTTCAAGGCTTAAAACCTTAACACCAGCAGAAGTATCACTTACCATACCATTACTTACTTTTGCAAGTATGTCATTTGCATTTGCAAAACTAGCAAACCCTAGAACAATCATTACACTTAAAAATAGCTTTTTCATTTGATTTCCTTTGTTTGATATTTTTATTTGTTAATTATATCAAATTTTTTCTAAGAAAATAAATTTTTATCTTTAATTTCTTAAAATTTTATTTCTTCTAGCTATAATACAACAAAAGGAGATTATTATGCAAAAAGTCTTAAAGATTGTTATTTGTTTGTGTTTGCCCCTTTTGTCGCAAGCCGAATTTATTGTTAAATCTTATCAAGAACTTAAAAATACAAGAGTAGTAAGACAAACATATGAGGAAAGTTGCGGAGCTTCCTCACTTGCGACCATTGTTAATCTTATTGACAAACAAAAATTAAGTGAATTAGACTTGCTTAAAATAATGAATCAAAAAAAGCTTTATACTGATATGGTTAGTTTTGCAGATCTAAGAGAGGCTATTAAAAAACTAGGATTTGAAGGGAATTCTTATCTTATTGATAGAAAAGTTTTAGAAAAATTACCTCAAATTCCTTTACTTGTAAAGATTGAAGATGATCCAAGATTTCCTCATTTTGTTGTAATTATTAATCATAAGGGAAATTATATCCAAGTATTTGATCCAAGTTATGGTGAATATATAAGTTCTAAAAGCGAATTTTATAGCGTTTGGGATAAAAATAAAAAAGGTGGCTATGCTTTAGTTATAGTGCCTAAAAAAGACTTAGAAAATTTCAAACTCAATTTACCTAAAAAAGAATCTTTTGAGAGAAGAGCTTTTGGGGGATTTTAAAAAGTTCTTTGTGAGTGAATAATATTTATAAAAATATGTATTCATTAAACATGCTTAGCTAAAATTAGTTTATCCCTATCGCTAGGGACAACCCACACTAGGAGCACGCTATGAAGTTACATAGCAAAAAAATGTCCTATGCTGGTATTATAGCATAAATTTATCATTTTAAGGGTAGCAATATAGAATTTAGCCAATTTTCAAAGTCTTTTAAGGACTTAAATATGAAAGAACTTTTTGACTTATATAGCGTGTTTGAGGGCTTTAATAGCTTTGAAAACAAGGGTGATTTGTATGAAAATATCAATTTTAATTATCTGCAAAATTATACCTCTATCGCTTCAAATTTTAAATTGAGCGCAAAAAGTGAGCTTGCCCTAAAAATACTTGCTAAAAATAGCCGTAAAAAATACTCTATCAACAAAAAACTCGGGCATTTTAAAGCTACAGCTGCACTTAAAGAGCTTTTAGAACTTGGCTTTGTAAGCTTTGAAAAAAGCAGGGAAGAGCGTTTTTTTAGCCCAAAAGGACAAAAACTTAAAAAATACTTAAGAGGGTATGTTATCCAAGATAAGATTTTATTTTGTAGTCATTTTATGAGATTTTTTTATTATTTTTTAAAGCCCAATGAGGAACTTATCTTAAATGCTGAGTTTGATCTTGTGCTAGAACTTATAAAAAAGGATTTTGAACATTATCAAAGCCTGTGTTTTGAACTTTTAAGTAAAGAATTTTTACAAAAAAAGCTTGATTTAGCTGAAATTTCAAGCTTTTGGCATAGGGATTTGGAGCTTGATTTGTATTATGAGGATGTAAATTTATGCTTTGTGGGCGAGGTGAAATACAAAAATAAAAAAGTGTGTAAAAATGTACTTAATCTACTTAAATTTAAAGCTTCAAACCTTGATATAAAGCCAAATTTTTATGTGCTTTTTTCAAAATCTGGCTTTTCAAGCGAGCTGTTAAAACTCAAAGAAAGCGATTTGCTTTTATTTGATTTGAATGATTTTAAAGAACTTTTAAAGGAACAATGATGAATGAAAATATCCTAAAAAGCCTTGATTCTGCTGAAAAAGAAAATTTACAAGAAGGGCTTAAGTCTTTAATCGAGCAAACCTATGTTATAGAAAATGAATACAAAGCCTTGCAAGCTAGCTATGAGAGCCTAAGAAAGATGATGAGTGAGATCATAGAGGTGCTACCAACTGCGCTTTGGGTGCTTGAGGGCAAAACCATCATCTTGCAAAATGAGCAAGCTTTAAAAAATGAGGCTTTGCTAGCTCATATTGATACCTCAAAGGCTCATTATGAGCTTGAGTATGAGGGACGTTTTTTTATCATCAAAAATATCAGTCATGAAGGAAGGCTCATTATCCAAGCTACTGATATAAGCGATGAAAAGCGAAATGAAAGGCTAGCAAGTATGGGAAGTGTGGCAGCGCATTTAGCTCATGAGATTAGAAATCCTATAGGCTCGATCTCTTTACTTGCAAGCACGCTTTTTTCAAGAACAGAGCTTAAAAACAAACACATAGTGCTTGAAATTCAAAAAGCCACTTCAAGGGTAGAAAGGATAGTCAATTCTACCCTACTTTTTACTAAGGGCGTGCGTATAAACTCAGGGGATTTCAATCTTTTAGAGCTCAAAGATGAATGCGAGCAAATTATTCATTCTTATAATTTTAATGCTGAAATTGACTTTAGCTTTGAGTTTTTAGACTTAACAATCAACGCTGATAAAGCCCTAATCAACCTTGTGCTTCAAAATCTCATCTACAACGCCATAGATGCCATAGAAGAAAGCGAAAATCAAAATGGAAAAATAAGCATAAAAAGCCTACTTAAAGAAAATGAGCTCATCATCAAAGTCTTTGACAATGGAGCAAGCATAAAAGATGAAAAAGCTGTATTTGAAGCCTTTAAAACAACAAAACTTAAGGGAAATGGCTTAGGACTAAGCCTTTGTAAGCAAATCATCAACGCACATGGCGGACAAATAGGCTTTGAAAAAGAGCCAAAATGCTTTTATTTTAGCTTGCCTGTAAAATAAATTTAAGCTTTTCTAAGAAATTTAAAGCTCAAAAAAGAGCTCATAGAGCATAAAACAGCCTAAAAATGCTACACAAAGGGCTGAAAATTTACTGAGTTTATTTATATGCTTACCTAAAAACAAGCCAAAAGCCACTCCACCTAAGGCATAGGTGCAAAGTGCTAGAAACTCTATAAAAATAATGATAGAGCTTAACACAAGTAAATTTGATTTTTGCAAAAAAGGCGGTAAAAGAGCAAGCATAAAAATCCACGCTTTTGGGTTAGAAATAGTTGCTAAAAAGCCTTGAAACACAAGCGTGCTTTTATCTTTAAATTTAAACTCACCTTTTTTAAGCTCGAGTTTTTGATGAAAAAGCGTGTAGGCTGTGTAAAGCAAAAACAAACTTCCAAAAAGTTTAAACACCATAAAAGCAAGCTTAAATTGCAAAACAAAACTCGCCCCAAGCCCACAAAGCACCACTACAAGCAAAACCCCAAAAAGCTCTCCAGCCATCATCCACAAAGTCTTTTTAAAACCAATGCTAAGTCCCAAAGAAAGAGCCAAGCTCATACAAAGTCCGGGCAGAAAAGAAACCGAAGCAAAAGAAAGCACAAAAAGGGTATAATCCATCACACAAGCCTTGAAGCAATCATATAAAAAATAGTCCCTAAAATCATACTTAAAAGGGCATTTTTAAAGCAAATTTCAAGCCCTAAAACTAAAATACAAGAAAAAAATAGCACAAAGTCAAGCTTAAAAGAAAAAAGACAATAGAACACTAAAATAACCATAATCACAAGTGGCATATTTTTTTGGATAAAACTTAGCGTGCTTGAGTTTTGCTTGCGTTTAAAGAGCAAAAAGGGCAAAACTCGCCCAAGATAAGTCGCTAAAAATCCACAAAAAACAGCTTCTAAATAAAAACTATCAAACATATCTTTTTCCCAAAACAAGCAAAATCAAAGCAAGAGTAAGGCAGATAAAGAGCATATAAGCTTTTGCGATAAACAAAAAGCCACAAATTCCTATTACAGCGGCTAAAATAAGAACTTTTTTGTTTGGATTAAGCTTAAACGCATCATAACTTAGCACGATAAAAAGAGCGATTAAACAAAACTCAATGCCCTTATAATCAAATTTCATCATCTTTTGCACGAATACGCCTAAAATTCCGCCAAGCACCCAAGAGGCTTGATTGATAAAACAAAGCAAAGCATAATACAAGCTTTTTTTGTTTTTATCTTGCACGCTTTCAAAGCTCTTTTCATTGGTGCTTAAAAGGGCAAAACTCTCATCAGAAAGGGCAAATATCACATAATGCCTTAAGAAATTTAAGCCTTTGAGTCGCTCAAGCAAACTTAAGGTATAAAAAAAATGCCGAAACCCAAGCAAAAAAAGCGTAACAAAAATACCAAGCAAACCTTGCTTAGCCGTAATAAAAGCGATGAGTAAAAACTCAGCCGAACCAGAATACACAAAAAAAGAGATACAAATCACTTCAAGTAAGGAAAAATCATTGCTAGAGGCAAGTATCCCAAAACTCATTCCAAGCGGTATATAACTAAAGATTACTGGCAAGCACAGCTTTAAGCAAATTTTTACATTCAAGGCTATCCTTTAAAAAAGCAGATTATAACAAATTTTTATATATTTTAAGATACATTTTTACACTCATATATTAAAAAAAGACTTATTTTAAGTGATTAATATCTTAAATTAAGACTTTAATGCTATAATAAGGCTAGCTTAAAAATAAGCAAATATAAAATCCAAAAGGAGAAACAATGAATTCAGTAACTTTTAAAGGAAATCCGATGCACCTTAAAGGCAGTGGAGTAAGCGTTGGTGATAATGCACCTGTTGTTAAGCTTAAAAGCAAGGACTTAGGCGTGGTTGAAGTGGGAAAATCTGCTAAAATCCAAGTTGTTTTAAGCGTGCCAAGCCTTGATACACCAGTGTGTGCAACTGAGGCAAGAGAATTTAATAAAAGAGTTGCTCAAAACCCAAATGCCGAAGTGATCGTAGTGAGCCAAGATTTACCTTTTGCTATGGGAAGATTTTGTAGCACAGAAGGCATAGATAATATAATCGTCGCTAGTGATTTTGTATCTAAAGAATTTGGTGAAAAATACGGCGTTTTGCTTAGCGATGGAGCTTTAGAAGGCTTGCTTGCTCGTGCGATTTTCGTGATTAAAGACGGCAAAATTGTGTATAAACAAATCGTTCCTGAGGTTACAGAACTCCCAAATATAGAAGATCTTGAAAAATTCTTTAACGAAAATAGCGGTTGTGGCTGTTCTTGCTCACACTAAGCTTTTTCGCCTTGAAAGTCTCAAAAAGCTTTTAAGGCGAGATTATTTTACACTTTTGAATAATTCTTGTTATTTGTATTGCGGTAAGCTTTAGCTTCATTTACCATACAAAACACACTTTTTATCAGCTTAAACTAAGTATTTAGCTTTTGATTTTCTTTTATCAAGCCTTAGCTATATTTTGTCCGAATTTCACACTTTTTTGGCTTAAGTTTTGCTGGAATTCAAGTTTTGAAGCTAAGATAAGTATAGTTGAGCCAAGCTCAAAATGCCCTAGCTCCTCGCCTTTTTTTAGCTTTAAATTCTCATAAGTGTGCGTAAAATTATGAGCGTGTGGGGCATTTGTTTGTATGCTTTTGTCAAATTCAAAGCACATTTTACCTACATTTAAAGCCCCGACAAAAACAAGCCAAAACAAGTTTTTTTCAGCTGTAAGGCATTTTAATACCACTCTTTCATTTTTTGCATATAAATTCGCGTATTTTTTAACATTTGCTTCACTTACGCTTAAAAGTTTGCCACTGGTGTAAGTTGCGCTTAGAATTTGTAGATCGCAAGGGGCGTGATAGCGGTGATAATCACGAGGCGAAAGGTAGATATTTGCATAACTTACGCCTTTTTCAAGTTCCTTTTTTTCATAAGCGTTTTGCAAAAGCTCATCGATATCATAAGTAAAACCTTTCACGCTAAAGGCTAGATTTGTCCCCTCGCCCACAAAACTTTTGCCACATTCTAAAACCTTACCATCACAAGGAGAGATAAAGCCATCTTCTAAAACTCTTGGCTTTTGCAAAGCTCTTGTAAAAAGGGCGGTGAGGCTTTTATATTCTTTGGCGTCTTGAAATTCGCTTAAGTCTATCTTAAAATAATTCACATAAGCTTGATTAATGAAATTTTGCAAAAAGCTAAAAAACTCAAAACCAGCAATTGCCCCAAAAACTCGCGATACAAGCTTATCCAAAATCCCCTCCTCTAAGCCTCAGCCTTTATTTGCATTAAAACGATCTCACTTGGAGCTAAAAAACGAATCGCAGGTCCCCAAAATCCAGCCCCACTACTTACATAAAGCTTAGTCTTTTGACTTAATTCATAAAGCCCATACAAAAAGCCTTGTTGAGCAAGCACCAAAGCTCCAAAAGGAAAAACCTGCCCAGCGTGAGTATGTCCGCTTAAAACAAGATCAAAAGCACTCACATCAAGCACATTGACACTTTTTGGCTGATGAGAAAGTAAAATACTTGGCTTGTTTAAGCTTAAATTACTCGTTGCAGCTTTTATATCAGGAGTAAAATTTGTAAGTGAGTTTGGCCCTAAGCCACTTAAGCCAACGCCTTTTTCATCATTTGCAAAGCGAAGTCCAGCAAGATCAGCCAGCCCAGCTATATTAAACTCGCCTAAATCCACGCTTTCATTGATTAAAATCTTTAAATTTGTCCTTGTTCTTAGCACCCTTAAAACTTCATCAAGCCCTCTGTAATACTCATGATTGCCAAGCACATAAAAAGTGCCTAGCTTGCTTTGCAAGTCATTAAGCTTGTGTATGTAATGCTCTAGCTCCTTAGGCTTTGTATCGATTAAATCGCCAACTATGACTACAATATCAGGCTTTAAGCCATTGATCTTTGCTACAAGCTCGCCCAAAAAGACATCGTGCAGGTTCTTACCCAAATGCACATCGCTAATCATCACAAGTCTTAAGTCATTTTTCAAGCCTTTTAAGCTCAAATTCATTTGCTTTACAGCTGGCACATTCATAGCATTGCCCCAGCCTCTAAGCACAAGCCCTATACCAAAGATAAGCAAGGAAAAATTAAAAATAAGCTTGATAAAAGAACGTCTTTGTGGATTTAAGGGAAGCTTGCTCGTTTTTTTTACCCAAAAGCGTATAAAAAAGGCTAAAATTTCAGCAAAAAGCGTAACAAAAAAGAAAAAATAAGTAAAAGCAAAAGAATGAGCTAAAACATTATATATAGTGCTATTAAAGCGATCATCTGCCCTAAACATCAAAAAAGCAAATTCCATCACAAAAATCACAAGCACAAAGCCTAAAACCCAAAACCTATGAGCTTGTAAAAAAGGAATTTTCATAAACAAACGTTTATAAATAAAAACATTAGCCAAGCCAAAAATCAACATAAAAATACAAGAAACTATAAAAAACATAGGCGTAATTTTAGCTTTTTTTGTTAAATAAAAGTTTTATGCACTTGCAAAAAAAATGCTTTTAAATTTTGATAAAAAGTGTATAATTGTATAAAAATTTCACTCAAAAGGCACATTGATGGCAAAACAAACAAAAGCAAAGCCTCAAAAGTCGTTAGAAACCGCACTTTTCACCGCAGCTGATAAACTTCGCAAAAACATAGATGCGGCTGAATATAAGCACATAGTGCTGGGCTTGGTGTTTTTGAAATTTATCAGCGATAGTTTTCAAAAGCTTTATGATGAGCTAGTAAGTGAGGATGAGGATGTTGAGTATGAGGATTTTTATATCGCAAAAAATATCTTTTTTATCCCGCAAAATGCGCGCTGGCAAGACCTAATCAAAAAGGCAAAAACACCTAGCATTGGCAAGGACTTAGACTATGCCTTAGAGCTTATCGAAAAGCAAAATGAAAGCTTAAAAGGCGTTTTACCAAAAGTCTATGCAAAAGAAAATCTTGATAGTGCTACGCTTGGGGATTTGATGAATTTAATTGATTCTATAAGCTTAAAAGAAGCAAATACAAGCGATATTTTAGGGCATGTTTTTGAGTATTTTTTGGGTGAATTTGCTTTAGCTGAGGGCAAAAAAGGCGGGCAGTTTTACACTCCAAAAAGCGTTGTGGAACTGCTTGTAAGCATGCTTGAGCCTTATAAAGGCAGGGTGTTTGACCCGTGCTGTGGCAGTGGGGGTATGTTTGTGCAAAGTGAGGAGTTTATCAAAGAACATCAAGGAAAGATAAATGACATATCTATCTTTGGGCAAGAAAGCAACCAAACCACTTGGCGACTAGCAAAGATGAATCTAGCTATGCGTAAAATTGACTCCTCGCAAGTGAAATGGAACAGCGAGGGAAGCTTTTTAAACAACGCACACAAGGGGCTTAAGGTGGATTTTATCATCGCAAATCCGCCTTTTAATGATTCAGATTATTTTAATGAAAGCCTTGCAAATGACGCAAGATTTAGCTTTGGCACACCGCCTAGCTCAAATGCAAATTATGCGTGGATTCAGCACTTTATCCACCACCTCGCACCAAATGGCAGGGCTGGCTTTGTGCTTGCAAAAGGAAGCCTTACGAGCAACACAAATAGCGAGGGCGAAATCCGCAAGAAAATCATCGAAGCAAATTTAGTTGAATGCATAGTCAATCTACCCGCAAAGCTCTTTTTAAACACGCAGATTCCAGCCTGCCTGTGGTTTTTAAGAAGAGGCAAAACGCACACAAACACACTTTTCATAGACGCAAGGAATCTAGGCACACTCATCAACCGCAAAAACAAAATCCTCACAAACGAGGATATAAAGCTCATCTCAAATACCTATCATAAATGGCAAAAAGCCCAAGAAAATGGGAACTCGTCATTGCGAGGAGGTGCAACTGACGAAGCAATCCAAGAAACAAACAATTACGAGGACACAAAAGGCTTTTGCAAATCCGCTTCACTTGAGGAAATCCGCGCGCTTGAGTATATACTCACACCCGGACGCTTCGTAGGGCTTGCGGATAATGATGAGGAATTTGACTTTGAAAGCGAATTTACAAGGCTAAATACAGAACTAAGAGAGCAGTTAAAGCAAGAAGAAATCCTAAACAAACAAATACTTGCAAGCCTTGATATGATAGGCGGTGGGATTAAATGAAAGCACCACTGCGAGAATCTCTACTGCGTCATTGCGAGGAAGCGTAGCTGACGAAGCAATCCACAAATATAAATAAGAAAGGCAAAAATGCAAATCAACTTTTTTCAATCATTGCAAAAAGAAAGCTGGGAGGAAGTGAGACTTGGGGATATTGGCACTATTGTAACAGGCAAAACACCGTCAAAAAATAATCAGAAAATATGCTTTTTATTACCCCAACAGATTATAAAAACTATCATAAATTCGCAACAAATTCTGAAAGAAAAATTTCTAATGAGGGGATAAAAAGATTTAGTAAAATTATATTACCTAAAAATTCCATTTTGGTAACTTGTATTGGCTCTGATATGGGAAAAGTTGTTATGAATAATACAGAAGCCATTACTAATCAACAAATAAATTCAATAATACCAAATCCACTTAAAGCAAACAATGATTTTTTATATTATTCAATGGTTGGAATTTATCCTACGCTAAGACTTTTTGGAGGAGATGGCACCGCTGTTCCTATACTCAACAAAGGCGATTTTGAAAACTTGACAATTGCTTTACCACCCCTCAAAACCCAAGAAAAAATAGCACAAATTCTAAGTAGCTTTGATGATAAAATAGTTTTACTCCACAAACAAAATAAAACCCTAGAATCCATAGCCCAAACATTATTCCGCCATCATTTTATAGAAAATGCTAAGGAAGATTGGGAGGAAAAGGTAATAACAGATTTATTTGAAGTTAAAGATGGGACACATGATTCCCCAAAACAAAAAGAATTTGGTAAAAAATTAATAACTTCAAAACATATCTTGAAAAACAAATTAGATTTTGATAATGCATATTTTATCTCTAAAGAAGATTTTGAAAAAATCAATAAAAGAAGTAAGGTCGAGCAAGGCGATATTTTGTTTTCAATGATAGGAACGATAGGACTTACATACTTAGAGCAGTCAAATACTATAAACTATGCCATTAAAAACATTGGGCTTTTTAAAACCTCTCAAAATAAAAAATTTATGTATTTTGTGTATCTTTGGTTAAATTCAACTTTTGGGATAAAATTTATACACGAAAATAGAGGTGGAAGCACGCAAGAATATGTTACTTTAAATAATTTGCGTAGTATAGTTTTTAATATCCCAGACGATGAGAACTTTAATTTGTTTAACCAACAAGTTAAGCCAATGTTTGATAAAATTTATCACAACTCACAGCAAATTCAAAACTTAGAATCTCTGCGTGATATAATTTTAAAAAAGATTTTTGAGTAAGGAAAATTTTATGATTAAATACATTAAGCTAAAAAATATTGGTAGCTATAGCGAAGCAATACTTGAGCCTACAATAGCAATAGAAAAAAACAAAGCGATTGAAACCAAAATAGCTGAAAATGTGCTTATATATGGCTTAAATGGCTCTGGAAAAAGTATTATGTCAAATTTCTTGCGTAGCAAAAACACAGCATTTGCAAATCTAAATAGCCAAGATTTTAGCGCGTGTGAGCTTAGTGGATTTGATGAAAATAATGAGAAAATTTTAGTTTATAATCAAGGTTTTATTGATGATACTTTTAGAGAAGTTGATGAGAAGGGGTTAAGGGGTATTTTTACTTTAGTGCCTGATGGTGAGAATAAAAATATTTTAGATAATATTAAAAAACTAGAAGAAGAAAATCAATATTTGCAACAAAAGAATGAAACAAACACTGGAGATATAAAAAAGGAAAATAGTGAGTTTAATCAAATAAATGAAAAATTTGAGGATAAAATATGGAGTATTGTAGGAAATTATAAAGATTACGAACAGGGAATATTTAAATATTGCTTGGTAGGCTTTATGGGTAGCAAGGAAATATTAAAAGAAGAAATCTTAAAAATACAAACAAAAGCTGAATTTTTTACTTTAGACGTTTGCGAAAATAAGCTTAAAAGCTTTAAAAAATTAAATAGTGGCGAAGTAAATGACATTCAGCCCATATTATTGGATAATATTGAGATAATCGAACAAGATGAAATTTTTGCAAAAAATATCGTTGGTAACGAAAATAGTAGCGTATCTGCTTTGATTAAAGAACTAAATAATTCAGACTGGGTAAAAAAAGGGCAGGAATACCTTAAATTTAGCAACAATCTTTGCCCATTTTGTCAGCAAGAAACCATTACGCAAGATTTTAAAATACAATTGCAAGAATATTTTAATGAAAGCTATCAAAAGGATATTAATGCTTTAAAAGAAAGATTGAATCAATATGAACAATATTTGCAAGGCTTACCAGATATACAGAATTTTTTAAGTAACTATTTTGTAAAAGAAAAAGAGGAGAGAAAGGAAAAATTTGAAAGATTATACCAAGAACTAAAAAATACCATTCAAAACAATATTAACTTAATAAAAAACAAAATTCAAGAACCAAGCAGGATTATAAAGCTAGAAAATTCTAAGAATAGCTTGGTTAATTTAAATTCTTTGATAAGTGAAATACAAAATAATATAAAGACTTATAAAGAGGAAAAAGCTAATGAAAATAAAATGAAAGAGAAAATAAAAGAGTCTTTTTGGATAAATATGTATAATAAATATAAAGTTGAAATTGAAGAATATCAAAAAAATAAAAAGCAGCATGATGAAAAAATAAGCAATCTTGCTAATAATATAAGCGCAAATAAAGAAAAAATTAAAGAAAATAATACTTCTATTACCGAAGAAAAAGAAAAGTTATCAAGTGTAGAGCACACAATAAAAGCAATTAACGCAAGTCTTGAAAGTATAGGAATAAAAAGTTTTCGTATAGAAAAGTATGGCGATAATTTCTACCAAATCGTAAGGGAAAATAATAAGGCTGTATTTAATACTCTAAGCGAGGGAGAGAAAGGGATAATAAGCTTTCTTTATTTTATAGAATTATGTAAGGGTAAAGAAAATAAAGATGAAATAGACAAAAATAAAATTATAGTTATAGATGATCCTGTATCTAGCTTATCGCATAATCATCTTTTTAATGTAGCTCAACTAATTAAAAGGCATTTTTTAATCAAAAAAGAAAACAGCGTAAAAGTATCGCAAGTATTTATTTTAACCCATAATCTTTATTTTTTTCATGAATTAATTCATAATATAACACCTACTGGGAAACCAAAAAATACATTATTATATAAAATTTCAAAGGAAGAATATTCAAGAATAGAAAAAATTCAACGCCAAGATATAGCAAATGAGTATGAATCTTATTGGAATATAGTAAAAAAATTTAATGGAGATGATGAAATTAATCGTGATAAATATAGGCATATAATACCAAATGTTATGAGAAATATTTTAGAGCATTTTTTTGCTTTTGTAGGGAGAAAAAAATATGACAAATATATAGAAGAATTTGATAAACTCACAGCCAATGCTTTTATAAGATTTATTAAAAGAGAATCACACTCTGATAGTGCTAATATAATTGATTTTAAAGAGATAGGTAATCAGGAAATTATTGATAATTTTAGAAATATATTTAAGCATACAGGAAATGAAGACCATTATAAAAAATATATGGGAGAACAATGAATAAAAATAAATTTAAGCATGATGAAAGTGAAAGGACTTTAAATGCCAACTAACCAAATAAATGAAAACACCATTGAACTAGAAGCTATAGAGCTTTTAACAAATCTTGGCTATGAGTATAAAGAAGCCAAAACACTGCAAAGAAAAAGCGATGAGTGGATTTTAAAAGAGGAGTTTTTACGCTCGGTTTATGCTTTAAATTTCGCTCAAAATAAAAGATATGATTTTTTAAATGAGGAGCAAAAAGAAAATTTAGTCAAAGAAGCCTATAAAAAACTCACCCAGCTTGCAAATGATAATAACGAGCTTTTAGAGCAAAACAAGGCTTTTCATAATTATCTTATCAATGGTATGAGTTTAAGTGTATTTGCTGGTGGTGAGGAGCGGAGCATAAATTTAGAGCTGATAGACTTTAAAAATGTGGCTTTAAATGAATTTTTAGCAACTCGTCAATTTTCCTTTCGTCAAAAGGCTACAAATCGTTTTGATGTTTTGCTTTTTATCAATGGCTTGCCTTTGGTGGTTTTTGAGCTGAAAAATCCCCTTGATATAAATGCGACTTTGGAAAATGCCTTTAATCAAATTCAAACTTATAAGGCAGAATCTTGCGCGCTTTTTGTTACGAATGAATTATGCGTTATTAGCGATGGTTTTAGTGCTAAGGTGGGAAGTTTGAGTGCGGATTTTTCTCGCTTTTTATCGTGGAAGATTAAAGATAAACAAGCAGATTCTAAACTTGAGCTAACAAATCTTATAAATGGCTTGTTTAATCCTAGCGTTTTGCTTGATTTTATCCGCTTTTTCATCACTTATGAAAATGTGAAATTCCTTGATAAAAACGGCTACGCACAAAGTAAAATCATCAAAAAAATCGCTGCTTATCATCAATACTATGCTGTAAATAAAGCCATTTTAAGCGTGCAAAAGGCGATGAGTGAGGGCGTAGCTGGAGAAAGCAAAAAAGGCGGCGTAGTCTGGCACACTCAAGGTAGTGGAAAAAGCCTTTCTATGGTGTTTTTTGCAGCTAAGGCTTTAGACAAGCTAAGTAATCCAACCCTTGTGATTTTAACCGATAGAAACGACTTAGATAATCAGCTTTTTACCACCTTTAGTCACTCAAGCGAGCTTTTAAGAACCACTCCAAAACGCGTAGATTCTACACAAGAGCTTAAAAGTGTGTTAAAGGGCATAAAAGGCGGGATTATCTTTTCAACTATGCAAAAATTTAAAGATGAGAACGAACGCTTTGAAACTTTGAGTAAAAGAGAGGATATTATCGTTATCGCTGATGAAGCACACCGCACGCAGTATGGTTTTGAAGCGAGATTAAGAGGCGAGAAAATCAGCTATGGTTACGCGCAAAATGTGCGTGATGCCCTGCCAAATGCCACTTATATAGGCTTTAGCGGAACGCCTATAGAAAAAGATGATGCCAATACGCGTAGTGTTTTTGGGGATTATATCGATATTTATGATATGAAGCAAGCTGTGGAGGACGGGGCTACTGTGCCGCTGTATTATGAAAGTAGGCTTGCTAAGATTCATTTGAGTGATGAGGGTAAAAAGCTCATAGAAAATTTAGATAAGGACTTAAAAGACAAAAATAATACTAACGCCCTAAAACTTAGTCAAATCATAGGTGCAAAGCAAAGACTGCAAGCTGTGGCTAAGGATATATTAGAGCATTTTAACGCTAAAAAGCAAAAGCTTAAGGGTAAGGCGATGATAGCGTGTATGAGTAGGCAAATCGCTGTTAATTTATATAAAGAACTAGTCGCCCTTGAGCCTAGCTTGCACGATGATGATTGCAATAAAGGACGCGCTAAAGTTATTATTACTTCAAGTAGTGATGATGGGGCGGAGCTAGCAAGCTTTCACATAAGCAAAGAAGAGCAAAAAATCATCGCAAATCGAACCAAAGATATAAATGATGAGCTTGATTTTATCATCGTTTGTGATATGTGGCTGACAGGCTTTGACGCGCCGCCTTTGCATACTTTGTATGTAGATAAGCCTATGAGCGGGCATAATCTCATGCAAGCAATTGCTCGCGTAAATAGAGTATGCAAGGATAAAAGCGGAGGGCTTATCGTTGATTATATCGGTATAATGGCATCTTTGCAAGAGGCTTTGAAATTTTATACCAAAGATTCTCAAAGTGAGTTTATCGCTGATAAAAGCGAGCTAGAACAAAAAATGCTAGAAAAATATGAAGTGATAAAAGATATGCTTTTTGAGTTTGATTATATGCAGTATTTTAAAGAATCTGATATAAATAAACTAGAAATTATCCAGCAAATCATAAATAAAATCTTAAGTGATGAGAAAGAAAAAAGACGCTTTTTAGATGAATGCACACAGCTTATAAAAGCTTATACCCTACTTTTGCCAAATGAAAAAGCAAATGAACTTGCAAAAGAAATCGCCCTTTTTGATATGCTAAAAAATAGAATCAAAAAAAGTCAGCAAGAAAGTAAAGCCACTATAGATAGAGAACAACAAAGCCTTATAAAGCAAATCATTGATAATGAATTAAAAAGTGAGGGTATAGTTGATATTTTGGATAAAAGCAAACTCAACGCAAAAGATATATCCATACTTTCAAATGAATTTTTAGAGGATATGAGGGCATATAAACATAAGCATATCGCACTTGAGACTTTAAGAAAGCTTTTAAATGATGAGCTAAAAGCCAGAATGCAAAGCGAGCTAAGGACTAAGAGTTTATTTGAAAAAATGACTGAAATTTTGCTTAACTATCAAAACAAGCTTATCAATGCGACAAAAGTTATAGAAGAGCTAATAGAGCTTAGCAAGGAGCTAATAAAGCAGGATAAGGATAAAAAGGAGCTTGGGCTAAGTGAATATGAATTTGCTTTTTATAGTGTTTTGGTGGAAAATAAAAGTGTAGAAGAAGTGATGAAAAAGGAGAAATTGCTAGAGCTTTCAAAGGCGGTATTTTACGAAATCAAGTCAAAAGCGAGTTTAGACTGGGAAATAAGAGAAAGTGTAAGAGCAGAGCTTAGAATCGCCGTGCGAAAAGTGCTTAAAGAATTTGACTATCCACCAAATATGATTAAAATTACCGCAGAAAATGCGATAAAGCAAGCTGAGCTTATCGCAGCGGATTTAATATCATAATTATCTTTTTAAGCTAAAATTACACCAATTTTTGAAAGGACAAACACAATGAAAAGCTTAAGACTTGTATATCCAGATTATCTTAGTGGCGGTTTAAAAGAATATTATCTAGGAGCTAAACTCCTTACTCAAATTTTGCCACAAAATAGCAATCAACCGAGTTTTGAAGTGCCTATTACTCCGCCAAGCGAGGCTGAATTTAAGATAGAAAATGGCATATTTGCAAGAAATGAAGTGATACAAAACACCAAAAAAGCTCAAGCTATATTAGCGCGCTATGAGCCTGAAAAAGTCATTACCATAGGCGGGACTTGCTATGTATCTTTAGCAAGTTTTGATTATTTGCATGCCTTATATCCTAAGCTTGGCATTATTTGGATTGATGCACACCCTGATGTTAGCTCACCAAAGGATAATTATCCAAATGCTCATGCTTTCGTGCTTGGCACACTTTTAGGAGAAGGTGATGAGGAGCTTTTAACTTTACTTAAAAACAAGCCTTTTAAGGCTAATGAACTTTTATATATAGGCTTGCAAGAGATTCATAGTTATCAAAAAGAATTTTTAGATAAAAAAGGCGTGTCTTATAAAGTGCAAGATAAAGAGTTTGTAAATGATGAGGAGTTAAAAAATTTTATAGATAAATTTGATGCTTTGCTGGTGCATTTTGATATAGATGTGTTAAATGTAGAGTATTTTAGCGATACTTATTTTGCAAATCCCACTTTAGTGGGCGATGGTAGCGGTGGGGGCAAAATGAACCTTGAAAAACTTGCCCAAATTTTAAATTTGCTTGATAAAAGCTCAAAAATAGTAGGCTTTAGCATAGCTGAATATCTACCATTTAGCGCTTATAAGCTCCAAGAGCTTTTTAAAGATTTTATTTTTTTGAAAAACTAAGGGTTTTAATGATAATTTTAGTTAAGCTAGAATTTGAAAAAAGATAAAAATAAAGCTTAGAATCGCCGTTAGAAAAGTGCTAAGAGAATTTGGCTACCCACCAGATATAATCAAAATCACCGCAGAAAACGCGATAAAGCAAGCTGAGCTTATCGCACAGGCTTTGACTTAGTTTTGCTTAGCTTTTATTAATCTTTTCAAGCTATAATTGAGGCTTTAAATTTATAAAGAAAATGAGAAAAATTTAATGTATAGATTTGCACCCTCGCCTACCGGGGATATGCACATAGGCAATTTAAGAGCAGCTTTGATTAATTATCTTTGTTCTTTGCAGGATAAAAGTGGCTTTATTTTGCGTATAGAAGATACTGATACAGCTAGAAATATCGCTGGTAAAGATGAGGAGATCAAAGAGCTTTTGAAGCTTTTTGGTGTGAATTGGCAGCATTTTTATGTGCAAAGTAAGAATTTAAAATACCACCGCCAAATGGCTTTAAAGCTAGTGAGTGAAAAAAAAGCCTTTGCTTGTTTTTGCACGACTGAGGAGCTTGAGGCAAAAAAAGAAAAGGCTAAGGCTGAGGGTAAGCCCTACCGCTATGATGGCACTTGTGAAAAACTTAGTGATAGCGAGGTTTTAGACAATGAAAAGCCCTTTGTCATACGCCTTAAAAAACCTAGTAAAGCTATGGAATTTACGGATTTGATTAAAGGAAAGCTTCATTTTGAGCCTGAAAATATAGACAGCTTTGTGATTATGAGGGCTGATAAAACCCCAACTTATAATTTTGCTTGTGCGGTTGATGATATGATGGAGGGCGTTACTTGCATTATAAGAGGGGAAGATCACACTTCAAACACGCCTAAACAAGAGCATATTAGAGCGAGTTTAGGCTATGATAAGCCTATGCTTTATGCACATTTGCCTATCATTTTAAACGAAGATGGGCAAAAGATGAGTAAAAGAGAGGCGCATTCTAGCGTAAAATGGCTTTTAGAGCTTGGAATTTTGCCTGTTAGCATTGCAAATTATTTGCTTTTACTTGGCAATAAAACCCCGCAAGAACTTTTTACTCTCAAAGAAGCAGTAGAATTTTTTGATCTTAAAAAGATCAGCAAAGCCCCTGCTCGTTTTGATCTTAAAAAACTTTTACAAATCAACAGAGAACACATCAAAAGACTTGATGATGAGAGCTTAGCAGGACTTTTAGGCTTTGATGAGTTAGATTTGAGCTTAAATTTAAAGGCTGATTTTGCAAAACTAGCTAAGTTTTATACTCAAGAAGCAAGCACTATAAATGAGCTTAAAGAAAAGCTGCAAGGCATTTTTAAGCCAAATACGCATTTAGTTGAGTATAAAGAATATGAAGAACAGATCAAGCTTTTAAAAGAAATTCTAACGCAGCTTGAGCTTTCAAATTTAGATTATGAGGGCTTTAAAAACGAGCTTTTAACTAAAAGCAAGCTTAAGGGCAAGGCTTTTTTTGCACCTTTGAGGCTACTGCTTACTAGCTCTTTGCATGGTCCTGATTTAAGTGAGCTTTATCCTCTTTTAAAGCCTTTGATGAAAGAAATTTTAGGAGAAAAACATGGTTGATGTGTTGGGAAGTTCTTTTTTGCTTTCAGTAATTGGCGTGATTCAAATACTTATTAATGCTTATATGTGGGTGATTATCATCACAGCCCTTATCTCTTGGGTAAATCCTGATCCTTATAATCCAATCGTGCAAATTCTTTACAAGCTCTCAGCCCCAGCTTACCGCCTTGTGCGTTTTATTCCTACAAGAATAGGTGCTATTGATCTTGCTCCTTTAATCATCATTATCGTTCTTCAATTTATCAGTATCTTGATAGGCAATATCGCAAGGTTGGCTTTATGAGGATAGTTTTAGCTTTGGTTTTTACTTGTGCTGTGGCATTTGCAGCCATTTATGATCTGCAAACCTTAAAAACAAAGGATAATTCTTTAGCTAAAGATTATTACCTGCACCGCTTGCTTGAGGAAAATCAAATTTCAAAAAAAGAAGCAAATAGCTTGCGTAAGCAAATTTTTCGCTATGCTGGAAAGATTAAAAAAGACTTAGAAAAACTTGTGCCACCACCCAAAGCCTATGTTGATCCAAAATACGCAAAATGCTATAATTACACCACAAAAACCATCACAGAAGCAAATACAACTTGTCAAAAATTTAGGCTTAGCTCACTTGCTTTTATCTCAAATCTTGATACAAATACGCGTCAAAACCTTGCATATAATTACAAAGGTAGTGATTTAAGCACCCTACTTTTAGCCTTTAATGATACAAATATCTTAACTTTTCTTGCAAATAATCAAAACAGCAAGGATTTTATCCGCACCTTTACTTTTTTAAAAGCAAGTGATTTAGACAATGTTAATACCAGCTTTTTAAATGAGCTTGCCAAGCAAAATGGCTTTGCAAAGTTTGCTCAAGATTTAATCATCAAAAAACAAGCCCCAAAACTTCGCTCTTCTTTTGTAAAAATCGATCCAAGTATGGTAAGTGAAGGTGTGGCTTTTTATCTGGGCGTAAATGCCTTGCTCTTTAATGATGAAAAAAAAGCTCTTGCTTTCTTTCAAAAAGCCTATGAAAGCTTTGATAAAGCCGCTGATAAAGACAATGCTTTATTTTGGATATGGCAGATTAACAAGAAAAAAGAACATTTACAAAGCCTAGCCAAAAGCCAAAGTTTAAATATCTATAGCCTTTATGCCAAAGAGCTTATGCGTGAGCCTTTGCCTCCTATTACTTTTCTTGAGGCAAAAGACACAAAATCAAATTTTAATATGAAAGATCCTTTTTTGTGGCAAAGCACAGCAAAAAAAATTCAAAAAGCAAGCCCAAAAGAGCTTGAAACCCTTGCAAAAGAGTTTAACTCAAAGCATACCCTGCCTATTTATGCATATATACTTGAAAGGCAGTTTAAATTTAAAAACAATTACTTCATCATGCCTTATTATGAGTTTATCAAGGACTATGATACTAAGCGTCAAGCACTTATCTTAGCCATTGCTAGGCAAGAAAGCCGTTTTATCCCAACTGCAGTTTCAACCTCTTATGCACTTGGAATGATGCAATTTATGCCTTTTGTGGCAAATCATATCGCACAAAAAGAATTAAAGCTTAAAGATTTTGATCAAGATGATATGTTTGATCCAAAAACGGCGTATTTTTTTGCCAATCATCATTTAAATTATCTTGAAGAAAGGTTAAAATCCCCTGTTTTTATCGCTTATGCGTATAATGGCGGTATAGGCTTTACAAACAGAATGCTTGCACGAGATGATATGTTTAAAAAGGGCAAATTTGAGCCTTTTTTATCAATGGAACTTGTGCCGTATCAAGAAAGCAGGATTTATGCAAAAAAGGTGCTCGCTAATTATATTGCGTATCTACATCTACTGAACGATAATACAAAGATTTCGAGTATTTTTGAAAGTTTAGTTCAAAACACTGAGCCTTCACGCAAAGATTAAGCTTAAGCACAGAAGCACTTTTTTCTTTAAAGCTAAGTTTGTAATAACTTGAATATTCGTTTGTAAAGACATATTTTAAAAGCTCGTCATCTTTTTTAAGAAGATTAAGTTCGCCTTGTTCTTGATCAAGGCTGATTGTAATGTCTGAAATTTCATCTATTTTAGGTGTAATACCAAGCAAAAAAAGCTCATCTTGACTTGGCTCATCTAAGATAGGATTAAGATAAGTTAGCAAAAAGATCAAATTATGCTCGTTTTGGACAACTCTTTGTTTTTGGGTGTAAATCAAGCCTTGAGCCCTTAACTCATCAGTGATACTTAAAGGCTTAGAACAGCTTAAGAAAAAAAACACGGCACAAAAAAGCAATATTTTCATCATAAAAATTCCCAAATTTTTAATGATATTTTAACTTTTTTAACTCTATTTTTTGCTTTAAAAAGTTATAATTTTTTAAATTTTTAAGGAAAATTGTGAAAAAACAAGTTATGGCTTTTAGCGGACCTTCAAATTCAGGCAAAACGACTTTGATTAACAAGCTTATAAAGCATTTTAGCGCCCAAAATTTAAAGGTTTTTGTGCTAAAACACGATCCAAGCGATAAGGCTTGCTTTGATACAAAGGGCAAAGATAGCTTTAGTTTTTTTGAAAACAAAGCCGAAGTTTTCGTGCTAAGCCCTACAAGAACGACTTTTTTTTCACATGAGCCAAGAAGTGTTGAAGAGTGCTTGAGGCTGGCTGGGGACTTTGATCTATTTTTGATCGAGGGGCTAAAAACCCTGCCCTACCCTAGAATCGGTGTTTTTAAAGATAAACTTGATGAGAGTTATTTTAGCGTTTGCAAGGCTATAGCAAGCTATGAAAAGCCCAAAAATAACACACTAACTTGGCTTGATCTTGATGATATAAAAGGCATTGCAAGCTTTATCTTGCAAAATGCTTTTCAATTTAAAGGATAGAAAATGCAAGAGATTATTTCTCATATACAAAAAGCTGTTTTAAACATAGCAAATGAGCTTAAATTCCCAGATACAGGCTATCAAAGCACGCACAATGCAACAGGAGATACCCAACTTAAACTTGATGTTAAAAGTGATATGATTATCACTGAAATTTTAAGTGGGTGTAAAAATATCAAAGCCCTTGTAAGTGAAGAAAAACCAGAAGCCCTTGAGCTAAATACAGAAGCTAAATATATAGTAGCTTATGATCCACTTGATGGCTCATCTTTGCTTGATGTAAATTTTGCAGTTGGCTCTATCTTTGGAATTTATGAGGAAAAAATGAGTGCAAAAAATCTCAAAATGGCTATTTATAGTATATATTCAGCTAGACTTGAGCTTATCATTTGCACTGATATACCTAAACTTTACCGCCTCAATCATAAAAATGAGTTTGAGTATATCAAAGACTTAAAGCTGAGCCAAAAGGGCAAGATCAACGCTACAGGTGGCACACAAAAAAACTGGAGCAAAACTCATGCAAGCTTTATTAAAAGTCTTTTTGATGATGGTTACCGCTTAAGATATAGTGGGGCTATGGTAAGTGATATACACCAAATTTTATGCAAGGGTGGAGGGCTTTTTAGTTATCCAGCCACCACTGATGCACCAAATGGAAAACTTAGAGCCTTTTTTGAGGTTTTTCCTTTTGCTTATATATGTGAAAAAGCAGGAGGCAAAACGAGCAATGGTATAAATAAAAGCTTGCTTGAACTTGAATTTAATGAGCCTCATTCTACTACGCCTTGTTTTTTTGGCTCAAGTTATGAAATTGATAAACTTTTAAGCTTTAAGGCAGAACAATGAGTGAGGTGAGTGAAAAAGATTCTTTTGAACTTGAGCTTGAGGAAAAAAAGCAAATTTTACAAAAATGTCAGCAAGAAAAAAATATGCAAACTTGTTTTGATTGTAAGGAACTTTTTGAATGCCAAATACGAAAAAACTATGTTTTATCTGTATATAATTCTATGTCAAAAGGCAAAAATGAAGGTGGCTTTGACTTTTAAAGCCTTGTTTTATGCTTTATCAAAGCTTAAATTTGCTATACTCTCAAATTTAAAATAAGTAAAAGTAAGCTTATTTTTAAAACTTGCAAAATTATAAGGAAAAAAATGAGATATTTAACTACTCCTATTTATTATGTCAATGATGCACCTCATTTAGGGCATGCTTATACGACTATCATCGCTGATACCTTGGCAAGATTTTACCGCTTGCAAGGCGAGCAAACGCTTTTTTTAACAGGCACAGATGAACACGGACAAAAGATAGAGCAAGCTGCTAAACAAAAAAATTCAAACCCAAAGGCTTATGCTGATAAAATCAGTGCTGAATTTAAAGAGCTTTGGGACGAGTTTAATATCACTTATGATATATATGCACGCACCACAGATGAAAGGCATATAAAATGCGTGCAAGCTATGTTTATAAAGATGTTTGAAAAGGGTGATATTTATAAGGGCACTTATGAGGGGCATTATTGTGTTTCTTGTGAGAGTTTTTTTACTCAAAGCCAACTTCTTGCTAATAATACCTGCCCAGATTGTGGTAAAAACACTCAGCTTGTCAAAGAAGAAAGCTATTTTTTCCGCCTTTCAAAATATGAAAAAGCGATTTTAAAATGGTATGAAGAAACTGATCCTATCTTACCTAAAAACAAAAAAAATGAACTTATCAACTTTGTGCAAGGTGGCTTAAAAGACCTTTCTATCACAAGAACAAGCTTTGATTGGGGTATAGCTTTACCAAAAGAGATGAATGATGAAAAACATGTGATTTATGTATGGCTTGATGCACTTTTTATCTATCTTTCTAGTCTTGATTATCTTGAAAATGGCAAAAACGCAAAATTTTTTCCAGCTCATATTCATCTTGTAGGTAAGGATATACTGCGTTTTCATGCTGTGTATTGGATCGCTTTTTTGATGAGTGTTGATCTGCCCTTACCTCTTTATATAGGCGCTCATGGTTGGTGGACAAGGGATGGGGAAAAGATGAGTAAGAGCAAAGGTAATGTCATCAAGCCAAAAGAACTAAAAGATGCTTATGGTATAGATCCTATGCGGTATTTTTTGCTAAGAGAAATGCCTTTTGGAAATGATGGGGATTTTAACGAAGCAGCCTTTATAAACCGCATTAATGCAGAACTTTGCAATGAGCTTGGCAATCTTTTAAGTCGTATAGTAGGTATGAGTGCAAAATACTCAAATTCAAGCATTCAAAGCAAGCATATAAAAGAATTTTTCACAAGCGAGCTTACACAAACCAAAGAATATCTCTTTAATGCCATAAATTTTTTAGAAAGCGTGCAAACAAGCAGGTATTTAGAAGAGCTTTTTAAGGCTTTAAGCCTTGCAAACTCAAGCATAAGCAAATACGAACCTTGGAATTTGATCAAAAATGGCGACACAAAAAAAGCAAATGCCCTAGTTGCTTTATGTGCGAACATACTTGCAAAGGTAAGCGTGCTTTTAAGCCCTGCCCTACCACAAAGTTGTGAAAAAATAGCCCTTAGCTTAGGCTTTGCAATAACAAGTGAAAATTATCAAAAACTTATCTTAGACGATGAATTGCTTTCTTTTCAAAGCAAGGCTTGTGAGCCTTTATTTACCAAGGTAGAAGAAGCTCGCTTAAAGCCTGCTACACAAGAGCCAATTCAAGAGCAAAAAACACAAAAAATAAAAATTGATGATTTTGCAAAGATTGAGATCAAAATAGCCCTTGTTAAAGATTGTCAAAGCATAGAAGGCAGTGAAAAGCTTTTGAAATTTATACTTGAGCTTGAAAATGGCGAGTTAAGACAAGTTCTATCAGGCATAGCTAAATTTTATGAGCCTCAAAGCCTCATTGGCAAGCAAGTATGCCTCTTAAGCAATCTTAAAAAAGCTAAAATTTTTGGGCATGAAAGCGATGGCATGATACTTTCAGCAAAAAGTAAAGATAAGCTTGTGCTTATAAGCCCAGAGCAACTTGTAGAAAACGGCTCTATAGTAGGCTGATGAATATCTCAAATTTAAACGAGCTTTTACAAACTCAAATGCTTAATGAAGGCTCTACTTCAAGCGTAAGTGGCTTTGCTATAAGTTTAAATGAGCTCAAACACGGCTTTGCTTTTTTTTCAAATGATGAAGAAGCTATCAATGAAGCTGTGCAAAAAGGTGCTTTTGTCATCATTAGTGAAAAAAAGCTTTTACTTAAAGATAAGGAAGTTTTTTATCTTTATTGCGAGGATTTAAGCTTAGCTATCTTAAAGCTCATACGTTTTATGTGTGAGGAAAAAGAGCTTGAGTTTGTGCTTTGCGAGCCTTTAGCGCTGGATTTTTGCGAGGTATTTTATCTTGAGCGTTTAAGTGGCGAGGTGTTTTTAGACTTTTCAAAACTTATAAATGCAAAGAAAAAAACACTCTTTTTTTGTGATAAAGAGCTGTATTTGCTTCGAATTTGTGCGAGTTTTGATACGCTTAGGGCATGTGAATTTACACTTTTAGAGCATTCAAGCTTGTTTTCTACAAGCTTTATTTGTAAGCAAATGTATTTTAAAAACCTTGCCTTACCTTTTGTATATACTTCTTTTTTTGCAAGCTTTGTAAATTTTATCCTAGAGCATAACTTAAGGCTTCGCATAAAGGAAAAAAAGCTTGATTTTTTGCAAGTTTATTTTATCAATAAAAACAATGAAATTTGTGAATTTGGCTCAAGCTCAAGAGCTTTTTTACTTGCTAAAAATGAGCTTCATTTTGACTTTTTGGCTACACATTTAAGTAAGGTTAAAGGCTTTAAAACAGCGGCTAAAAATACTCTTTTTTGTGATTTTTCTTATTCAAGTTTAGAGGATTTAAAAGCATATAAAGACTTTAGATATTGCTTGATTTTTGAAAACCAAGAAGAGTTCATAAGCTTTTTTAGCCAAAGCTTGGACATTCAACCAAGCTTATTTTAAATAAAGAAAGTTTAAATTTAGGCAATTTGTCTTAAAAATATGCTAAAATTTTTTATTATCATAAAAGGAAAACGATGCAATACCTTCAAATTCAAGCTTGTGATTATCTAAGTGGAAGTGTAGAAATTAGCGGTGCAAAAAATGCCGCCCTACCCCTTATCGTCTCAAGCATTTTAGCCAAAAATGAAGTGCTTATCCATAATATCCCAGAAGTTGCTGATATCAAAACGCTTTTTGTTTTGCTTGAGAATTTAGGGGCTGAGTATGAGCTTAAAAACCACAATGCAAGGATAAACACAAGCAAGCTTAATAACACTAAAGCTGTATATGATATAGTGCGAAAAATGCGCGCTTCTATACTTACGCTTGGACCCTTGCTTGCTCGCTTTCATCAGTGTGAAGTAAGCTTGCCCGGAGGTTGTGCTATAGGACAACGCCCCATTGATCTGCATTTGCAAGCCCTTGAAAAAATGGGTGCAAATATCAGCATAAAGCAAGGTTATGTTATGGCAAGTGGCGAGCTTAAAGGAGCTGAGATCATCTTTGATAAGATCACAGTTACTGGCAGTGAAAATATCATTATGGCAGCAAGCCTTGCAAAAGGCAAAACAAGACTCATCAATGTCGCTAAAGAGCCTGAAGTGGTGCAACTTTGTGAGGTTTTAGTAAATGCTGGACTTGATATAAAAGGCATAGGAAGTGATGAACTTGAGATAATAGGAAGTGATGGCGAGCTTTTAGAGTTTCAAGAATTTAGCGTTATACCAGATAGGATAGAAGCAGGAACTTACCTATGTGCTGCAGCGATTACAAATTCAAAAATTACGATTTGTAAAGCAAATGCAAGTCATTTAAGTGCGGTTTTAGATAAACTCAAACAAATGGGCTTTGGTATAGAGGTGCAAGATGATGCAATCACCATACTTCCAGCTAAAGAAATAAAACCTGTTGAGATCATTACAAGTGAATATCCGGGCTTTCCAACTGACATGCAAGCGCAATTTATGGCTTTAGCGCTCAAAGCAAATGGCACAAGTATCATTGATGAAAGGCTATTTGAAAACCGCTTTATGCACGCAAGTGAGCTTTTAAGAATGGGAGCTGATATAAGATTAAACGGACATATCGCTACGATCAATGGAGGCAAGGAGCTTAATGGAGCTGATTTGATGGCGACTGATTTAAGGGCAAGTTCAGCTCTCATCTTAGCAGCCCTTGCGGCAAAAGGTGTGAGCCGCGTGCATAGAATTTATCATTTAGATCGTGGTTATGAGAGACTTGAGGAAAAATTTAAAGCCCTTGGAGCAAATATCAAAAGGCTTGAAGAATGAATGATCTTTTTGCCACTTTAAAGCTTTTAGAAAATTATATAAAAGAGCTTTTTAGCTTTGAATATGTAGAGCTTTTTAAGGCAAAAGAAAGAGTGCTTTTTGAAGATATAAAAGCTAGGATTGATACGCCACGTTTTACAAACTCAGCCCTTGATGGCTATGCTTTTAATTATGATGATAAAGACAAGCCCTTACACATAAAAGGAGTGATTTTTGCTGGAGATAAGGCTGAATATGAGCTTAAACCTTGCGAATGCTATAAGATTATGACAGGAGCAAAGCTACCCAAAAATGCTGATACGATTTTAATGATAGAAGATGAGTGCATACAAGAAGGCAAGCTTATCATCAAAAATCCACCAAAACGTCTTAATGCTGTGCGTTTTAAAGGTGAGGAATATCAACAAAATGAACCCTTGTTTCAAAAAGGCACACTCTTAACAAACACTCACTTAGCTGTGCTTGCAAGTCAAGGCATAAGCAAGCTTAAAGTATATAAAAAGCTTCGTGTAGCTGTGTTTTCAAGTGGAAATGAACTAAAAGAGCCTTGGCAAGAAGCTGATGAAAACAGCGTTTATAATACAAACGCTACAAGCATTATAGCCCAGCTTACGCAGCCAAGTATAGAGCTTTCTTATCTTGGTATTATAAAAGATGAGCTTAGTGAGGTAAAAAAGGCTTTGATAAATTGCAACTATGATTTGCTTATAACGAGCGGTGCAGCTAGTGTTGGTGAGGCTGATTTTATGCAAAAAGCCTTAAAAGAGCTTGGCTTTACGCCTATTTTTGAGGGTATAAAGGCTAAATTTATCAAACCAAGTAAGCTTTTTCAAAAAGATAACAAACTTGTCCTTGTTTTACCGGGCAATCCTCTTTCATGCTTTTTAGCTACGCGTTTGATCGTGCCAAAGCTTTTTTCTTTATTTTTTGGCACAATCTTACAAGATAAAAGCTATGAAGCCCTTTTAAGTAAGGACATAGAGCTAAAAAGCGGACGTAATAACTTCATCTTTGGCAAATTTGAAAATGGTGTTTTTACACCTTATGCTAAAAATTTTGGCTCAAATATGCTTAAGGTTTTACTTGAAAATGAGTATTTGCTTATCAGTGAGCTTAAAAGCTCAAGCCTAGCACAAAATCAAAAGGTAAAAATTGTTAGAATTCTTGACTTTTAAACTTGATTTTTGTATAATCTTACTTTTTAAAAATGCGGGAATAGCTCAGGGGTAGAGCACAACCTTGCCAAGGTTGGGGTCGCGAGTTCGAATCTCGTTTCCCGCTCCATCTTTTTTATTTTTTGCTTCATTTCACGCATACTTCACAAAGCTTTCACTTTGAATTCACAAAATAAGGCTAGAATTACAGCATAACTTTTTAAAGGAGAAAAAATGAAACTCAAACTAATCTTAGCGAGTTTAACTTGTGGTGCTAGTTTTTTGCTAGCTGATATGGTGGTTGCTCCAAATACGCTTCCAGCAAATGCTCAAGGCTTTATCAAGCAGAATTTCCCAGCTGCTCAAATCATGCTCGTAAAAAGAGATCTTGACTCTTTTGATGTAACCTTAAATGATGGCACTGAGATTGACTTCAATATCAACGGACAATGGACAAGCGTTGATGGCAAATACAAAGCCATTCCAACAGGCTTTTTAGGACAAGCTATAGTTTCTAAAGTAAGAGCAGCTCAGCCCAATGCGGTGATTATCGATGTAGATCGTAAAATCGGAGGGTTTAAATTTAAACTTAATAATATGATGGAAGTTTATACTGATATGAATGGCAATGTGCTTGGACAGCAGTTTGATGACTAAAAAACTCACACCAAAGGTTAAAGCCTTTGGTGCTTAAAAACTTTTAAAAGGCTTATTTTTTAGGACGAAAAGCCTTGATAATGGCTTCATTTGTATGTATAAAACGAGCTCCTATTAAGTCTAAGCAGTAAGGCACAGCTGGAAAAATAGGCTCTAAACACTCAGCAATAGCCTTTGGATTGCCCGGTAGGTTAATGATGAGTGAGTTTTGGATTATCCCTGCACTTTGACGCGATAAAATCGCTGTTGGGACAAATTTTAAACTTGCTTGACGCATAAGTTCGCCAAAACCCGGTAGCATTTTTTCACAAACCGCCTCAGTAGCTTCAGGCGTCACATCTCTTAAAGCAGGTCCAGTTCCCCCGCAAGTAATGATAAGATCACATTGTGCTTCTTTGCTTAAAAAAAGCAATCTTTCTTTGATAAGCTCAAACTCATCAGCGATAAGCTCGCATATAAACTCACATTCATTTTTGATATAGCTTTGAAGCACTTCTTTTACCTTTGGGGTAGCTTTATCTTCATAAATTCCAGCACTTGCCCTATCACTTAAGCTTAAAATTCCTACCTTTATACTATCCATTACCAAGCTCCTTAATGCACTCTCATCACTCTTGCAACATCTTCACTTTCAAGCTTTTCAAATTCCAAAAGCACATTTGCAAGCTCTAAAATCTTATTTTTCATAGGCTCAAGGTAATTTTGCACTTCTTGTTTTTGATCGCTTAAAGTTTTTTCATCAGCCATATCAAAGCTAAGCATAAAGCCAACAAGCTCTTTTACCTTAAGAAAATCATGCTGTGAGTTAGTGTAGCTTTCATTATAAATAAGCTTCATCGCACACGATCCTGCTAAATGCACTTTGATCTTGTTTAAAAGCTCTGATTTTGATCTGATTTGCTTTTCATATTCTTTAAAACGATCTTCGATGAGGGTAATTTTTTCAAAGCCTACATCAAAATAATACGCACTTAAAGCCTTTGCGGCTTGATAAGTTGCTTGTATCTTTTTCTCATTTTCATCAAAGCTTAAGATTTTCTTTTTACCAACTAAAACCTTGTTTAAAACAGCGAAAAAATCACTCTCCTCAACCAAGCTCGAGCCTCTTCTTAAGGCATTAATCGCTGCTTCATTCACCAAAGTTTCAAGCCCTGCTCCGCTAAAACCTACGCTTGCTTTGGCGATATTTTTTAGCTCGACATTATTTTTTTTGTCTTTCATATAAATTTCAAGGATTTTAAGCCTATCTTTAAAGTCTGGCAAAGAAAGAAAAATGCGTCTATCAAAACGACCTGATCGAAGTAAAGCTGGATCCATAAGCTCGATTTTGTTTGTTGCTGCGATAACGATAACGCCGCTATTATCCTCAAAGCCGTCCATTTGGGTTAAGAGCTGATTTAAGGTGCTATCTCGCTCGACATTGCTTACCTCGCCTCTTGCTTTGCCAACAGCGTCTATTTCATCGATGAAAATAATACTTGGAGCCATCATTTTAGCTTTATTAAAAAGCTCTCTCACCCTTTTTGCTCCCATTCCTACATAAATTTCAACAAAGCTTGAACCACTTTGATAAAAAAAAGGCACTCCAGCTTCACCCGCTACAGCTTTTGCGATCAAGGTTTTACCAACTCCGGGAGGTCCTACCATCAACACACCCTTTGGCATTTTTATGCCAAATTCTTTGTATTTTTGCGGATTTTTAAGAAAATCCACGATCTCACTAAGCTCACTTTTTTCCTCATCAACCCCAGCCACATCATCAAATTTGATATGAGAGATCACCGGCTTTATGCCAGAGTTTGCACTTTCTAAGATAGGGTTGCTTTGGCTTTCATTTGCTGGTGATATAGGAAATCTTTGCATTTGCTTTTTGCGCGTGAAATAAAAAGCTGATATAAACATCGCTATAAGAGCAATTATTATAAAACTTAAAAAAAATGCTGTATTTTCTTGTCTTACTTCAACAGGCACCTTTTGCAAAAGCTCATCAAGATCGATACCATCTTTAATAATGGCGTAATTATCATTATTTGCCTTGATAATAATCTCTTTATCACTAATAACAGCTTTTGTGATGAGATTTTCTTGCAAAAAGCTTTCATAAAGCCTTTTATCAATATATCTTGGCTCATTTTTAAAATAAATAATACCAATAAGCACACACAATAACGCAAAAGAAAAAATAATGATTTTTTTATTTTTATTCAAATCTAGCCTCCTAAACTGGCTTCATTATACTCAGTTTTGCACTCATACTCATCAAGTATGAGCCAAGTTTTACTCAAGTCTTTTGGGCTGTGAATTTTGATTTTGTTATAAAATTGATCATAGCCTTCAAAAACACCTTCTTTTTGACTCTCCACAAGCACTTCAAGCCTTTTTTTATTGTTTTTTCTAAACTCAAGATTATTATGCTTTACTATATCTTTAAGTGTGTTAAGCCTATCTTTGGCTATGCTACCATTTACTGGCTTTTCATTAAGATTTGCTGAATGTGTATTTGCCCTTGGACTAAAGATAAAAGCGTGGATATGCGTAAGTTTAAAAGCCTTAAAATTCTCTAAAGCTTCAGCCCACACAAACTCATCTTCGCCCGGATGTGCTACGATAAAATCCGTGCCTAGGGCGAAGCCTTTATTTGCAAGCATTTCAAAAAGCTCTAAATCGTTTTGAGTGTGCGAACGCCTACGCATAAGACGCAACATTTTTTCACTTGTGTGCTGTAAGGCTATATGCAAATGCCTTTCTAGCCAAGCTTCATCTAAAATTTCTTTAAAACTTTCATCAATTTGAGCTGGTTCTAAGCTACCTAAACGCACCCTTTTTATACCAGAAACCTGCCCTATTTTTTGTAAAAGCTTGCCTAAACTTGAGCCTTGTTTTAAGCCGTAAGAGCCTATATTTGTGCCAGTTAGCACGACTTCATTATAGCCATTGCTTGCTAAAATTTTAATTTGTTTGAGAATTTCTTCCTCGCTAATGCTTCTTGATTTACCACGCACACTAGGGATAATGCAATACGAGCAGGCAAAATCACAACCTTCTTGAATTTTTACAAAAGCCTTAGTATGATTTTCATACTGCGTAACAATGTCTTTATCGATGAAATTTAAATCCCCAAGTTCAAAAAAGCTTTGTTTAAAGCCTAAAAACTCATTAATCCTTGCTTTATTTGAAGCTCCAAGCACACCAAAGACTTTTTTGCTCTCCAAAAGCTCTTTGCCCTTGCTTACTGCTCCACAACCTGTTAGCACCACCTTTATGCCTCTTTGTTTAAGGCTATTTATATAAGCTCTTGTGCCACTATCTGCTCCATTGGTAACCGTGCAAGAATTTATCACGATGATTTGAGCTTCTTTTTCATCTTGAGTGATTTCATAGTCTTTGACATAGCTTTTTAAAAGCTCGGTATCATAGATATTTGTTCTACAACCAAAGGTTTTGAAAAATACCTTTTCTCTCAAGCCTTATCCTTTGTGAATTCAGCCAAAACTTCCAAAATCAGCTCTTTTTTGATATCATTTTTAATCACAGCCCTACCCAAGCCTTGAGGCAGGATAAAATGAAGTTTTGCGTTTAAGCTTTTTTTATCAAGGAAAAAAGCCTCATAAAACTCATTGATATCTTTTATCTTATAATGTGTTGGAAGTTTGAATTTATGCAAGAGTTTTTCTACTTTTTTGCATTCTTCTTCGCTTAAAAAGCCAAGCTTTAAAGCAAGGTGGTTTGCCATATTTATGCCTATAGCTACAGCTTCGCCGTGTAAAAAAGTCTTGTATTGTGTTTGATTTTCTATAACATGAGCAAAGGTGTGTCCGTAATTTAAAAGCATTCTTAAATCATTTTCTTTTTCATCTTTTGAGACTATATCAGCTTTTAATTTTACGCTTTCAAAGATGATTTGAGCATAAATTGCATCATCTAAGCTTTTATCAAAAAAAGCATTTTCATCAAGCTTTTCTATAAATTCAAGTTTTTTCTCATCAAAAGTAATCGCCATTTTGATAAACTCAGCCATTCCAGCACTTAATTCTCTTTGAGGCAGGGTTTTTAAAAACTCACTCTCACAATACACAGCACGAGGCTGATAAAATGAGCCGATGAGATTTTTCCCAAAGGCATTATTTACTCCTGTTTTTCCGCCCACAGCTGCATCAACCATAGCCAAAAGCGTGGTAGGAACATTGATAAAATCAATTCCTCTTTGATAAATGCTTGCCCCAAAGCCCACTATATCGCTAATCACACCTCCACCAAATGCGATGAGCGTGCTTTTCCGATCAAGTTTAGAAATAAAAAGCTGATTTAAAAGCTCTTCTATGCTTTGTAAATTCTTATACTGCTCCCCATCCTTAAGTGTAATGATAAAGACTTCATCAGCTTTAAGCCTTGAAAGCAAGCTTTGCAAGTGAAGTCCGGCTATTTTTGCATTACTCACCACAGCAACTTTGCCTTTAAATTCAAGCTTTTTAAGCTCATTTACACTGACTTCATAAGAGTTTTTTTCTAAATTTACTTTTATATTCATCATTTTGCCTTTTTGAATAAATTTTAACCAAATTTAACTAATTGGTATAAAAAGTTGATAATTTTTATTCATCTTTGCGTATAAGACATTAAAATCTGTGCTTAAAAAGGTGCTTAAACGAGAGCTTGTTAGCTCTTTTTTAAAGCTCACAAACTGCAAAATATCATTGTTTAAACTGAGCTCTAAAAGAGGATTTTTGCTGGTATCATTGATGATTTTAATCTCTTTGTTATAAAGCTTTGAAAGACTTTGAAAGTGTTCTATAACTTGTTTTGAATCATCATTTGGTTTGTAGTGATACAGCTTTACTGAAAGCCCAAGCTGCTTACTTAGATCAATCATCACATTTGCCTGAGTTTCAAGCTCGGCTTCATTTGAGTTTAAAATCACAGCCTCGCTTAACTCTTCAAAGCTTCTTTCTCCTGTTTTAAGTATAGGAATTTTAAGCTCAAAAAACTGCTTTTTCTTCCTTTCAAAATGAAGCAAATCAGTAACAATCACACCTATATCATTACCTTCTAAAAGTGCTGGAATAGACTTAAAATCAGTATTTTTGTAATCAAGTTCTATGCTAATACTATTTTTGTCATTTTGCTTGAGTTTTTCATAATTTTCATTTAAACGAGGGTTGATTACGCGGATGATAAGCTTTTTTGAATTTGTTTTTGAATGAAAAAATAAGGCTGTTTTTAAGAAATTTTCAAGCTCAGCTTCGCTTTTATCTTTCATATCCATTAAGGCAAGGATATTGCTCCCAAAAGGGCTTGGAAACTGCCCTCTTCCTCGCTTGATATTGTGATACACACCTTGCAAGACGCTAGGATCGCCAACAAGAAGTATAGAATCATTTGGCATAAGCATGGTTGAAGCATTAACAAAAATAAATTTTGAATTCCTATACAGCAAAGCAATACGCCATCTTTTTTGTCCTATAGAACCCACATGTCTATACGCAAAGATACTATCAGCTGGAATTTTTACCTCCATAATCTCACCTGTGTTAAGCCCTATATTTTGGGCAACTAGGGCAACATCTGGCAAAAATCCTAACAAATGATTACTTAAAATCGCCCTTAAATCAATCAAATCACAATGCTCATCACTTACGCTAAGTCCCCAAAAGTCCATCAAAACAATATCTTGTTCTTTGCTAAAAGCTCTGATATTTTCATAAGTGTTTTTTGTATCAAACTCATCTTGTAAAAAAATAAAAATTTGGGAAAAATTACTCAACAAAAGCTTATTAAGCTTGCTTGAGCTCGTAGGATCAAATTTTACAAAGTCTATATTTTCACCCTTTGTGATAACGCTGATTGTTTCGTCATTGTAGTATAAAATCGTATAAAAAAAATTCAAAGCTTTTTGCAAACAAAGCCTTTCTAAGAAATATTTTGCTAAACTTCCATCAACGATAAATAAAATTTTATCCATATATACTCCAAAATAAAAAGGATATTATAGCAAATGGAATTTAAAATAAAGCATAAATCTCAAAACGCAAGAGTATGCGAGCTTAAAACTGCTCATTCAAGCTTTTTAACGCCTATTTTTATGCCTGTAGGCACGCAAGCAGCGGTTAAAAGCCTTGACGCACTTGATCTTAAAGACTTGCTTAATGCTCAAATCATACTTGCAAATACTTATCATCTTTATTTACGTCCGGGTTCAAAACTGGTGAAAGAATTTGGCGGCTTGCATGGTTTTACTGGCTTTGATCGCTCTTTTTTAACCGATAGTGGAGGTTTTCAAGCCTTTTCTTTGAGTAAAAACTCAAAGCCTGATGAAAATGGGATTAGATTTAAAAGCCATATTGATGGAAGTTTGCATTTTTTTACCCCTCAAAGTGTGCTTGATACGCAGTATGATTTAAATTCTGATATTATGATGATTTTAGATGATTTAGTGGCTTTACCTGCAAGTAAAAAACGCATAGATTTATCCGTGCAAAGGACTATAAAATGGGCTAAAGAAGCTATTAAATATCATCTAGCTCAAAAAGCAAAAGGCAAGGCACAGACAAATAATATCTTTGGCATTATCCAAGGAGGCACTGATTTTGAGGCAAGAAAAACTTGTGCTGAGGCACTTTGTGAGCTTGAGTTTGATGGACTTGCTATAGGAGGACTCAGTGTTGGCGAGGAAAATGCTTTGATGTATGATACGGTTGAAGCGATGATGCCTTTTGTTGATGAAAAGCGTCCAAGGTATTTAATGGGAGTTGGCACGCCTGAAGATTTGGTGGAAAATATAGAACGAGGCGTGGATATGTTTGATTGCGTAATGCCAACACGAAATGCAAGAAATGGTACGCTTTTTACAAGCTTTGGCAAGCTTAATATCAAAAAGGCTGAGTTTATAAACGATCATGAGCCCATAGATAAAAAATGTGCTTGCTATACTTGCACGCATTTTAGCAGAGCCTATTTAAATCATCTTTTTAGAGCAAAAGAATTAACTTTTTTTAGGTTGGCAAGCTTGCATAATCTGCATTTTTACTTAGAACTTGTAAAAAATGCAAGAGAGGCTATACTTAAGGATAAATTTAGTGAATTTAAGAAAGAATTTTACGCTCAAAGAGCTTAGTAATAGGTGGAAAAATCAATGCTTATAGATGAAAATTTAAAAACTTTTTTACAAAGCAATTTCAACAACTCAGTTTTTGGAGAATTTTTTGGCAAAAAGCTCCTTATCATCGCTCTTTTGCGAAACAAAGAATTTGATAAGAATGAGAATTTAATCTTTTGCTTTGAAGAAGATCAAATCTTTAAATTTAAAGATCAAGACTTTGTGCAAATTTCACTTAGTGATTTTAATCTTGAACTTAAAAACACCCTTGACTTACTTAAAACAAGGCTTAATCATTATCAAGATTTACTTGAACATAAAGAAAATAGCGTCTTAAAGGGTAAAAATATAGAAAATATCTTAAGAAAAATTTTCATACTCAGGCAAAAGATTGCAAAAGCTCTTAAGCTTGCTAGCCAGCTTCACGAAAGCCTTAGTGCCTTAGCCAACGAGCAAAATGAGCTCAAAAAAAGCCTTAAATTCATCATCTTTACTGCTTTAAGTTTAGAAAAAAACGCCAAAGAACTCAGCCTGCGAGTAGATAGCCTTTATACGCTTATCATTGGGATAAAAAATGAAAAAATGAATAAAAATATCTATATACTCAGCATCATCTCAACCATAGTCTTACCGCTCAATCTCATCGTTGGCTTTTTTGGTATGAATACAGGCGGACTTTTTCTAGCACAAAATGAATATGGAAGTCTCATCATCTTGCTTACAATGTGTGCAATCGCTTTGCTTGGCGTGGGTTATTATTACACAAAAGCTAAAGAAAGACTGAATTTGGACGAGGATTTCAAAAAGCTTACAAAAGATAAAAATGAAAAATATCTTGAGTGAGAAAGCACAAAATCAAGCTTTTGCCTCAAATTGACAAAGCCACCTTAAAATAGCTCAAATTTTTGCATATTTGTTTATAAGCGAGTTTGAGCTAAACACTTTTTTGCATTTTCATTAAAACTCCGCATTTTAGTTGATTTTTGCTTGGCTAAATTGTTATGCTTATGCCGCTGCCATCTCCATAAATATTAAGAAGCTCGATGATCTGCCCCATAATAATAGCAATTTGCGCAAGTAATTGCAACTTCAGCTCGGCATCTTCTGTCTTGTCAAGCTGTTGTTGAAGCATTTTAAGCTGCTCGTAAAGCATATCAAGAGCTGTTTTTTCTTCTACACTCATTTCTTCACTTATTTGTTCTAGCTTTTCACTTGCCTTGGCACTTATATTTTTTATCACCTCGCTTGTCAAAGAAAAGTTTTCTTGATCTTTATTTGATAAATCACTATCCTTGCTTTGCTCGGCATTAGCTTGAAAGCTTATGTATGTGCTTGTAGTGCTTTTTTCTTGAATTTGAGTATTTTGCTCCTTATGTTGTGTAAGAGAGCTTGAAAATGCAAGGTTTAAGCCTGCATTATACAGCTTATTAATCATTGTCTTGCCTTTGTTTTAGATTTCCTTTTTTTAAATCGGCTTTAACGAATTATTTTTAAGCTTTCTAAAAATACAATTTTACACAAGATATAAGGCTTGTTTTCATAAAAATTAGGCTAAATTTAAGCTTTTTGTGCTATAATCTTAATTTTTTAATTCTGCGCCCATAGCTCAGCTGGATAGAGCATTTGATTGCGGTTCAAAAGGTCAGAGGTTCGAATCCTCTTGGGCGCACCACTTTTAAGGCTATCTTAAAAAACAAAGAATACTCATGAATTTAGAACAAATCCTTGAAAAAACACAAAACACACGCATAGTCGTAGCAAGCAAATATGGCTCAAGCGAGCTTATAAACGAGCTTTTTAAGCTTGGTTTTTGTGAATTTGGGGAAAATCAAGTGCAAGCCCTAGCGCAGAAAAAAGAAGCTTTAAAAGAAAACTTGGAGCTTAAATGGCATTTCATCGGCACCTTACAAAGCAATAAAATCAATCTTTTGCTTAAACAAAACCCTATTTTATGGCAGTCTTGCAATAGCTTAAAGCTTGCTAAAGCGGTAAATCAAAGGCTAGATTATGAGCTTGAGGCTTTGCTTGAAATCAATAGCGCTGATGAAAACAGCAAAAGCGGACTTGAAATTCAAAAAGCCCTTGATACATACCTACAAATTCAAGACGAATGCCCTAAAATAAAGCTTTGTGGAGTGATGAGTATAGGCGCAAACACGGACAATCAAAAAGAAATCATCAAAAGCTTTGAAGCTACCTATAAAATTTATGAAGCCCTACAAAAACACGGAGCAAAAATCTGCTCTATGGGTATGAGTAATGACTTTGAATTAGCTTTAAAGTGTGGTTCAAATATGTTGCGTTTGGGGAGTGTATTATTTAAAACTTTACAAGCTGTATAAGAATTTAAAAATAAAAAAGATTTTCTTACTTGCAAAGAGTAAGAAAATCTAAAATGTTTATTGCAAAAGACTAGCTACTTTGCTTTGAAGTATATCGTTTTGATGAGCCATCATAAATGAAGCTGAATTAGTTTTCAAAAACTCTGCGTTAAGATCAGTAACATTTTTCGCCAAATCATCATTAAGCAAATTTCCCTCAGCAGCTTTTGTATTGATACTATTTTCTACGCTTGCGCTGATATTTGAAGTGATCGCATTAATGCCTGCGCCAATATCTGCACGCAAAGAAGCGACTTGCTGACTGAACGAATCTATACTACTTTGATCTGTAAGGCTAAGATTTCCTGTGCTAAGAGGATTTAAATTTGTTGTTTCAACTCCACTTCCCACCACAAAATCCATAGTTTGAAATACATTTTTTCCATTAAACTGGGCATTATTAAACGCATCATTAATCGAAGAGATAAGCTCGGTGGCCCTAACATCAAGCATATTTTTTTGCTGATCATTAAGCACAGCACTATTTCTTTGCACGGCAAGCTGACTAAGCTCATCAGTTGTTTTTGTGATCTGGCTTAAACTCGCATCAGCAATCTGCAAAACACCCACAGCATCATAAGCATTTGCAACGCCTTGATCTATAGTGCTAGCTTGCGATCTTAAAGAATCAGCTATAGCCAAATCAGCCGTATCCACACCGCTAATCGCGCGAATAGCCGCTATATTACCCAACGCTTTTTCAGAGGCTTTTTGAGCATTATTGAGGTAGTTATTTTGCTGTAAGCTCGCTGGATTGTTATTGATAGTCATATTGTCCTCCTTCAACCTTGTTTTTAGGTAAATTTATCGATTATACCCTACTTTTGCTGACTTATAACTTAAAAAGAATAAAGCTACTTGCAAAATTAAGATAATTTTTACAAGCCATTCACTTTGTGTGTGTTTGGTGCTAAATTCCTCGCCTGCTAAAGCTTCTAAACCTGCTTTTCCTTCTATAATCAAGCTTTGAGTTTCAAGCATTGGCAAAGTATAATAAAACACAAAAAGCAAAGATAGTGCCAAAATCACAACAGCAAGTAAAATTTTTATAATTTTTAAACTCGCTTCTGCAAAAAATAGCTCATAGATAGTGTTTATAAGGGCTATGCTAATGAGTACATAACCAAATTTTAAAAAAATCTGTCCCATAATCAACCCACTACCAAACGCATCTGTAATCGCTTCGCCTCCCAAGCCTGTAGGTGGATAAAATACACTCACAGCCACAGCTATGCCAAGAAAAAGCCCTATGCCGATGATAGAACCAAGTAGCAAAAGATTAATCGCTTTCATTTTTTTGTCCTTTAAAAAAATAATTTTTGTTTTTTAAAGGATTATAGCAAAAAGAGTATTAATTTAATAATAATTTTTGTTTTTTGTTTATTAAATTTTAAGATTTTAAGGGAGGGTATGAGTTCATCTATATAGTCTCAACCGCATGCGCTAAAAACGCACGATCAAAACCGGCAAAATCTTTGAAAAATTCAGCCTTAAAGTCATTTTTATGTAAAATTTTATGTAAAATTTCTTTTTGATCGTATCCAAACTCGCAAGCTAGAGCTTTTACTTTATTTTTTCTAGCAAAAACAATGAGCTCTTCAAGAAATTCATAGCCTTTAACTCCACCAAATAAGGCTTGCTTAGGCTCATTTTGCACCCAAATATCAAGCTTATAATCATTTTGTATATAAGGTGGATTTGAGATGATAAAATCAACCTCACCCTCAAAATTTTTAAAATCACAAAGCCTAAAATCTATCAAATGCTCTACTTCGTGCCTTAAGGCATTTTCTTTAGCAAGTTTTAAAGCAAGCTCGCTAATATCACAAGCCTTGATTTTAAGTGCTAATTTTAAGGCTAAAATTATACTTAAAATTCCACTTCCAAAGCCTATTTCTAAGATATTTGTATAGTTTTTTTGGCTAAGTTCTTTTAGGGCAAGTTCAAGCAAAATTTCAGTATCAAAGCGAGGGATTAATACACCTTTTTGCACCTTAAACTCAAGCCCATAAAACTGCGCTTTTTCAAAAATATACTCAAAAGGCTCCCCACTAGCAAAACGTTCTATAAGCTTAAAATAAGGCTTTTCATCAAAGTCAAAATCCCCATTTAAAGCTATAAACGCCCTATCCTTTTGTAAATACTCACAAAGTATAAAAAGGGCTTCATCTTTATGCTTTGTTAAGCTATCTCTAGCAAAATTTAAAGCAGTTTTAAGCTTCAAGATAGAGCTTTTATACGTTTATCTATGCTTGGGTGAGAAAGATGAAAAAACTCATAAATTTTACTTGTCTTTACAAAGGCTTTGTTTTCTTTAGCAAGCACAAATAAAGCATTTTTCATATCTTCCTTAGAAGTCATTAAAGCTCCGTGTTTATCAGCGTTAAATTCATTTTTTCGGCTTAATAAATTCACTAAAGGTGAAAAGATAAGTGAAAAAACCTCACTAAAGATGATAAATAAAGCAAAAACCCCAGCATTTACGCCTTGCAAACCACTTTGAGTATAAAAAAACTCAGGCAGGTGAGCAAAAACAAAGAATAAAACAAAAATCATTAAAGCCGAGCTAAATAAGCCTTTGATCAAGTCTTTATGCACAAAATGTCCAAGCTCATGTCCTAAAACAGCTAGAAGCTGATTTTCATTTAAAGCCTTTAAAAGTGTATCAAAAAGCACCACTCTTTTGCTCTTAAAAAGCCCTCCAAAATAAGCATTAAGCCTCTTATCTCTCTTACTTGCGTCCATCACAAACACGCCTTTTGCGCTAAAACCGCATTTTTGCATGAGTGTATCTATTTTAGCAAGCAATGAACTATCCTCAAGCGGAGACATTTTGTTAAACAAAGGAGCGATAAGGGTTGGATAAAGCAAGTTGATAAATAAAATTACCACAAAAGAAAGCACAAAAGCCCACACCCACCAAAACTGCCCCAAAAACTCATAACAAAATACCAAAGCATATAAAAGCAAAAAGCCAAAAACAGCAAGTAAAACAAGACTTTTAAGTGTATCTTTGATAAAAAGCGTGGCGTTCATATTTGAAAAACCTTGCTTTTTATTTTTGACAAAGTCTTCATATATGCTTAAAGGAAGGTTTGCAAGTGTATTAATAAATAAAAATACCAGCAAGAATAAGGTATTTTCAAGCACTGAATTTTGACTAATTAAAACATTTTTAAGCCAAAAAAAGCCAAAAAAAAGCCAAAAAAGATATAAAATCAAAGTATAAATATGGGAAAAAATCTTAAATTGTTCATTCTCAATGCCAATTTGTGCAGCTTCTTTGTAAGTTTTTTCATCTAAAATAATGGCTTGTTTATCTTTTTCTTGCCTCAAAAAGCGAATTTGAGCATAAGAAATACCTACAAAAACTAAGGTATACACACATAAAATCAAAGCTAAAATCATTTATATTTCCTTTCATTTTAAAAAAAACAAACTGCAAAAAAACAAGAACTACCATCAAATAATAAATTTGTAAAATAATGCAAAAAAAATATTCGGCAATATTCTACACTCTGCTTTTATATCTTTAAAGAAAGCTTAAATTTAAACTTGTTTTATTTCCAGCCTTCTATATAATTTTTAAGTTTTCTGCCTACTTTTGGATGCTTGAGCTTTTTAATGGCTGAACTTTCGATCTGACGCACCCTTTCTCGCGTTACATTCAGTTCTTTTCCAATCTCTTCAAGCGTTCTATCACTCTCATCATCCATAAGCCCAAAACGCATTTTAATAACTGCTTTTTCTCTGTCATTGAGTTGATCTAAAACTTCATCAATTTGTTCTTTTAAGTCATTTTTGAGTATATGATCCATAGGCGAAAGCGAAGCCCTATCTTCTACAAAGTCTCCAAATTTACCATCATCTTCATTGCCAATAGGCGCTTCAAGGCTGATTGGTTCTTTGGTAATTTTTATGACTTGTTTTACCTTATCCACGCTTAAGCCCACTTCTTTGGCGATAAAGCTTACATCAGGTTCTTTACCCTCTTTTTGCAGATATTCACGCACGATTTTATTGATTTGATTAATCGTTTCTATCATGTGAATAGGGATCCGAATGGTGCGAGCTTGATCTGCGATTGCACGTGATATAGCTTGGCGAATCCACCAAGTCGCATAGGTTGAAAATTTATAGCCTCTTTTATACTCAAATTTATCCACAGCTTTCATAAGCCCTATATTGCCTTCTTGAATAAGATCTAAAAAAGGCAAACCTCTATTTGTATAACGCTTGGCTATGCTCACGACAAGGCGTAAATTTGACTTTGCCATTCTCCCTTTGGCTTCATCTGAAATCGTTTTTCCTCTTTTGATCTGCTCTAAAATTTCTTTGAGCTGCTCTTTTTCAAGATCAAAGCCTTTTTTACTCGCTTCTTTGGTTTGAAAAAGCTTTTTTATCTCCATATAAGTGCTTACCATAGTCGTTTCAAGCACCATTTCTGAAATTTCTTCTTTGCCAAGCTTGGTGATATTTTTCAAGATATTGGCGTGCGTATTTTTAAGCTCATCTGAAAACATAGGTAAGCGGTATTCTAGGCGTTTAAGTTCTTTATCAAATTCCTCATCGCTTTTAAGAGCTGTTTCTATGGACTTTACGATCTCACTGATAAGCTTAGAAGTTGGTCCTAAATCCATAAGTTTTTCTTTTAAGATATTTTTCTTAAACGCTATGCTAAGCTTGTTTAAAAGCTCATTTCCCTCGACTTCTTTAAAATTTTGAGCTGTTTTAAGCCACTCTTTTTTGGCTTTTTCAAGGGCTTTGAATTTCTCTACCACTTTTAAAGTGCGTTCATCTTCTTTTTTGGTAACGATTTTTTTAAGTTTTTTGATTTTTTTGAGTTTTTCGACATTTTGTTCTTCGTTTTCCTCATCAAATTCTTCTTCTTCAAGCTCCTCAAGCTCTTCTAATTCTTCGGGTTTTTCATCATCTTTTTCTTCATCATCAAAGCTTTTAAAAAGCTCTTTAACGCGTCTTTCTCTGTTGATTAAAGGTTCTTTATAATCAAGTATAAAGTCTATGAGATAGGGCACAGAACAAAAAGCATCGATGATAATATCTTCTCCAAGCTCTATTCTTTTTGAAATTTCAACTTCTTCATCTTTGCTAAGCAAATCAATCTGCCCCATCTCGCGCAAATACATACGCACAGGTGAATCAGAACGACTCCATTCTAAAAGCTCGCTTTCATTAGCCAAATCAAAGTCATTTTCCAAGCCCACATCTTGAAGCTTTTGTTTTTCTTCTTCTCTTTGTTTTGCTTCGGCTATATTTTTCATCTTAGCAATCTCTGCTGATGAATAAATACTGACTTTGTATTTTTTACATAAAGCTGCGATTTTTTTGGCAGTATTAATGCCCGGTTGTTTTGGCATAAATTTAACTAATTTTTCATAAGTTGCGTAACTAGTATGTTTGAGATAATCTTCGAGTTCTTTTTCAGTTTTTGCTGCGTTTGACATGTTTTGACTTTTCCTTTTTTAGAAGCAGTTTTGAATTTGTTATTATAGCTTAGTTTGTTTAATCTTAACTAAATGATATCTTATTTTCGTTTTGTTTCTTAAAAAAGCTACCTAAAGCTTTGAATTTGCAACTTTTACAAAAGTTGGAACACTCTTTGCTTTAAGCTTTAAGAAATTTATTGAAATGAAGGCAAAACTATGCAAAATGGATATTATCAAGCCACAGGTGGTATGGTTACTCAGTTTAACCGACTTGATGTGATTAGTAACAATCTTGCAAATATCAATACTAGCGGTTATAAAAAAGATGATGTTGTGATCGCTGATTTTAAAAGAGTGTTTAGAGAAGTGCAAGATGAGCTACCAATCGACAATCACACCTATGACGCGGCTCGTTTTTTAAACTCGACTATAGATAGAGTCCCACAAGTAAGCCAAACTTACACAGACTTTAGCACAGGTTCTTTAAGAAGCACCACCAATCCTTTGGATTTGGCGATGACAAGAGAAGATACTTTTTATCTTGTTAAAACCAATAACGGAGAAATTCGCCTTACAAAAGACGGCAATTTTCAACTTGATGATGAAGGCAATTTAGTTAATAAACAAGGCTATAAAGTGCTTAGTAGCAATTATTTTAACAATCCGGATTTTGATAGCATACAAATTCCACAAAACTCAACCTATCTTAGCGTTGATACCAATGGTAACATAGAAGCTGATCAAAATGATATAGCAAGGCTTTTTATCGCTCAAGTTGATGATATAAGAGCCTTAGAAAAAGACGGCGATAATACCTACAGGATAAACGATCTTACACGCATTAGGGACTTAGAGCAATCAAATTCAGTCAAGCAAGGCTTTACTCAAGGCTCAAATGTCAATGCTGTGCTTGAGATGACAGGACTGATCGAAGCAAATAGAATGGTTGAGATGTATCAAAAAGTAATGACTTCTCATATGGACGATCTTAATCAAGACGCTATTAATAAACTTGCAAGCGTTCAGTAGTAAAATAAGTTAAAGAAAGGATAAAACAAAATGTTACGATCACTTCACACCGCAGCTACAGGAATGATAGCGCAACAAACTCAAATTGATGTTACTTCAAACAATATCGCTAATGTTAATACAGTCGGCTTTAAAAAATCAAGGGCTGAATTTTCTGATCTTATGTATCAAGTCATGAAATACGCCGGCACTTCAACTTCAGCCACAACGCTTTCACCTTCTGGTATAGAAGTGGGGCTTGGGGTGCGTCCAAGTGCTGTTACAAAGATATTTTCAGCAGGAAGTTACAAATCTACAAGCACAGATAATTTTGATGTGGCTATTCAAGGTAATGGCTTTTTTCAAATTCAGCTTCCAGATGGCACAACAGCTTACACAAGAAATGGACAATTCACAAGGGATAGCGAAGGAAATATCGTCAATGCTGATGGGTATTTTCTTATGCCTCAAATGACAGTTCCAGAAGGAGCTACAAATGTAAGTGTGGCGCAAGATGGCACGGTTTCTGTAATGCTTGCTGGCGAAACTGAAGAAACACAAATCGGGCAAATCGAACTTGTGAATTTCATCAACCCAGCCGGACTTCACGCCCTTGGTGATAATCTCTTTCTTGAAACAGGCTCAAGCGGTGCTCCGGTTGCTGGTATAGCAGGACAAGATGGCTTTGGCACGATTAGACATGGCTTTGTTGAATCAAGCAATGTCCAACTTGTCGAGGAAATGACTGATCTTATTACCGGACAAAGAGCTTATGAAGCTGGCTCAAAAGCCATCACAACAAGTGATGAAATGCTTTCTATCGTCAATCAACTTAAACGATAATAACACAAGCAAGTAAAAGAATTCAAATCTTTACTTGCTTAAGATATATATTACCAAAGCTTGCAAAGTTAAATTTAAAATAAACTTTTGCAAGATCTTTTCTATCTTATTGTTACTCTTTGTTTGTAGGCTAGTTTTTTTGTATTTAAGAAGCTGTTTTAGAGCTAGTGCGCGATCTTTTGGCTGGAGTTTTGCTTACTTTTGGTGCTAAAGTTTTTTCTTGTCTTAGTTCTCCAAAATAATGATAGCACTTAAGTCCAAAAAGATAAATAACCCACGAAACATAAATCCACACAAAGAAAAAAAGCAGGGTTGAAAAAGAACCATAGACATTAGTATAAGTCTTGTTATACACCACATAATACACAAAAAGATTTTTACTGATATACCAAATGGCGGCACTTGCAAAAGAAGTTAAAGCAAGCATTTTAAGCGTGCCTTTAGCAATGGAACTTGAAAAAGAGACAAAAAACAAACCCCAGATGATAAGAAAAGGTAAAATTTCAAAAAAATTCAAGCCCACCTTAAAATCATCTAAAGTCTTTTGTATATAACTTGAGATATAAAAACTTAGCCCTAAGCCCAAAGGTGTAAGTGTGATAAGAGTCCAATACGAACTAATGCTTTGCCACAAGGTTTTTGGCTCATTCTTTGTGATACGATTGACTACAAAATCATAGTTTGAAAAAAACATAAGCGAGGTAATCGCCATAGCAATAAGCCCAACTATACCTAAATTGACGCTATTTTTTAAAAAAGTATCAAGATGAGTAGCGATAAGCTCTTGCTGGGCTGGGATTAAAAAGGTAAAAATTAACGTTTTAATCCTCTCATAATATGCCTTAAAACTTGGAATTTGGGTAAAAACTGAAAAGCATACAAATAAAAGCGGGATCAAAGAAAGCACAGTATAAAAGCTTAAAGCCGCAGAAAAATTAAAAATCTCTTTATCCCTAAAAATCAACACAAAACGCCAAATTTTTTTAAGCATAACTCGCCTTTATAAGCCCATTTTAAAAGGATTTAAGATATTGTTTGGATCAAAGGCTTTTTTGATATTTCTAAAAAGATTCATCTCAGCCTCAGAAAAAGCAAGCTTCATAAAAGGTGCTTTTGACAAGCCTATGCCATGTTCTCCGCTTAAAGTCCCGCCAAGTTTTACTGCAAGTTTAAAAATTTCTGTAATTGCCTCGTGTCCTCTTTCAACTTGCTTGGCGTCGTTTTTATCCTCAACCATAACATTAGTATGCACATTGCCATCGCCTGTATGTCCAAAACAAGGAATTTTAAAATCATATTTTTGCGCCACTTTTTCAATACCTTCTAAAAGCTCTGGTAGTTTTGAGCGAGGCACGGTGATGTCTTCATTAAGCTTAAGTGTGCCATAAACATTGATACTTTGCGAGCAATTTCTCCTTGCAAACCAAATATCAGCTGCCTCAGCCTCATCTTTAGCGATCTTAAACTCACTTGCTCCAGCCTTAAAAAACATCTCTTTAAGCACGGCTAGATCAGCTTCTACGCTTTCTTTGACATTACCATCAACATCAGCGATTAAAATCGCTCCAGCTTCTTTTGGTAAGCCTTTGTTAAATTTCATCTCAACAGCTCTTATGCTTAAATTATCCAAAAACTCCATACTTACAGGGCTTACACCTTGAGCTAGAGTTTGATATACGGCATTCATCGCTGATTTTACGCTATCAAAAACACCCATTGCGGTTTGCTTGAATTTTGGTAAAGCCAAAAGCTTTAAGGTGATCTCACTAATTACAGCTAAAGAGCCCTCACTTGCGATTAAAATCCCAGCGACATTGTATCCAGCCACATCTTTAATCGTCCTTTTTCCAGCCCTTATAATATCTCCATTTGGTAAAACAGCTCTTAAAGCCATAACATAGTCTTTTGTAATGCCGTATTTTGCTGCTCTCATACCTCCTGCATTTTCGCTGACATTACCACCTATGCTTGAAAAATCCATACTTGCAGGATCAGGTGGGTAGAAAAGATTAAGCTTAGCAAGTTCTTTTTGAAGACTTGAATTAATCACACCCGGTTGCACTACAGCCACTAAATTTTCAAGATCGATTTCTAAAATTTTATTCATATGCTTTTCAAAGCTTAAAATCACACCACCACTTGCTGCTAAAGTCCCACCCGTAAAGCCAGAACCTGCTCCTCTTGGGATAATGATGATTTTATGCTCGTTGCAGTATTTTAAAATTTCACTAATATCAGCTTCATTTCTTGGAAAAAGTACTCCATCAGGCAGATAATGCTTTCTTGTAGCATCATAGCTATATGCTCTTTTATGTGCTTCATCAAAATACGCATTTTCAGCACCCAAAAGCTTTTCAAAAAAGGCTTTATGCTCATTTGCTAGAGGAGTTTGTGAGTGTGGTGTAGTATTCATAATAATCCCTTACTTCTCTTTCAAAGAAATTAAAAAAGTTTTTTTTGTAATTACTTACCCTTGAATAAAAAGGCTTTTGAGGAGCTAAAGAATGTGTAGTAAAGTCTTGCTTAAACAACAAAGTAAAACTCGCACAATCCACAAAAGCAAGCTCATTTTCAAGAGCAAAAATCACTAAACCAAGTGCGTTATTTGAGCAAAAAGCTTGAAAATTCTCTTGTTTAGGACTCAGCCTAAAATCCTTAATCATCATCGCACCAAAAACATCAGGATGAATAAAATAAAAATTTCTTAAACTCTGTGTAATGTGTGCGTAATTTTCTTCATCAGGAGCGATAAGCAAGGCTCTATCATATAAAAAATTAACAATCACTTCATCGCCAACTTCAGGCACGACATCAAGCACAGGCAAAGCCTTTTGCTCTAAATTTGTAAAGGCTTCAAGTCTAAGTTTGGCTAAACCCTCTCTTTTTTCGACAACACTTGCCCTTGCGATGATGGATTTTACACTTTTAAAATGCTTGATGATTACCGCATTTGCATTTAAAATGATGTTTTCATCATCATTGATATAAATGAAATTATCCTCAATCTTAGCGATATTTGAATGCAAAGGAGCAAAATCAAAAGCATATAAAGATATATGCATAAAAAAACAATACAAAAGGATTTTTTTAAACAAACTTTTCTCCTTATTTTTTAACAAAGTTGTATTATATTCTTTTTTTCTTACAAAATTGTAAGAAAAATAAAGTAAAATACTTTTTCTTGTTTTGAAAATAAAGTATGAATGAAGGTTTGATTTGATGAAAAAACTACTTGTGCTGTGTATTTTTTGCTTGCAAGTTTTTGCTGTTTCAAGTATAGAAGAAAGAGAATGGGCAAAAAATGAATTCTTTTTAACTTTTTTAGAAAACAATAATCTCCCTCTTTCTTTGTATTGGAATTTAGATCCTCAAGATAGAGAACTTGCTTCAGAGATCAAAGAAGGTGAAAGATTTCAAATTCTTTGGGATAACAACACAAACACAATCGAGCAGGTTTTAATCCCGATCAATGGCTCTGATTTGCAACTTCACATTTATAAAAACTTGCAAGGCGAATACACGCTGACTTATTCGCCCATCTCTTATGAAACCCAAACACGAATTTTGCGCCTTAATGTGCAAAATTCAGCCTATCAAGATGTTGAGCAAGCCACAGGCTCAACGCCACTTGCTCGTGCTATGCGAAATGCTTTTGGTGGGAGCGTTGATTTTAAGGCTATGCAAAAGGGCGATGAAGTTATTTTGGTTTATGAGCGAAAAGAAAGAATGGGCGAGCGTTTTGGTGATATACTTATCAAAATGGCGAGCGTTGAAGTGAATAAAAAAGCAAGAAAGGTATATTTTTATAAAGATAGCTTTTATGATAGCAAGGGTAAAGAAATGGAGTCTTTTTTATTAACTTCACCGGTTAATGCAACAAGGATAAGTTCATATTTTACAAGAGCGAGGTATCATCCTATCTTAAAGCGGTATAGAGCGCACTTAGGCGTTGATTATGCAGCACCTACTGGCACACCAGTAAGAAGTGCTGGAGCTGGAGTGGTAAGCTTTGTAGGCACAAAAGGAGGCTATGGCAAAACCGTTCAGGTGCAGCATGGTTCAGGATATAGCACTCTTTATGCACATTTAAGCCGCTTTGCAGCCATTAAAAAAGGGCAAAAAGTCTCTCAAGGACAAACTATCGCTTATGTAGGCTCAACCGGAATGAGTACAGGACCTCATTTGCACTTTGGTTTATATCTTAATAACCAAGCCATCAATCCACTCTCGGTTGTCAAAATTACCAAATCAGAACTCAAGGGCAAGGATAAGCAAGATTTTCAAAATGTGATACTTGAGTATGAAAAGGAACTTCAAAGCTTTATTGATAGCAATGGCACTAATCCACCAAAAGAACCACCAAGATTTGAACGATATGTCGAGTTTTAGTAAAGGCAATTTTTCACGATTTAAATAAATTGCCTTTACTTGCTCTTAATTGTCTGGATAGTGAATTTATACTCTATCAAATCCAACCTTTCTTTTTAAAGAACACAACAGGCAAGATCACAGAAGCCACCATCAAAGTTACTACTATAGGATAGCCAAAAGTCCAGTTTAATTCCGGCATAAATTTAAAGTTCATACCATAAATCGTGCCTATAAGCGTTGCTGGCATCATCGCCACCGTTGCAACGGTGAAAAGCTTGATCGTTTTGTTTTGCTCTATATTGATTTGATTGGCAAAGATAGTTTGGATATTATCAAGAATATTTAGCTGAGAAACATCAAATTCCACAAGCGAATTTAAGTCTTTAAGCACTATGGTTAAATTCTGCTTAATATCCTTATCAATCTTATCACTTTTTATCAAAGAAGTCATTGCTCTTCTTTTATCAAAAAGCGAATCTCTCACACGCATATTCAGCTCTTGTAAATTTGAAATGGATTTTAAAATCCTATCATACACAAGCTCATTTTTTCGCTCTAATACTTCTATCCTTAGCTTCCTTGCTTCTCTGTCTATCCATTCTAAGATATCCGCGTCCTTTTCTACGCGCACCTCAAACATCTTATCAATAACATCAAAACCATCTTCAAAATTCTTTGGACTTGCTAGAATTCTTGCCTCAATCTCTTCAAAAATCGTAAATTCTTTATATCTTAAAGTAAATAAGATATTTTGAGAAAGCAAAAAAGTCAAAGTCTCATTTGTCAAGGAAAGCTCGTCCATACTCGTGCGGATAAGAAAATGAGTGTTAATCGTAATGCTGGTATTATCTTCCCAATACCTCGCACTCAGCTCGATCTCTTCTCGCTCTTCTTGGGTTGGAATTTCAAGATTATACAACTTTGAGACAAAATTAATCTCCTCAGCACTTGGACGCAACAAATCAAGCCATAAGATATTTTCAGGCAAAACACTTGTTTGTATATCAAAACGAAGCTTTTGCACAAGCTTATTATTTGTTTTTGTGTAAATACTTAACACTCTACTCTCCTTTGGCTTTTTTCTCTTTATCGATATAAAAAGCTATTAAAAAAGCGATCAAAATGATATGAGGCAAGCTTATTAAGACAGCTCTTACCAACTCGCCCGCAAAGGCTCTGTGGATACAAAATTGATTGATAATAAGCACAACAAAAAAGCATTTGCAAAAGAGCAATATAAATTTTTTATTACAATATGCTTTCATCTACTTTTACCTTTTTCATATCATTCATTTTAACTCATTAAGGCTTATTTTAGTTTTAAATTTATACAAGCCTAGTTTGGGCTAGGCTTGATTTATGACTAAAATAATTTATCCAAAAACTTATTAAGCTCTTTTGCACCTTTTTCTTTAACCTTATCATCGATAAATTTATCAGCTGCTGATTTAAGCACGCTTCCTAAGTCTATATTTATGCTTGGATTAGCACTTGTGCCTTTGATCGTGCCTTTAAAGCTTGCTTTATCTACACCTAGGGTAAGAGGAAGGTTTAAAGTGCTTGTTTTGGAATTAATTGTGCCATTATTAATGGCTATGCTTACACGAGGCGATTTCATATTGAGGTTTAAGCCAATTTGATTTGCACTTAGCTTTGCATTTACTTTTGCCTCACTGAATGAATCCTTTGTCAAATCGCTTTTAGTTAGCGTTGATACAGTCTTTACTAAGCCTACATTTTTTAATTTACCATTATTTAAATTTGCACTTGCATTTCCACTTGAACTTGCAAGATTATAATCCACGTCAACGCTTGCTTTTCCTTCATAATAATCAGGTAAATCAAGTCCCTTCATCATACTAGAAAAATCAACACCAGCTATATTTGCTTTAAAAGCGTTGTTTATGAGGCTAGCACTAAGCTTTCCTTGATAGAGGTTTTCGCTGTTAATATTTGCTTTTATGCTTTTATCAAAGTCTAAATTTCCAGTAAATACAGCCTTTCCACTGAGTTTTCTTTCAGCTAAAAAGCCTAGTTTTGAAAAATCATAAGCATTGAGTTTAAAAGTCGAGCTTAAAAGCATTTTGTTAAGATCAAATGAGCCTTTAAAGCTTTCTAAATTGGCTAAATCACTCTTAAAAACAAGATCAAAACCAGCTATGCTATCTTTAATATCGCCTTTTAAATCAAGATTAAATTGAGTATTTGCAGGAAAAGTTTTACCAAGCATAGCACTTAAAGCTTTTGCCCCAAAAGTTCCACTACTTTTTGCTTCATATGAGCCATTTAGCTTGCTAAAATCAAGAGAGCTTAAATGAGCCTTTGCGTCTAAGTTTGCATTGACATAACTTGGCTGAGCCACTATAGCTAGAACCTTGCTAAGATCAAGTTTATTTATGCTTAGATCAAGACTTTTGCCATTTGAGCTTGCGTTAATCGTGCCTCCAGCCACATTTGCATCAGCTTTTAAGCTTTTAATGACAGAGCCCAGTAAATTTGCACTCGCATTTAAGCTTACACTACCTTGCAAGCTTTGTCCAGCTATGCTTTTAAACTCATTTAAATCATCGATTTTTGCTTCAGTATCTAGGCTTAATTCTTGCGTTTTCATATCATAAAAACCTTGCAATTTTGGCACATTAGCTAGGTTTGATTTTAAATTTGCATTATAATTAATCTTTGAGCCCTCGCCTTTAGCATTGGCATTAAGATGAAAGGAATTAAGATTTAAATTTGCAAACTTAATGTCCTTTCCTATAAGTTTAGCTTGAAGCTCTTGAAGTAAGCTTAGTGAATTAAGATCAATGCTTGCATTACCATCAAGATTTAAATTTCCGCTTGCCTTTGAGCCTATAAGTTTTTCAAGCTTGCTTAAATCAGGCACTAAAAGAGTATAATCTGTGTCTAAAACACTATTGGCAAGGTTAAAATGTGTTTTATCGGTTTTCAAGCTTATATAAGAAGTTAAAGTCTCGCTTTTTGCGTTAATATCTTGATCTTTCATAAAGATAGTGATATTTGAGCTTAAATTTGATTGCGGTAAGGAAAGATTAAAATCCCTTTGAAGTAAATCATAGTTGATAGAGTTCGTAGCAAGATTTATGAAGGCATTACCCTCAGGTTTTAGATCCTTTGCTGCTATATCGGCATTTATATTGATATTTCCTTTGACATAACTTGGTTTTGAAAGCAAGCTTAAAAGTTCTTCTATCTTAATACCATTTGCACTCAGTTTTAATTCCAAAGGAGAATAATCAAGCAAACGCGCATTTAAAGCTACATTTGAGCCAAACAAAGCCCCATTTCCACTAACATTAAAATCACTTGCTTTGCCTGCTATCTTGCCGCCAAAATTAAGATTATCTTTTAAATTTAAGCTCATTTTTTGAGCATAGTTTTTATCAAGACTTAAAAGATAGTTTAAATCAAAGCCTAAACTAAAAAGACTAAGATTGCCCTCTACCTTTAATTGAGCCATATTTGCTATATCAAGAGCGACATCAAGGCTTGAAAAACGCAATTTAAATGTAGATAAATTTGCGTCTAAACCACTCAAGGTTCTAATCTTATCTTCAGCGTAAGAAGCAACGATTTTATTTCCAAAAGAAGTAAATAAAATCACATACAAAGCTATGAGAATCACAGCCAACACAACCCCTATAATGTAGAGAGCTTTTTTCATTTTATCCCGTCCTTAAAAGTTTTTTATAAATAAACTTTAGTCTGTTAAACTAAAGTTTATTGAATTTTTTTTATAAAGGTATTGACAAAATTCATTTTTTATCGTATAATCACAACACTCAAATATAAAGAGTGCTAAAAATAGCGACAATTTACAAAGAGAAAGGACTACACAAATGAATTTTCAACCTTTAGGAAAACGCGTCCTTGTTAAACGCGTAGAAGAAACCAATACAACAGCTTCTGGCATAATTATACCAGATAATGCCAAAGAAAAACCTTTAATGGGAGAAATTATCGCAGTAAGTCAAGAGCTTAGCGATGTTAAGGTTGGCGATAAAGTGCTTTTTGCAAAATATGGTGGCACTGAAGTAAAACTTGGCACAGAAGAATACCTTGTGCTTAACATCGATGATGTTTTAGGTATAGTAAAATAAATTTTAGAAAAAGGATAAACAATGGCAAAAGAAATATTTTTTTCAGATGAAGCAAGAAACAAACTTTATGAAGGCGTAAAAAAACTTAATGACGCTGTTAAAGTAACTATGGGACCAAGAGGACGTAATGTTTTGATTCAAAAGAGTTTTGGTGCTCCAAGCATTACAAAAGATGGCGTAAGCGTAGCTAAGGAAGTTGAGCTTAAAGATAGTCTTGAAAATATGGGTGCTGCTTTAGTTAGAGAAGTAGCAAGTAAAACAGCTGATCAAGCAGGCGATGGCACCACAACAGCTACAGTTTTAGCTCATGCTATCTTTAAAGAAGGCTTAAGAAATATCACAGCTGGAGCTAATCCTATAGAAGTCAAAAGAGGTATGGATAAAGCTTGCGAAGCTATAGTAGCTGAACTTAAAAAGCTTTCAAGAGAAGTAAAAGATAAAAAAGAAATCGCTCAAGTAGCGACTATCTCAGCAAATTCAGATGAAAAAATCGGTGAATTAATCGCTGATGCTATGGAAAAAGTAGGCAAAGACGGCGTTATCACCGTTGAAGAAGCAAAGTCAATCAATGATGAGCTTAATGTGGTCGAGGGTATGCAATTTGATAGAGGCTATCTAAGCCCTTATTTTATCACTAATGCAGATAAAATGACTGTTGAGCTTCAAAGCCCATATATCTTGCTTTTTGATAAAAAAATCACTAGCTTAAAAGACTTACTTCCTATCTTAGAGCAAATCCAAAAAACAGGCAAACCTCTTTTAATCATCGCTGAAGACATAGAAGGCGAAGCTTTAGCAACCTTAGTTGTAAACAAACTTAGAGGCGTGCTTAATATCTCAGCCGTAAAAGCTCCGGGCTTTGGCGATAGACGCAAGGCTATGCTTGAAGATATTGCCATCTTAACAGGAGGTGAAGTTATCGCTGAAGAGCTTGGCAGAACCTTAGAAAGTGCTAGCTTACAAGACTTAGGACAAGCAAGCTCAGTTATCATTGATAAAGACAATACCACTATAGTTAATGGTGCTGGCGAAAAGAAAAATATAGACGCAAGAGTCAATCAAATCAAGGCTCAAATCGCAGAAACTACAAGCGATTATGATAGAGAAAAACTCCAAGAAAGACTTGCTAAATTAAGCGGTGGGGTAGCTCTTATCAAGGTTGGTGCTGCTACTGAAACTGAAATGAAAGAGAAAAAAGATCGTGTTGATGACGCACTAAGTGCTACTAAAGCTGCTGTTGAAGAAGGCATAGTTATCGGCGGTGGAGCTGCTTTAATCAAAGCAAAATCAAAAATCAAGCTTGATCTAAAAGGTGATGAAGCTATAGGTGCAGCCATAGTTGAAAGAGCTTTAAGAGCACCTTTAAAACAAATCGCTGAAAATGCTGGCTTTGACGCAGGCGTGGTTGTAAATTCAGTTGAAAGCAGCAAGGAAGAGCACCTTGGTTTTGATGCTGCAAAGGGCGAATATGTTGATATGCTTAAAGCTGGTATCATCGATCCAGTAAAAGTAGAAAGAATAGCCCTACTTAACGCAGTAAGTGTAGCTTCAATGCTTTTAACCACAGAAGCAACAATTAGCGAGATAAAAGAAGAAAAACCAGCTATGCCTGATATGAGCGGTATGGGTGGCATGGGAGGAATGGGTGGCATGATGTAAGCCTACTTCCTTTTTATTATAAACTTTGCCTTGCGTGCTTTGCAAGGCAAAGTAATTTTAGCTTCTTAAAAAAACACTTTGCTTTTATTATTTCTTACCCTTTATCATCAAAAATCAATTTTTTTAATAAAAAAAGTCAATTTTTGTTTGTTTTGGAATGAAATTTGCTTTTAGTAAAATGAAGTATAGATTGAAGGAAATTCAAAAAAAAGGATTTCTAAATGAATAGCATTTTTTCAAATGACACAAACGCTCTTTTTGGGTATGAAAGCTTGCTTGATCGTATGCAAAAAAGCTTGCAGATGATTGACAATACAAGTTTTAGCGATTATGTAAAAAACTCAAGTCTTTCTAATGTGCTGAGCAAAGATTTAAGCACAAACGAAAACATAGGCTTTGGGCTAGGATATTCTATGATAATCTATAGCAAACAAGAAGCCTTTTTAAATATAGTAAATCGTGGAGTTGAACGCACAAGCATAACTACTTCAAGCTTGCTTTCTAAAGCCCAAACCAATCTGCCCCAAAATGCCTATAAAGTCGAATTTGATAGTATAGAAAAAGAGCAATTTGAAGCCATAGCCAATACTTTAAAAGCTGATGAAAAGCTTTTAGAACAAAACAATGCCTTAGGATTAGAATCTGTCTTTTTTAGAGATAGCTCAAGTTTGGAATTTAGCCAAAAAGCTCTCAGCAAAGAAAGCCTAAATGCTCTTAAAGAACAATTTGGCGAAGAAAGTGTCTATAAAAGAGAAGATGGGGTGTATGTCTTAAGTGCTGAGGCTGAAAAATTTGTAAGTGGCTGGAGCAAGGCTTTAGATACAGCAAATGAAAAAAGCCAAACAAATGCTAGTCTTGATGAGCTCATACAAAAAGATAAAGACTTTAGCTCCCACCTTGATGAAAGCGAGCTTAGCTCAAATACTTCCAGCCTCACAACGACAACAACGATTGTCGAGCAAATCACTTGGGTAAGTGGTTTAGTCATTAGGCTTTTTGATATGAGCGGAAGCGATTTTTTATCTTTGCAAGAGGCTATGAATGCCAGATTTAACAATCTTGATATTTTTGCTCGTAATTTTATCTCTGAAAATTTAGAAAGCTTGTTTGAAAATAAAAATGAAAGCACAAAAGAACAAAGCTCAAATGCAGAAGATAAAAGCGCAAACGAAGACAAAACAAAGGAATTTGCAAATTCCTTCGAAAATAGTTTCATAAAAATAAGTCAGTATTTTACAAACTCATCACTTTCAAGCTCAAGCTTTGCTTCTTTAAGTTCTGTCGTGTTTGATATGGCTCAAACCTTGCATAATCAAAGCCTAGCAAATGCCAATCTTAAACAAGATAGCCTAGCAAGCTCAAATCAAAGCGATCTAAAAGCCTAGCCAATTTAACTTTGCAAATAGTCATAAAAGCTTCAAATCCTTGTTCTGCAAAACTCTATGCAAGAACAAGGAAAGCTTATAGCATAAGTTTTGATACCTTTTCTATAAAATTGCATTTTAAATTTATAAAGCTTATCTGTGTTTATAAATTTAACATTTAGGTGTATAAAAGTATGCAAAATAGAGTAATATTTTTAAAAATAAGTTATAATCAAATAAGCAAAATCTACACTCAACACAAAGGAAAATGAATGCAAAAAACCACAAGCTGCCAACTTAAAGATTTAGAAGAACTCAAGCTCCCTCAAAACCCAAAAATTCTTATCATAGGAGGAGGCTATGGAGGCTTAAAAGTTGCACTTGGGCTTCAAAAACTCGTTTCTTTTTCATCAAACAATAAACCTGAGATCACTTTAATCAGCAAGCACGACTATCACTACCAAACCACACTTTTACACAAAGTTGCCATAGGCACGCTCTCGCCACGAAAAGCAAGAATTTACTACCGCAAACTTTTAGATCCAAAAAAAGTGCGTTTTATCAAAGATAAGATCATCAATCTTAGCCCAAATGAACGTTGTGTGTATGGAAATGGGGGCAGATATGATTATGATGTTTTAGTCATCGCGCTTGGTTTTAAACCAGATAGCTTTGGCATAAAAGGTGTGAAAGAACACAGCTTTAAGCTATCCTCGCTCAATAGAGCCTTAAAGCTTTCCCAGCACATAGAACATAAATTCAAAGATTACATACATAGCAAAAACCCTGATGATCTTAGCGTTGTTGTTTGTGGAACGGGTTTTACAAGCATTGAATTTGCAGCTGAACTTGCTTCACAGATCGAGGAACTATGTCTTATCTGTGGTATTGATAAAAAAATACCTAAAATCACTTGCATAGGAAGGAGTGATCGAATTTTACCTGTTTTTGATACAAAACTGAGTCAAAAAGCTGTCAAAAAGCTTGAAGATATGGGTGTAAAACTCATCACAAAAGGCAACGTCAAAGAAGTTTGCAAAAATGGCGTTATCATAGAAAGAAATGGCAAAGATGAATTTATCAAAGCAAATACCATTCTTTGGGGAGCTGGAGTAAAGGGAAGCGATATCATAGAAAAATCAAGCATACCAAATAGAAAAGGCAGGATAGAAGTTGACAGGCAACTTCGTTGTTTTGATTATCCTGAAATTTTTGTTGTAGGAGATAGCGCTTGTCCTACAACAAAAGACGCCATTCACGCACCAACAGCCCAGCTTTCAGCACAAATGGGAGACTTTGTAGCTCGTATGCTGAGCCAAAAACTCAAAGGCAAAAGCTTCACAGAAAGTTTTTCTTTCAAGCATAGGGGCACAGTGTGTTCTATAGGGCATACCGATGGCGTTGGCATTGTATATGGTAAAAATGTATCTGGAGAATTTGCAGCTTTTATGAAAAATACCATAGAAAATCGCTGGCTTTTTTCTTTAGGAGGCTTTCCTATGGTGTTTAGAAAAGGGCAATTCCGCTACCGAAGCAGTAATTAAAACTTTGGCAAGCCTGCTTTAATGTTCTTGTCCTTGCTTTGAATAATTTTTTCAAATTCAAGTCTAATTTGCTTATGGTTTGCAAGCACAGAGTCATCTAAAAGCGAAAATGGATACAGCTTAAAATTTTTAAAATTTTCATCATAGTAAGTAAAAATAAGCTCAAAGCCAATATCTTCAAACACTACCCTACCCTTTTTATCAAGGCTAAGCTTTACACCTACAAGCGAGCCTACACGGCGATTTAAGCCGATTTGTGATGAGATAAAATTACCAAGTGAATAAATCACTAAAGTATCATCTACAAACTCGATAGGCGAAATGAAATGCGAATGATTTCCTATGATAATATGCACGCCCTGTTTGGCTAAAAATGAGGCTAATTCTTTTTGCTCCTCATTTGGCTCAAAGGCATATTCCACACCCCAATGCATTGAAACAAGGATAAGATCAGCCTCCTTTTTCAAACGCCTAATATCTTCTTTGGCTCGTTGTTTATCAAAAATATCAACCAAATACGCCTTTTCTTGAGGTAAAAAATGCCCATTTACGCCGTAAGTATAAGCTAAAAGCCCTACTTTAATGCCATTTATCTCTTTAATCCTTAAACGTTTTTGATCCTCAAAAGAAAAAGAGCTTCCAGCACTTAAAACTTCTTTTTGCGCCTGCCAAAATTTCAAAGAAGCGAGCACAGCTGCTTCTCCTCTGTCTAAAGTATGATTGTTTGCAAGACTTACAAGATTAAATCCAAGCTGTAGCATTTGTGTGCCAAATTCTTGCGGTGCGTTAAAATTTGGATAAGAGCTTAAGCCAAATTCTTTGCCTGCAAGTATGCTTTCTTGGTTATAAAATGCAAGATCATACTCTGTTATGATGGGCTTTAGATGAGCCAAAGTTTTTGAAAAATCATAACTTAAGCCTGTGCTTGAGTTTTTATCCTTAAAAGCAGCGTCTTTATACACGCGTGAATGAAGCAAGGCATCACCTGCCATAATGAGACTTAAACTCCTATCAGCGCTTACACACAATATAAAAGCACATAAAAAGCACACTATTTTCACTTTATTTCCTAAGAATTAAAATCGCCACATTGTAACATAAAATACAGCTAAATGAATAAAAAATTACAATGAAAGCTAAAAGGCTTTATTATATGGCTTTTCTAGCTTTAAAGCTCATTTGTTTAATTTTTATTTATAATTATTTCACAATTTAAGCTTGTTATTTTTTTGATTTTATTCACAGCTATTTCACAATGTGATTTTATCTTTAAAGCATTGAAAAATAGAGCTTTAAGTTTAAAAAATTTAAGAAATTTATTTATATTTTTTTAAGCTTTTTTGTGTATATGTGTAAAAAATGAGCTAAAGTCTTATTAAAACTTCGAATTTATAGGAATTTAAAGCCCTTTAGGCATTATTTTTGTAAAGGGCTTTAAGATTGTCATAAGCGATTTGAATTTTCTCAAACTGAACTCTTGCTTGTGCGATCTCACTCATACTCTTGCCATGATAAAAATCTGGATGATAAAGCTTTACAAGCACAAGATATTTTTGTCTGATTTGATTTAAATCGTTTTCTGGAGAGCATTCAAGCACTTGAAAATATGAGCTAAAAAGCTTTGCAAGAGCGTTGAATTTCCATTTATTGTCTTCTTTTTTTTGCACCTTGTGTTTGAAATTTTCATACTCTTCCTCATTGACATCAAAGTCAATGCAGTATTTTAAATGCTCATTTGTGCTTGCAAACTCTTCAAACAAAGCAAGCGTGTTTTTATCTTTATAAGAGATGATTAAAAGCTGACTTTCTTCTTTGTATTCACATTCATGATCTTTAAAATACTGCTTTATATAAGAGATAAAAAGCTTTTCATTTGAACTTAATTTTAAAGCAAAACCAGCTGGCATAAACTCAATCTTTACAAAAATCACCGGCTTGAGTGTATTTTCTTGCTTAAAATTAAGCTTAAAGGTTTTATGATATGCCTCACTTAAATTTGCAAGATCACCATTTACACTTTCTTTATAACGCTTTTCAAGTAGCTTTAAAAAGTATTTTCGCTGAGGAATTTCATCTTCTTGAAAAAAAGAAAAAATCTTATCCTTTTTACCTAAAACCTTTGAAAAATTTTTTTTAATTAGATTTTTAAAATAATGAAAAACGCTTATATCATCGGTATGAACGCTAATTGAACCTAGACTTTGAACGATTTGCATTATAATCCTCCCATAAAAAAGCCTCTTGTGCAAGTGGGCTTGTTTGTTTTAGAATTTCACTTGGACTATAATCGGCTTTATACGACAAAGATTGACACCCTTTGACAAAATATCCTAGATAAATATACTCAAGCCCCCTATTTTGTGCGAGCTTAATCTCTGTTAAAAGTGAAAACTTACCCAAACTCAAATGCGCGTATTCTGGATCATAAAAACAATAAATGCTTGAAATTCCACCCTCAAAGATATCGATAAGATCAACACAAACTAGCTTTTTATCCACATAAAAATCAAGCTCAAAGCCATAATCATTCGCCTCATCAACATAAAGATTATAGTATTGTCTAAAAGAAAGATTATAGACTTTCCACGATCTTTTTTCGCCCATAAAACGATGATATTTTTCATACAAATACAAATGCTCGTTACTAAGCTGAGGCTTTTTAAGATAAATTTGAGTGTGGGTGTTTTTGTTAATCACTCTTCTGTAGCTTTTAGAAAATCTAAATTCACTTGCTTTAATCCTTAAGCCTAAGCATTCATTGCAAGCTGAACAAATAGGGCGAGAAAAATACGCTCCAAAACGTCTCCAACCTCTATTTACAAGCTCAAAATTAAGCTCTTTAGAACAATTCTCGATGAACTTATACTCCATCTTGCAACGCTTACTCTCAAGATAAGGACACTCATCTTCTAAGGTGCAAAAGCCAATTTGCCTCATCGAATTCTTTTTATATCCTCATTTTGAATAAATTCCAAAAACTCAGCAGCCAATCTTTCTTCTTTTTCAGCCACACTTTCAAATTCTTTTTGCGTTTTTTGCTGATCTTTTTTTTCGGGCTTTAAGTCTTTTGCTTGAGTGTGATTTTCTTTGCCCTCTTTAATCATCTGAGCTTTTATGTTTTTTAAACTTTCAGTAAAGTCCATTTTACCTACTTTCTCTGATCTTTTTCAAAGTTGCAGCAATGGCAGCTATAACTTCTTCTTTGTTTTCTTGATGGCGATCTTCTGTCTTTTCTAAAAGCTCTTGCATATGTGTTTCTATAAAGGAAGTATCAAAATACCCTCTTCTAAATTCTTTGATTTTTGTAATAGCGATTAAAAAAGGTATAGTCGTTCGCACATCATCGATGATAAATTCTTTCAAGGCTCTTTCGAGTTTATTAACGACTTGATCATAACTTGTGGCTTTAACGATAAGCTTTGCAAGCAAACTATCATAAAAAGGAGGCACGCTATAGCCTTTGTAAATATGGCTATCCACACGCACGCCCGGTCCTAAGGCTGGGAAGTATTCGCTGATTTTACCCGGATTTGGCACAAAGTTTTTCCATACATTTTCAGCTGTGATTCTTACTTCTATAGCATAGCCTCTTGGGTGTATATCACTTTGCTGTAAGTCTAAAATCGCCCCAGAAGCGATCTTAATCTGTCTTACTACAAGATCAACGCCGGTTACTTCTTCAGTGATAGGGTGTTCAACTTGTATTCTTGTATTCATCTCCATAAAATAAAAGCGGTTATAATCATCAAGCAAAAACTCTATGGTTCCAGCATTTGTATAGCCTACTGCTTTAGCTGCTGCTACGGCTGTTACGCCTATAGTTTTGCGTAAATTTTCACTAATACTAGGACATGGAGCGATTTCTATAACCTTTTGATGACGACGTTGTATAGAACAATCTCTTTCGCAAAGATGAATGATATTGCCATAATTATCGCCTAGAATTTGAAATTCTATGTGACGTGGATTTTCTATGTATTTTTCCATAAAAACTTCATCGTTATTAAAAAAGCTCAAAGCCTCTCTTTTGCAAGATTCAAAGGCATTTTCAAGCTCTTCTTCCTTACGTACGACACGAATTCCGCGTCCTCCGCCACCTCCACTTGCCTTTAAGATCACAGGATAGCCTATCCTTTCAGCATAGTTTTTAATCTCTTCTAAGGTGTTATTATTGAGCTTTTCAGTGCCCGGAACTACAGGAATTCCGTTTCTACTCATCAAATACCTTGCGATATTTTTATTTCCCATTTTGCGAATAATGTCTGATTTTGGTCCTATGAAGATAATCCCAGCGTCCTCGCACTCTTTAGCAAATTCATAATTTTCACTCAAAAAACCATATCCTGGATGTATAGCATCAGCACCGCACGCCTTAGCGATCTCAACTATCCTCTTTCCGTCCAAATAGCCCCTAATCGCATCAGTTCCTATCCTATAAGCTTCATCAGCGATTTTTACATGCAAACATTCTCTATCTGGCTCTGTAAAAATAGCTACATTTTTAATGTGTAAATCCCTACACGCTCTGATAATCCTAACGGCTATTTCTCCACGATTGGCGATTAAAATTTTATGAATCATCACTTGCCCTTACAAAAAGATTTTCTTTTACAATTATAAGCAAAAATCTTTAATTTTGTTTGAAATTTTTCTCAAAAAGACTTTTAAAAATTTATAAGAACAAAACCTTAAAATTTATAAATTCTAACAAGGCTTTAAGCCAAATTTTTATACAATAAGGCTTTTTGTAACAAAAAAAAGGAAAAGTGTGCTTGCAGATAAACAACTATTTTACCTCTCTTGTATCTTAATCACTATAGGCATAGTCTTTTCTTATTCTTTAAGTGCTTTTGTAGTGCTATATTTTAACTATGATGAATTTCATTTTTTCATTCGTCAGCTTGCCTTTGGGGTAAGTGGAATTTTGATTATGTTTTTTATCTCAAAGCTTGATCCAGACGGAGTTTATTTTCACCGCATAATGATTGCTTTATTACTCATATCTTTCCTAGCTATTATTATCCTGCCTTTTTTGCCTAATTCTTTAGCTACTGCAAGCGGTGGAGCAAAACGTTGGATAAGACTTGGGGCAGTTTCTATTTCACCGGTTGAATTTTTTAAGATAGGTTTGATTTATTTTTTAGCATGGTCTTATACAAGAAGGATTGATGAGAGTAAAAAGGCGATAAAACACGAAATACTCATACTTTTACCCTATGTTATCGTGGCTTTAATCGTTATAGGCTATATTTATCTTACTCAAAATGATCTTGGACAAAGCGTGATTTCTTTTTTCTTAATCCTTGCGCTTGCCTTTTTTGCTGGAGCAAGCAAAAGACTTTTTGCTTTTGGGCTTGTTATCGTTACACTCATTGGTTTTTTGGTAATCTTTAGCAATCAAAGGCGGATTGAACGCATTATGAATTGGTGGGGCAATATCCAAGATGCTTTTTTGCCTTTTTTCCCAGAATGGATTGCAAATGCTTTAAAAGTTAGCTCAAACTCAGAACCTTACCAAATTTCACACTCCTTAAATGCCATAGCACACGGAGGCTTTTTTGGCGAGGGTTTGGGGCTTGGGATATTTAAACTTGGCTTTTTAAGCGAGGTGCATACAGACTTTGTGCTTTCAGGTATCACTGAAGAAGTTGGGCTTTTTGGCTTGGGCGTGGTTTGTGTGCTGTATTTACTGCTAATCTTGCGAATTTTTCGTATAGCTGGACGTTGTGAAAATAAGGTGCATTTTATCTTTTGTTCTGGTGTGGCTTTGCTCTTGCTATTTAGCTTTTTTATGAATGCCTTTGGTATTATTTCTTTAACCCCACTTAAAGGTGTGGCTGTGCCTCTTTTAAGCTATGGGGGAAGTTCTATGTGGAGTATTTGTATAGGCTTGGGCTATGTTTTAATGATCTCAAAAAAGGTGAAGTTATGAAAATAATCCTTACAGGAGGAGGCACAGGCGGACATTTAAATATAGTGGCTTGCTTGCTTGAAAGCGCTTTAAAAAAGGGCTTAGAATGTATTTATATAGGCAGTGAAAGTGGGCAAGATAAAGCTTGGTTTGAAAATGAAGCTGGTTTTACGCAAAAGCATTTTTTAAGTAGCAAAGGCGTGGTTAATCAAAAAGGCTTAGGCAAAGTTAAAAGCCTTACGCATACTCTTAAACTTGCTTTACAATGCAAAGAAATCATACGCAATGAAGATGTAAAAGCCGTTTTTAGCGTAGGTGGGTATTCAGCAGCGCCGGCTTCTTTTGGGGCTATTTTAAGCAAAACGCCCCTTTTTATACACGAACAAAACTCAAAAAGTGGGAGTTTAAATAAGCTTTTAAAACCCTTTTCAAAAGCCTTTTTTAGTGCTTTTGAGCCTATTTTCTGTCCTTATCCTATCAAGCGTTGTTTTTTTGAACAAGCAAGGATAAGAAAAGAATTAAAAACCATCATTTTTCTAGGCGGTTCTCAAGGTGCTAGTTTTATCAACACCCTTGCTTTAAAGCTTGCCCCAAAGCTTAATGAAATGGGCATACAAATCATTCACCAAGCAGGAAAGCTTGAGTTTGAAAAATGCCAAAATGCCTATAAGGAGCTGGGGATAAATGCGGAAGTTTTTGCTTTCAAGCCAAATTTAGAACAAAAAATGAAAGAAGCGGATTTAGCCATATCAAGAGCTGGGGCAAGCACACTTTTTGAACTTAGTGCAAATGCCTTGCCTACACTTTTCATACCTTATCCAAGCGCAAGTAAAAATCATCAGTATTTTAACGCGAAATTTTTATTTGATCAAAACTTGTGTCAAATTTTTACCCAAGAGCAAGCACAAAATGAAGCCCTGCTTTTACAATCCATACTCAACCTAAAGCTTGAGCTTATCTCAAGCAAGCTTAAGGCACAAGAGTATAGCAATGGAGCTGATTTTATGCTTGAATATATGTTTAAACATATATTAAGATAATTTTTCTTTAGCTAACTCTTTAGCACCCTTTAGATCAACTTTACCGGAGCCAAGAAGCGGAATTTTTTCAACTCTTAGTATCTTACTTGGCTTAAAAATAGCCGGTAAATTCGAGCCCTTAATCTGCTCGCTTATACCCTCAAGTTCATCTTGCTTACACTCAAGCAAAAGCACCACACTTTCGCCCTTTTTCTCATCTTCTAAAGCCACAGCCACAAAGCGAATTTCTTCATTTGTAATGATTTTGGCTAGTTCTTCTTCAAGCGCACCAAGTGAGATCATCTCTCCACCTATCTTAGCAAAACGAGAATACCGATCTACGATATATAAAAAGCCATCTTCATCTAAATGCCCCTTATCGCCTGTTTTGTACCAGCGAATTCCATCAAGCTCAAGCACCACTTCATCAGTCTTTGCCTTATCATTAAGATAGCCAACCATAACCTGATGCCCACCTACTAAGATAAGACCATCTTCATTTGCTTTAAGGCTTTGAAGTGTATTTGGATCAACTATCCTTATGGCAGTTCCAGGCAGTGGCATACCCACACTTCCTTCCTTAGAAGCGCGGTGCAAAACCCAATACTCTGGATCAAATTTATTTGGCAAATTTACACTTGCAACCGGCGTGGTTTCAGTCGCTCCATACCCTTCATAGATATTTTTCTTAAATTTCATCTCAAAAGCCGTTCTTACCTCGCTTTTAAGCTTTTCAGCCCCACTTACAACTATACGCAAATTCTCAAACATTAAAGCATCAAGCTTTTTATTGCGTGCATAAATTCCAAGAAAGGTTGAAGTCCCACACATTATGCTTACATTATTTTTCGCTACAGCCTTAGCCACACCAACCGCATCAGTTGGATCAGGAAAGCTTACGCTTAAGATAGAGTCCAAAAATGGCAAAAATGTCGTAACCGTTAGCCCAAAAGCGTGAAATGGTGGTAAAGATGAGAGTATAACATCATCATCTTTAGTGCAAAGCACATCTGAAATTTGAGCAATATTACTCATGATATTGCGGTGATTAAGCATTACACCTTTTGGAGTGCCTTCACTTCCACTGCTAAAGAGTATGGCTGCGATAAATTTGTTATTGTTTTGATGAGCAAAGGCTGATTTGATCCAAGCACTAGGAGTAAGGCTTACAAGAACTAAAAAGCTTAGAATTTGCACCTTTTTAGCCTTAAACTCAGCGATAATATCTTCCATAAAGATGATTTTCACACTCTCATCAAAGCTTAAAGTTACGCCTTTACTCTCAAGCTTTTCAAGGAATTTTTTAGAAGTGTAAATTTGCTTTATACCAGCATTTTCTACAGCTAAATTTAAAGCCTTAACTCCAGCTGTAAAATTTAAATTTACAACCACCTTTGAAGCGATAAGCACAGCAAAATTACACAAAGAGCTAGCCAAACTTGCAGGCAAGATTATGCCTACACATTCTTCTTTTGGTGCAAACTCACCTTGTTTTGGCACAATCTTAAAAAGCTTTGAGTTTTGCTTAATCTTAAGCGAGAGCATTAAAGCAAGAGCTAAAAAACGACGATATGTCATACTTCCACTTAAAGGATCGACTATAGCTACTCTTGAAAGATTTTTCTTTGCATTGTCGATAAAAGCCCTAGCTATGGTTTGCATATTATCGCATTGTGATTGCCAAGCGATGAAAGAAAGATCAAAGACTTTAGCTTTAACTTCTTCTTTGTTTGAATGAAGGCTCATAGGCTTACCAAAGGCTATGGCTATATTTCGCTTTGCAAAGCTTCTATGTCTTGCTGAAAAGCCCTCATCGCTTCTTGAAAACGAGCTGCCCCAAAGCCCTTTGATATAAAAAGGCAAGATAATGCCGTCATTTTCTTTAAGCTGAGAGCAAATTACCTCAAACCCAGCCTTAAATTCATTCAAATGTCCATGTCTTGAAAGCACACCCTCAGGAAAAATACAAACCAAATGCCCTTCTTTGATATGTTTTGCAACCTGCTCCATCGCTCCTTTACTTGCTGCTGAAGAAACAGGTATCACACCAAAGCGATCAAGAAAAATTCGCATATACCACTTCGCATAAATGCTTTTTTCCATGACAAAATATACCTTGCGAGGCACAGCCATTTGCACCACAGCCCAATCAATAAAAGAAATATGATTTCCCAAAAGCAAAGCACCGCCTTTTTCAGGCACATTATCAAAGCCCTCAACAAGCAAACGATAGCGTTGAAAAAATGCCAAGGAGACTAAAATTCTCACTAAAGAAAAAGGCAAAAGCAAGACAACATAGCACGCCCCAAAAAAAGTAACGACGATATTAAAATAAAAAAGATTTTCAGCCCTCACACTTAGCAGGGCACAAGCTGTAGCAAGCACAAGAAAAGCAAGCATAGCTATATTTTCGATGAAGTTTTTGCCAGCTAGGATTTTACCAAGATCATGCTCTTTTGCACGAAACTGAATAAGCGAGGTTAAAGGTATGGTAAAAAACGCCCCACACAACCCAAATACAAAAAAGATACACGCATAAATAAACAAATTCTCAAAAAAAGGCACTAAAAGCGTAGTGAGAAAAACACCTAAAGCACCAAGGGGTATAAAGCCAAGTTCGATATAGTTTTTTGAAAAACGTCCAGCGATTAAAGAGCCTACAATCACACCAAGTCCAGAGCAAGCCATACTCGCTTGCACAAAAAAGGTATTTTCAACGCCTAAATAACTTTTTGTATAGTTTGGAAAAGCTACTAAATAAAGCTGAGAAATAGACCAAAACAAAGCCACTCCAAAGATACACAGCCAAATCACTTGATCTTTAAACACCAAACCTAAATTTTGTGCTAAAAGCTTGCCTCTAACATAAGCTTTTGTATCAAATTTAGCCTTTGTATCGCCTTCTTTTAAATGTGGCAAACGAAACGCCATAAAAAGCTCAAAACAAGCAAACAAAACCAGCACAAAACCTAAAGGTGCAACATCTTTTAAAACCTGCTCAGGCTCAGTTGTTCCCACTTGATAAAACAGCTCAAAACTCAAAGAAAATACGCTCATACCAGCTAAAATTGCTACTATGCTAATCGCAGCTATAGCAGCATTACCAAGAGTAAGTAAGTCTTTACCGACAAGCTCTTTAATAAAGCCGTATTTTGAAGGCGAGTAAAGCGCTGATTGCACCGCCATTAAAAAAGTCATTGCAAAAGCAAAATAAAAAGCCCCTATAAAATACGCCACGCAAATGATAAGAGTTAAAATCACAGAAGCAAAAGCTGAAATTTTCATTACCAAATTTTTTGGAAATTTATCCGCCAAAAAGCCAGACGGCGATAAAAACATGATGAAAGGAAGGAGCATTAAGGCATTGACTATAGCCGTTAAAAAAAGTTGTGTATCGCCTGTATAGACTTTGTAGATAGTATTTTGAATGATGATCTTATGTCCTAAATCCACAAAAGCATTGATAAAACCCACAAGCAAAAAAGGTATTACCCCATAAATCTTTAAAAAAGGCATTTGTTTCATAATCCATCCTTGTTTTTATCAATCAAACTTAAAATAAAATTCTCATTATATCTTAATAAATGCAATTTTAAGTAGGAAAAATTTCACTTTTTAAAACTTAAATTTACTAAACGAGCCCTTTTAAAGAATTTTCTTTACTTATCTTAGAAAGCTTTATAAATGATGAAGAATTTAAAAATTCTTTTTTTAAAATAATAAATCAAGAAAAATATGATAAAAT
>NZ_NXLK01000005.1:0-167050 GCF_005406235.1 Campylobacter sp. MIT 12-5580
AACGCCTTGCTCCATCTCGAACCAAGAAGCTAAGCACATCGTGGGTGATGATACTACGCCTTACTGGCAGGGGGAAAGTAGCTTGTTGCGGACTTTGTTTGTTTTTAGTTTTTATTCTTTACTTTTTTGGTTATTTACTTTCTTTATTATTTGATTTTTTTCTTTTTTATCTTGCTTGGTTATTTATTCTTTTTACAAATTTATATTCTTGTTATTTTTTTATTTTTATTACTTTTTCTTTGTTTAGTTCTTTTTTTGGTTTTTGGTATAATGCTTTGTGAAAATTAATAGTTGTGTTTGGAGGGGATTTTATGGCCGATATACTTGTTCTTTCGGATTTATTGAGTAAAGTGGAAAAGGATTCAAGGAAAAATGTTAAAAGAATTTGTTTTGGTCAAAAAGATAACACAATAAAAATAAAAGATATAAATAATAAAGAAATAAAAAAGTTTGACCTTCCTCAGATTTTGAGACTTCATATAGATGGTATTGATGGAGATGTATTTTTAAATTTAGAAGTTGTTGAATTTCAAGGTTGTAAGTTTGATAAGGTGCGATTTGAAAATTATAAAGATGAAAGTCAAAATGTTTTTTTAAATGCAGATAGTTCAAAGGATTTTGATTCTTTGAGTAGCATAAAAAATCCAAAATATCCACTACTTAAATTTGATAATTGCAAATTTGAGAATATTGAAGTTGAAAATGCTAAATTAAGTAGTGAAAATTTTAAAATCGATAAGGCATTTAAAATTGATTCAATTAAAAAACAATTTCACTATAAACTCAAATTGAATAAATGTGAATTTTTAAGGAGCATAGAGTTAGATCACATTGATTTTCATGAAAACATTGAAATTAATGCTAGTACATTTAAAGAACAAGTTAAATTTTTTAATACAAAATTTGAAGGTGAATTTACTGTTTTTGGCATAAATAAGGAAACCATTTTTGAAAAAGATTTTATTTTACTAATTGCTGTTTTTGAAAAAAAGGTTAAAATTGAAAATACTGTTTTTAAAGGCGATAAAAAATCTTTAGATTTAGTAGATGTAGATTTTAAGGATAGTTTTATTTTAGATCAAAATGTGAAATTTGAAAGGAAGGTAGAGTTTTCTGGAAAGTTTAATGAGGTTGCGTTTTCTGGGGTTTTTGAAGAAAGTCTTTCATTGACTAAGTGTAAATTTGAAAAGAATCTTCAATTTGTAAAAGCTGTATTTAATGGTGGTTTTGTTTTTAATTGGAGTTCTAGTAAAGAAAAAAAAGAATTTAATCAAAAAATTACTTTTAAAAAGGTGGAGTTTAATAAACATTTTAGTATGTATAAATGCTTATTTAAAGAAAAAGTTTGTTTTGAAGATGTTAATTTTAAAGAAAAACTTAAATTTAATGAGACTGAATTTAAGCAAAAAGTAGAATTTAAAAATATAACTTTTGAAAAAGAATTTGAAATTTCAAAAGATACTTTTACTCAGGATGAACTTATATTTGAAAAAGTAAATTTTAATCTTTTTAAATGCGATGATAAAGAGTTTTTTAAAAAAGAACTTAAATTTAAAAATTGTGAGTTTCAACAAATTCACGAGTTTAAGGATTTAACGTTTAATAAAATAAGTTTTAATACTTGTCGTTTCAATGACAATGTTTATTTTAATAATGCTATTTTTAAAGATTATGCGGATTTTCATGAGAGTCAGTTTGAAAAAGTGGCTGGTTTTTATGGAGCGAGTTTTGATAAGGTGCCAAATTTTAGTGCTTGTGTTTTTAAAGAATTAAGTGCTGTGAATTTGATTGGTGTAGATATAGATGAGATAAATTTCGATGCCATCAGGGTTTATATTGATAAATGTCATGGAATAGATAAAACTTTTAATGATAAAAAAGGGGCTTATAATAACGATGATAAGAAAGTGAAACAACTAGAATTAGAATTCAAGATTAAATACGCACAAAATGCAAAAGATTCTTTTCGTGTTTTGAAAAATGTTTTAATCGAACAAAACAATCTTTTAGAGGCTCAAAATTGGCATAAACTAGAGCTTTATGCTAAAGAAATTGAAATAGAAACTAAACTTGAAAAATATGATAATAGCATACTTAAAAAATATGATGGTATCGTGAAAGAAACAGTAAAAGAAGTAAAGTATTGCAAGAAATATTATAAATTTAATTTTATTGATTTTGTATGGAGGCTTGTTAAAATAATATTAAAGTTGTCATCTACAGCTTTAGCATGGATGATAGCAATGGCAACATTGGTGCTACCTTTAATAATAGTCTTTTTGTTAATATGTGTAGAATATAGTGTTATGAAGATAATAAAGGCATTAACCTTTATTTTGAAATCTCTTATGCCTTTAAGTATTGATAAATTTGTTATTTTTTGGAAAGGATATTTTAGAATTTGTACTTTTAAAATATCTAAACTTGGAAAGAATATGCGTGATTTTACCTTATTTTTTGACAAAATTTTGCTTCAAATTTATCGCAACACAAGTGATCATCATACAAATTTTATAAAAATTCTAAATTTTACCACCATGATAATAGCGATTTATTGGTTAGCTAACTTTTTGCTTTCATACTATATGAATTTTTTAACAAAGATCGATCAAGATTATTTAATTTCCGCTCTTTTTATCTCGTTCTCTTTACCTATTCTTTTTATCATTCAAAACATAAAAAAAGTAACGACAGAGTATTTTTTTATAATTTTGTTTCTATTTCTGGCTTTTTTTATGGTTCTTGCTACAATAATTTTAATTTCAAATATATTGGTTAATATAGTGATCGTGACATATATATTAATGATATGTATTTTTTATGGTTTGTTTATTATTAAGGTAAATATTATTGTTTTTATTGTAAGATTATTTGCTTATATGGGAATTTTTATGGTTATTACCACAAAACCTCAGCTTATTAACCCACTTTTTGGCATCTTTCAAACAGAAAATTTAGTCCAAAGCAAATTTGAAAAACAGCTAAATGAGTTTTCTCCGCAAGTTCTTTTGGAGTTGGCTCAGTTTTTGCAAAATAGTTCGAACATAAATCTTCTACCGCAAGACAAAAATGCAAGCTTTGAAGAATTAAATGCTTTTAAGCACTTTATCAAAGATAGCAAAGATAAATTAAAACCTAAAGTAGAAGAAGATAAAAACGACAAAGCTAAAAACGATAAAAAAGAAGGATATATTGCAGGTTTTAATGAGTTGCAAGAAGCTATTCATTACGATGAGATGATGGAAAATATTATCAGATCAACTAGTGTGTTATATAGCATTATACTTTTGCTGTGTTTGTATTCTCTAGCCAAAACAGCACGCAAGAATTCTATAGTGCCGAGCTAAATGTGTTGAAACTTGGATTTAAGGTAGAATTAAAATGAGCTTAAAAATAAGCTAAAATAATTTCGAAGATAAATGCCTCAGATAAGTCTTAGACTAAAGTTCATCTTAGGCAAAGCCATGTTTTGTAAGAAATTTGTGTTATAATGCTTGAAACTTCGCAAAAAGGACAAGCTATGCAAGCAAAAGATTTACTTTTAGAGCTTTTGAAATTTAAATCAATTACTCCAAATGATGATGGAGCTTTAAATTATATAGCCTTAGAACTTGATGAATTTGAGGCTTTTTTTATAGAAAAAGAGGGTGTGAGAAATCTTTTGCTGACTAAAAAATTTAAAGATGAGGGCGAGCATTTAGCCTTTGGCGGACATATTGATGTGGTGCCTGCAGGGCAGGGTTGGAGTAGTGAGCCTTTTGAGCCAACTGAAAAAGATGGTTTTATCATCGCCAGAGGTGCACAAGATATGAAAAGTGGGCTTGCAGCTTTTATTTATGCGGCTAAACATGCGGATTTTAAAGGTTCAAGGCTAAGTCTTATTATCACAAGTGATGAGGAGGGCGAGGCAAAATATGGCACTAAAGAAGTGCTTAAATTTATGCAAGAAAAGCAAATTTTGCCTGATTTTGCGGTGGTTGCTGAGCCAAGTTGCGAGCTTAAATTTGGCGATAGTCTTAAGATAGGCAGGCGAGGCTCAGTAAATGGCACGCTTCTCATCAAAGGTAAGCAAGGACATGCTGCTTATCCTGAAAAATGCATTAATCCCATACATGAGTTTGCCGGAGTGCTCAAATCCCTAGCCGGCTTTGATCTTGATCCAGGCGATGAAGTTTTTGCTCCTTCAAAGATAGTGATAACAGACATTAGAGGCGGCATCGAGGTGAGTAATGTAACTCCAAGTGAGCTTAAGATTATGTTTAATGTTAGAAATTCAAATCAAAGCAAGTTAGAAGATATAAAAACTTATATAGAGGAGCTTTGCAAGGGCTTAAATTACGAGCTTAGCTTAAAACAAAGCTCAAAGCCTTTTTTAACTGATAAAGATAGTAAAATCGTGCAAAAACTTAACCACAGCATACAAAAAATCACCGCAGTTGTCCCAAGCTTAAATACTAAAGGTGGGACAAGTGATGCGAGGTTTTTTGCTGAATTTGGAGTAAAAGTCGTCGAGTTTGGTGTAAGAAATGATAGTATTCATGCTGTTGATGAAAAAGTAAGTTTAGAGGATTTTGATAAACTTTGTTTGGTGTTTAAGGACTTGATAGAAAATTTTTAGAATTTAAATAAGCTGATAAATTAAGGATTAAAGATGATGATAAATGGAGAAAAGCTTGATTTAAACGAGCTTAAATTTATGGATTTTTTAAAAGAAAAAGGCTTAAAGCTTGAGTTTATCGCTCTTGAGCTTAATGGCAAGATTGTTCCAAAACGCGAGTTTGAAAGCTTGATTTTAAAGGCAGATGATAAGGCTGAAATCGTAAGCTTTGTAGGAGGTGGTTGATGAGGATTAAATTTAATGGCGAGTTTGTGGATACGCCTTTTAAGACAAGTGAGGAATTTTTTAAAAGCGTGAGTAAAAGTGCTGATGAAGTGTGGATTATCAATGGTTTTGCAACTAAAGAAAACTTGAATTTAAAAGAAAATGACGAGCTTTTTTGCATAGCAAAAGGCGTTATGCCTCCAAAAGAAGCACTTGAAGCGATGATGAGTGCAAGACATACCCCAAAAGTGCATAATGAGCTTAAAAAAGCCTGCGTAGCAGTGTGTGGGCTTGGTGGGTTAGGCTCGCATATTGCTATAATGCTTGCTCGCAGTGGGATCGGCAAGCTTAAGCTTATAGATTTTGACATTATAGAGCCAAGCAATCTTAACCGCCAAGCTTATGCTATCAAGGATTTAGGCAGGTTTAAAACTGAGGCTTTAAAAGAGCAAATCGCTCAAATTAATCCTTTCATAGAAACAGAAATTTTTACGATTAAAATCGATGAAAACAATATCAAAGAGTTTTTTTTAAATTGTGATATAGTCTGTGAAGCCTTTGATAGTGCACAAGCTAAAGCTATGTTAGCGCAAAATTTTCATAAATTCTATCCAAATACAACACTTATTTGTGCTTCAGGACTGGCTGGCTTTGGAAACTCAAACAGCATTCAAACAAGAAAAATCGCTCAAAATTTTTATATGTGCGGAGATTTAGTAAGTGGGGCAAAGCCCGGAAATGGACTTATGGCACCACGAGTAAATATCTGTGCGGCTCATCAGGCAAATTTAGTGCTTGAATTGCTTGTGCAAAATGAAAACACAAACTAAGATATAATGCTTCATTAAAAGCAAATTTCACACAAAATAAGACTTTGTTTTTGCAATTTTAAAGAAAAATTTATATTTTTTAGTTATAATCAAGTTTATTTAAAAATATCAACGCAGGAGGAAAATATGAAAACATATCATACGCAAAAACAAGTTCAATTCACTCTCGCCCTGCCTGCCCTGCTGCAACTTTCTCTGTAATCTTTCATTTTTTTTATTTTTTAAGTTTATGTTTTAAGTCTTTTTTTCTAAGACTTTTTAAATTTTTATAAGTTTTTGGAGTTTTTTATGAGTTTTAAACACTATCAAAGAAATTATTTTATGCCCCCAAGCCCAAGCTATGAGTGGTGTAAGAAAGAATTTATCACCAAAGCACCTATTTGGTGTAGTGTGGATCTAAGAGATGGCAATCAAGCCTTGATTACGCCTATGAGTATAGAAGAAAAGCTTGAGTTTTTTAAGCTTTTAGTTGAGATCGGTTTTAAACAGATTGAAGTTGGCTTTCCAGCTGCAAGCTCGCTTGAGTTTGACTTTATTCGCAGTCTTATAGAGCAAGATTTAATCCCAGATGATGTAAGCATTCAAATTCTTACTCAGGCAAGAGAACATATCATCAAAAAAAGCTTTGAAGCCTTAAAAGGCTGTAAAAATGCCATAGTTCATTTTTATAATTCAACCTCTTATGCTCAAAGACAACAAGTCTTTAAAAAAAGCAAAGATGAGATCAAAAAAATCGCCCTTGAAGGCGCAAAACTTATCAAAGAACTTGCTAGGGATACTAAGGGCAATTTTTGTTTTGAGTATTCACCAGAAAGCTTTACAGGAACTGAGATTGATTATGCCCTTGAGGTGTGTGATGCTATTATAGATGAGTTTAAGCCAAGCAAGGAAAAAAAGCTCATCATCAACCTTCCAGCAACGGTTGAGCTTTCTTTACCTCATGTATATGCCTCACAGATTGAATATCTTTCAAAACGTTTTAAACAAAGAGAGGAAGTTATCATCTCTTTACACCCACACAATGATAGAGGTTGTGCTACAGCTGCAGCTGAACTTGGGCTTTTAGCAGGAGCAGATAGGGTTGAGGGCACGCTTTTTGGTAATGGAGAACGCACCGGAAATGTCGATATTATCACGCTTGCGATGAATTTATACACGCATGGGGTTGATCCTGGGCTTGATTTTAGTGATTTACCGCGTATTTGTGAGCTTTATGAAAGAGTGAGTAAAATGCGTGTGTATGAAAGACAACCTTATTCTGGAAAACTTGTTTTTGCAGCCTTTTCAGGCTCTCATCAAGATGCCATTGCTAAAGGTATGGCTTATCATGAGGAACAAAGGCTTGAAACTTGGAGCGTGCCGTATCTTCCTTTAAATCCAAAGCATGTTGGTAGAGTATATGAAAGCGATGTGATACGCATAAATTCTCAAAGCGGAAAAGGTGGCATTGCTTATATCTTAAATTCGCGTTTTGGGGCAAATTTGCCAAGTCATTTAAGAGAGGAATTTTCATATTATATCAAAGAAAAATCCGTGCAAATGCAAAAAGAGCTTAGCGCTGATGAGATAGTGGCTATCTTTGAAAGTGATTTTGTCAATGTGAAAGCGCCTTTAGAGCTTTTAAGTTTTTCTTTTGAAAAAACTGAAAATTTAAAAGTCAATTTAAAAGTAAAATTTCAAGGCAAAGCACACGAGCTTGAAGGTTTGGGAAATGGCAGGCTTGATGCGGTAGCAAAGGCCTTAAAAAGCATTTTAGACTTTGATTTTGATGTGCTTGATTATAGCGAGCATGCTCTTTCTCAAGGCTCAAGCTCAAAGGCTATTGCTTATGTTTTAATACAAAGCAAGCAAAAAAACTTCTTTGGAGCTGGCATTGATACAGACATCATCACCGCTTCAATACTAGCTTTAATCACAGCGATAAATAGAACAATCACAAAGGATAAAAAATGAAAAATATGACTATGACTCAAAAAATTTTAGCCAATGGAGCAGGTAAGGACTCTGTAAGTGCTGGAGAGCTTATCATGGCAAAGCTTGATATGGTTTTGGGCAATGATATTACTACTCCAGTAGCGATTAATGCCTTTAATAAGGCTAAATTCAGCAAGGTTTTTGATAAAAGTAAAATTTCTTTAGTAATGGATCATTTTGCACCAAACAAAGATATAAAAGCTGCTACTCAAAGCCAGCAATGTCGCTTTTTTGCTAATGACTTTGATATAGAGCATTATTATGATGTTGGAAATATGGGCGTTGAGCATGCACTTTTACCTGAACAGGGCATTGTAACTATAGGTGATCTTATCATAGGGGCTGATTCACATACTTGTACTTATGGGGCTTTAGGGGCTTTTAGCACAGGGGTTGGCTCAACTGATATGGGTGTGGCTATGGCAACAGGTAAGGCTTGGTTTAAAGTGCCTCAAGCTATGAAATTTAATATCAAAGGTAAGCTTCGCCCACATATCAGTGGTAAGGATGTGATCTTGCATATCATCGGTAAGATAGGTGTTGATGGGGCTTTGTATAAGAGTATGGAATTTATGGGCGAGGGGCTTAAAAACTTAAGCATAGATGATAGACTTTGTATAGCCAATATGGCTATAGAAGCAGGAGCAAAAAATGGCATTTTTGCCGTTGATGATATCACGCTTGAGTATGCTAAGGGAAGAAGCGAAAAAGAACCAAGAATCTTTGTAGCTGATGAAGATGCGTATTATGAGCAAGTTTTTGACATTAATTTAGATGAGATCGATCATACTGTGGCTTTTCCGCACTTACCAGAAAATGCACGCACTAAAGATGAGTGGGGCGAGATCAAGATAGATCAAGTTGTGATTGGCTCTTGCACGAATGGAAGATTAAGTGATATGGCTGTAGCAGCTGAAATCTTAAGAGGTAAAAAAATCGCTAAAAACACTCGCTGTATAGTTATCCCTGCGACTCAAAATATTTATTTAGAATGCATCACAAAGGGCTATTTAAAAACCTTTATCGAGGCAGGTTGCGTGGTATCAACTCCAACTTGTGGTCCTTGTCTTGGCGGACATATGGGAATTTTAGCTGCAAATGAAAAATGCGTTTCAACCACAAACCGCAATTTTGTTGGCAGAATGGGACATGAAACTTCACAAGTTTTTTTAGCCTCACCTGAAGTTGCAGCAGCAAGTGCTATTAGTGGAATTTTAAGCGCACCAGAGCAAGTTTTATAAGGAGAAAAGATGAAAGCACACGGAAAAGTTCACAGATATGGCAATAATGTTGATACAGATGTCATTATCCCAGCTCGCTATCTTAATACAACGGATAATAAAGAGCTAGCAAGTCATTGCATGGAAGATATAGACAAGGAATTTGTCAAAAAAGTAAAGCAAGGCGATATTATGGTGGGAGGCTTTAATTTTGGTTGTGGTTCAAGCAGAGAACACGCTCCTATAGCTATAAAAGCAAGTGGGATTAGTTGTATTATAGCAAAGTCTTTTGCACGCATTTTTTATAGAAATGCCATTAATATAGGGCTTGCTATCATAGAAAGTGAGGAAATTGCTTCAAATATCAATGCAAATGATGAAGTTGAAATAGACTTTGAAAAAGGCGAGATTAAAAATTTAAGCACCAATAAAAGCTTTAAAACCCAGCCCTTCCCACCTTTTATACAAGAAATCATCAATGCAAATGGCTATGTAAATTTCGTAGCTCATAAAAAGGAAGATTGATGAAAATAGCAGTGATAAAAGGCGATGGTATAGGGGTTGAGATTATCAATGAAGCTTTAAAAGTGCTTGAAAAAATAGCTCAAATTTACAAGCATAATTTTGAATTTGAAGAAGTGCTGATGGGCGGGGCTGCTATTGATGCTTGTGGTAAGGCTTTACCTGAGGAGACTTTAAAGGTATGCAAAGAAAGCAAAGCCGTGCTTTTTGGCGCTATAGGTGGAGCAAAATGGGATAATGAGCCAGCACATAATCGCCCAGAAGCTGGACTTTTAGCCTTAAGAAAGGGCTTAAACTTATACGCAAACTTACGCCCAGCAAGCGTGATGAAAGAGCTAAGTCATTCAAGTCCTTTAAAAACTGAGATTTTAGATAAAGGCATTGATTTTATTATTGTTAGAGAGCTTATTTCTGGGATTTATTTTGGTAAGCACGAACGCTTTGTCAAAGAAGGACAACTTTGGGCAAAAGATGAGCTTGAATACTCACAAAGTCAGATTAAACAAATCGCAAAAATCGGCTTTGAATTAGCCTTAAAACGCAAAAAAAAGCTTGCTTGTGTGGATAAAGCAAATGTGCTTGAAAGCTCTCGTTTATGGAGAGAAGTGGTGCAAGATATGGCTAGTTCATATCCTGAAGTAAATTTAAACTTTATGTATGTGGATAATGCAGCCATGCAACTTTGCAAAAATCCAAGTGAATTTGATGTGATTTTAACTGAAAATATGTTTGGGGATATTTTAAGTGATGAGGCTAGTGTTTTAAGCGGAACTTTGGGTGTTTTACCTTCAGCGTCTTTAAGTGATAAAAATTTTGGACTTTATGAGCCAATACATGGCTCAGCCCCTGATATAGCAGGACTTAATCTAGCCAATCCCATAGGCACCATTTTAAGTGCAGCCTTAATGCTTGAGCTGAGTTTAAATTTGCAAAATGAAGCTAAAGCCATACGAAAAGCTGTACAAACAACCCTAAAGCAAGGCTATAGAACGGCTGATATTTATGCAAATGAAGGCATTAAAATCACTTGTTCTGAGATGGGCGAGAGAATTTGTGAGAATTTAGTTTAGATTTACTTACTTTGTAAAAAGTCATATTTGTAACATTTTCTTGAAAAAAAGTTGTTTTTAAACTTTTGTTAGTGTTTTTTAAGTTTTAAAGCTTTAAAATGAAAATAAAAACTTAACAAAGATTAAACAAATGAGAAAATTAAAAGTCGCAAGCATACAAATGAAAAGCAAGCCTTATGAAGTTGAAAAAAATCTCAAGCTTGCTTTAAAACTTGCTCAAAAAGGCGTTGATAAGGGTGCAAAACTTATTGTTTTTCCAGAGCTTTTTGATAGCGGATATTGCGTTAATGATAAGGACTTTGAGCTTGCTCTTGATTTTTCAAATCCACACTCACATTTTGCTTTTAAAGCCTTAAGTAACTTTGCAAAAAATACCAAAACCTTTCTTATAGCCTGCACGCTTGAAAAAGAAAATCATCAAATTTTTGATACAGCTTTTGTACTTTCAGCTGAGGGCAAGCTCTTGGGAAAATACCGCAAAATTTATCTTTGGGGCGAAGAAAAAGAACGTTTTGAACAGGGTAAAAAATATGAAGTATTTGAGCTGGATTTTAAAAAATTTAAAGTAAAAATTGGCTTGCAAATTTGTTATGAGCTTGGCTTTGGCGAGGGTGCGAGGATTTTGGCTTTAAGTGGGGCTGAAATTTTAGCTTATCCAAGTGCTTTTGGTAAGGCAAGAACTTATGCTTGGGAGCTTGCTTTAAGAGCAAGAGCCTTAGAAAATGCTTGCTATGTTATCGCTTCAAATCATAGCTCTTTTGAGCTACATTATTCAAGTAAAGAAAAGCTTGAATTTGCTGGTAAATCACGCATTATTAATCCTCAGGCTAAAGTTTTAAAACAGGCTAAGAATAAAAATGAATGCATAGTGCAGGAGCTAAATTTAGATCTTATCAGAGCTCAAAGAGAAAATATCCCGTATTTAAAAGATATTAACTTAGAGCTTACAAGTACTTATTTAACGAAACTCAAATCATTTTAAAGGAGAAAAAATGGCAAAAGAAATTTTAGTGGCTTATGGCGTGGATATTGATGCGGTTGCAGGTTGGCTTGGAAGTTATGGGGGCGAGGATAGCCCAGATGATATTTCAAGAGGGCTTTTTGCAGGAGAAGTTGGTATACCAAGACTTTTAAAGCTTTTTAAAAGGCATAATATCCCAGCTACTTGGTTTGCACCAGGACATTCTATAGAAACCTTTCCAGAGCAAATGAAAATGATCGTTGATGCAGGGCATGAAATAGGCGCGCATGGGTATTCACATGAAAATCCAATAGCTATGAGTGCCAAACAAGAAGAAGATGTCTTACTTAAGAGTATAGAGCTTATCAAAGGTTTAACCGGCAAAAAACCAACTGGCTATGTTGCGCCGTGGTGGGAGTTTTCAAATATCACTAATGAACTTTTACTTAAACACGGCATAAAATACGATCATTCTTTAATGCATAATGATTTTACGCCTTATTATGTAAGAGTGGGCGATAGTTGGACGAAGATTGATTATTCAGCTGAGGCAAAAGACTGGATGAAGCCTTTGGTAAGAGGAAAAGAAACTGATTTAGTAGAAATTCCAGCTAATTGGTATTTGGATGATTTACCGCCGATGATGTTTATCAAAAAATCCCCAAATAGCTTTGGTTTTGTCTCTCCAAGGGATATCGGGCAAATGTGGATTGATCAGTTTAACTGGGTATATAGAGAAATGGATTATGCTGTGTTTGCTATGACTATACACCCTGATGTAAGTGGGCGTCCTCAGGTTTTAATGATGCATGAAAGAATCATCTCTCATATCAACAGCCATGAGGGTGTAAGATGGGTAAATTTTAATGAAATTGCTGATGATTTTTTAAAAAGAAGTCCGCGTAAAAAATAAGGCAAGCTAATAATGTGCATTTTATGCGGCGAGCTCATAAGCTCTTTTCACTGGAGTGATGTTAGCTTTAAAGAAGAAAAAGCAAGCATAAGTGCTGGTGAAAATCAAAAAGAAAGGCAAAGATCAAGACTTGAAAGGGCTAAGCTTTTAGGGCTTGTCCTTGCCTTTTATGGTTTAAGTATCAAAGAGTGGCAAAACTCTAAATTTATACTCAGCGATAAGAAGGGTAAAAGCCTTATCGTAAATGATCTTGGGGATTTATGGCTTAAGGCTGAAGAGCTTAGCTCAAAACCCATTGACATTTTGGACTTAAATTTTATCAATTTTTTAAAAGAACATCATGGCTAAAATCCCCATCATCTTAATCACAGGCTTTTTAGGAAGTGGCAAGACAAGCTTTTTAAATGAGTTTTTAAGGCATTATGATGATGAAGGCTTGGCTGTCATTGTGAATGAACTTGGACAAATAGCCCTTGATGGACGTATCTTAAAGCCAAGCATAGCCTATAAAGATGAGCAAATGCTAGTGCTAAACTCAGGTTGTGTGTGCTGTAATAAAAGGCTTGATCTTATCAAAGGCTTAAAAGAACTCCTTGATAGCTATGATTTAAAGCAAAAGCCCTTAAAAAAAGTCATTATAGAAACTACGGGACTGGCTAATGTTGCTCCCATAGCTTTTACCTTGCTTAGTGATGCTTTTTTAAGCAATCATTTCATCTTGCAAAATACCCTTGTATGCGTTGATACGCTTAATGCTCATTTACACTTGCAAAATCAAGAAGCCAAAGATCAAATCATCTTAGCTGATAGCATAATGCTTACAAAAACTGATCTTAAAAAAGCAGATAAAAGCTTAATACAAGAGCTTCAAAGTTTAAATCCAAGCGCAAGTATTGTTGATAAACAAGATTTTAATCATGAAGAGCTATTTTCTTTGGATAAAAAGGCTAAATTTCAAGACTTTAGCCTTATAAAAACGCATGAAGAAGATTTTGAAAGTTTGGCTTTAGAATTTGATTATAGTGTAAATTGGAGTGCTTTTGGCATATGGCTAAGTATGCTTTTGCACCGATATGGAACGCAGGTGTTAAGAGTAAAAGGCATTATTGATACAGGAGAGGATTTTTTAGTGAATATCAACGCTGTTTTGCATATCATGCACACACCAAGTCATATTAAAAAAGATGAACAAAATGGCTCAAAGCTCGTTTTTATCACAAGAAAGCTTGAAAGTCAAAAGATCAAACAATCCTTGCAAAGTTTTGAAACTCTTTTGAAAAATAAAGATAAAATTTAAGTTTTTTTATTCATTTAAACCCTTTCTCACATTTTTTTAAGCTTGAATGCTATAAAATTGACAAAAAATAAGGACTATACTTTGCATACATTAAAACTTGGAAAATTTGAGTTTAATTCTCGCTTTATACTTGGTTCTGGTAAATTTAGCCTTGAGCTTATTGAAGCGGCGATTAAAGAAGCAAATGCACAGATTATTACCCTTGCTTTAAGACGCGCTCATACAGGTAAGCTTGAAAATATACTTGATTATATCCCTAAAAATATCACTATCTTGCCAAATACAAGCGGAGCAAGGACGGCTGAGGAAGCCTTAAAAATAGCTCAGCTAGCAAGAGAGCTGTGTGGGGCTGAAATGATCAAGATAGAAGTGATACGAGATAGTAAGTATCTTTTACCAGATAATTATGAAAGCATAAAGGCTGTTGAACTGCTTGCAAAAGGAGGTTTTACGCCTCTACCTTATATGTATCCAGATCTTTATGCAGCAAGGGCTATGCGTGATGCTGGAGCAGCTGCTATCATGCCACTTGGAGCACCTATAGGTACAAATAAGGGCTTAAGAACTAAGGATTTTATTCAAATTTTACTTGATGAGCTTGATTTACCTATCATCGTTGATGCAGGACTTGGCAGCCCAGCACAAGCGTGTGAGGCTATGCAAATGGGCGTAAGTGCAGTGATGATTAACACCGCTATAGCCTTGTCTTCAAATATCCCTCAAATGGCAAGAGCTTTTAAACTGGCTATAGAAGCTGGCAGGGAAGGCTTTTTAGCTGGCATAGCAGGGCAAAGTAAGCTTGCTAGGGCTTCATCTCCACTTACTGGCTTTTTAAGGGATTAAAAAAAATGAGTAAAAAAAGTGTGTTTGAATATGAAAGCAATATGCAAGAAATTCATTCTAAGCTGCTTCAAAATGTTTTAGCCCAAGTGAGTTCTTATCAAAAAGAAAATTATACTCAAGCTGAGGTTTTAAAAGCCTTACAAAGTGAAAGCTTAAGTATAGAAGGTTTAAAAGCCTTGCTTAGTCCAGCAGCAAGTGCTTTTTTAGAAGAGCTTGCTTTTAAGGCAAGAATGCTTACAAAAAGGCATTTTGGAAATTCTATCGCTCTTTTTACTCCGCTTTATTTGAGTAATTATTGTGAAAGTAAATGTGTGTATTGTGGTTTTCAAAAGGGCAATGCCATAGCTAGAGCAAAACTCAGTGAGGCTGAAATAAGAGCTGAGATGCAAGCCATAGCTGATACAGGCTTGCAAGAAGTGCTTTTACTTACTGGAGAGGGAAGAGAGCATGCAAGTGTGGAGTATATCGCACAAGCTTGCAAGATTGCTAAGGAGTATTTTAAAGTCGTTGGAGTAGAAGTTTATGTGATGAATGTTGATGAATACGAGCTTTTGCATAAAAATGGCTGTGAATTTGTGACTATTTATCAAGAAACTTATAATGCCCAAAAGTATGAAAAAATTCATATCTTTGGGGAAAAACGCGTCTTTCCTTACCGCTTTAATGGACAAGAAAGGGCTTTAAAAGCTGGTATGAGAGGGGTTGGCTTTGGGGCTTTGCTTGGTATAGATGAGTTTGAAAAAGACGCCCTTGCTACAGCCCTGCATGCTTATTTTTTGCAAAAAGCTTATCCTCATGCTGAACTTTCACTTTCTGCGCCAAGGCTTCGTCCCATTTTAGGCAACCGCAAAATCAGCCCAAAAGATGTAACTGAAGCAAGACTTTTGCAGGTTTTATGTGCGTATAGGATTTTTTTACCCTTTGCAAATATAGTAGTTTCAACGCGAGAAAGGGCTGGCTTTAGAGATAAGATCATTGACATAGTAGCAACTAAAATTTCAGCTGGGGTTTCAGTAGGCATAGGCGAGCATTCAGGCGAGAAAAAAGGCGATGATCAGTTTCAAATCAGCGATGAGCGAAGCGTGGCCGAGGTTTTTTCTATGCTTAAAAAAGCAAAATTACAAGCTGTGATGAGTGATAGTATTTATGTGGGCTAAAAAAATCATTGCTATTACTGAGAGCAAGCTTTGTGAAGAGGACTTTTTAAAACGTATTGAAAAGCTTGCAAAAGCAAAAATCGATGCTTTGATCTTAAGGGAAAAAGAACTTGGTGAAGCAAAGTATTATGAACTAGCTAAAGAGGTATTAAAAATTTGTGCAAAACACAAAACAACTTGCATTTTGCATTATTTTGATAAGGTAGCCTTAAAACTAAATCACAGGTATTTTCACTGCCCTTTAGATATCTTAAAGGCTGAACCTAGACTTGTGAAATACTTTCATCTTATTGGCACTTCAGTGCATAGTGAAGAAGAGCTTTTTTTGGCTGAGTATTTTAAGTGCAATTATGCTATAGCAGGACATATTTTTGAAAGCTCTTGCAAAGAAGATTTAGCACCAAAAGGACTAAATTTTTTAAATGAGTTATGTAAAAATGCTAAAATTCCTATTTATGCTGTAGGAGGTATAAATTTAAAGACTCTAACCCAGCTCAAAGAAAGCTCAATCTCAGGCATTTGCTTGCGATCAAGTTTAATGCAAGAAAAAAATGTAAAAGAATACATTGCAAATTTAAGAGCGATTTTAGCTTGAAATGAAGCTTTTTAAACTCAAGATTTGTGCTTAATTTTCCAAGAAAATGAGAAAAAACGAATGCGAAAATTACAAAGAATGTGAATTTCTGTAAAAAAGTATCATTTTAAACATTTTATTAATAATTTTTTATATAATTGCAGATGAAAATTACAACAAAGGATTAACAATGGTTGTTAGGGTAGAAAATCCAAATGATAGAACTGCTTATCTTGAGTTAAGTCGAGATGATATAGAGCTTTTGCTTGAAGAATTTGTGCTTCATTATGAGGATTTAGACCAATTTATCGCTGCTTTTGATTTGCTTGAAGTGACTTCGAAAATGAATGATGATCTCAGTGAGTAAAATAAAAATGCTATGAAGCCCCATAAAACCTTGATCTTTCAAGGTTTTTTTAAAAAAATCTATCAACAAACTCTAATTTTGATAACTTTTATCTAAAATTAAGCTAATAAGTATTACACTTTTATCAAATATGCAAATAACTACAATAGTATTAAAAGCATTATTGGGATATTTTTAAGGAAAGTTAATGCTAAAGATAAGATTATTTTTTGCTTTTTTGTTTTTGAGTGTGAGTTTTAGTTTTGCTCGCGTTGATGATTATATAGCTGAGGCTGAGCTTATTAAGGGGCTTTTAAATGAGAGCTTAACACTTTATAAAGATGGCAAGGCAAATGAAGCAAAGAAAAAGGTTGAGGACGCTTATTTTCAGCATTTTGAGAATATGGAAGGTACTATAGGACGCAACATAGGACGCAAGGCTATTACTATGGAGCGTAAATTTTCTAATTTGCGTCGTATGTATAAAGATGAAGCCAATCTAGCTCATATCACTGCTCTTATAGAAGGGCTTGTTTTTGATCTTGATGAGGTTGCACCTATCATTCAAACAGGCTTTAGGCTTAAGGCAGAAAAAACTCAAGATGGTTTAAGTGATGAAGAAGTTGCAAAATCTTCACTTGAAGAAAATGCCAAAAGACAGGCTGAAGCTGATGCTTTATTTGCTTCTATGTTTGGGACATCAAGTGATGAAAACTCAAATACTTCAAATACAAACACCATAGATAATGAAAACAATTTGAATAATTTAAATTCTCAAAATGATGCAGATGTCATAGCCCAGCTTCAAAGTGCCTCAGCTCTTGAGCCTAAGTTGCAATTCTTGCTTGATACCATCTCAGGTAAATTTAACCAAGCTGCAAGCAGTTTTAAAAATGAAAAATTCCAAGAGGCTAAGGATTATCTTAATAGTGCTTTATTTGATGAATATAGAAACTCAAAAGTAGAAATTGCTATAAGCAATCACACTACAGCCGGACTTGATAGAAAAATTCAAGCCGCCATACGCTCACTCATTACTAAGATCAATGAACAAAATATCGATGAAAAAACCCTAAGAAATGAGCTTGAAGATATAGAAGACTTGCTTTTTGATGCTTTTTTACAAATTCCAAAGGAGCAGTTTGCAAAGATACAGGTGCAAGGCTTTAATGAAGATGAAATAAATACTAGGGATTATTCAAAGGTTGCTGATGATATACGCATAGCCTTAGATAATATACTTGATGATTATCAAGGTTTTTCAAACTCAAGTATAGATGCCTTGCAAAATACCTATTTAGACATCTTTGAAGCAAGTGGCATGGAAAGTAAAGTTGGTGCTGTTGATAGCAGCTTAAAGCTCAAGATAGAAAGCCTTTTTTCTCAAGGTGTAGCTTTGATCAAATCAAGTGCTGATAAATCAGCCTTAAAAGCTAATTTTGATGCCTTAAATGCCGAGCTTAGCAAGGCTGTTGATCTAGTGCAAACAAGCACGCCGTATTCGCTTTTCATCTGGGCTTTTGGTATCATTATAAGAGAGGGTTTAGAAGCCTTAATCATCGTGGTGGCTATAGTTTCATATCTTATTCAAAGTGGCAATAAAAACCGCTTAAATATAGCCTATTCAGCCCTTTTAACAGGGATAGTTTTAAGTTTTATCACTGCCTTTTTTGTTTCTTGGATTTTCAAAGAAAACTCAGGGCAAAGCAGAGAGCTTATAGAAGGCATTACCATGCTTATAGCTGTAGCCTTGCTCTTTTATGTGGGCTTTTGGCTGCTTTCAAACGCACACAATCAAAAATGGGCAAGCTATATCAAAGGACAAGCCTTAGAAGCCATTTCAAATAATTCAGCTAAAACGCTTTGGCTTACAGTCTTTTTAGCTGTATATAGAGAAGGGGCTGAAACTGTGCTTTTTTATCAAGCTTTATTCTTTGATGCAAAGACAAGCACTGATTATTCAGCTATTTTTATAGGACTTGGCGTGGGCTTAGCCTTGTTAGTTGTGCTTTATTTCTTGCTTAAGGCTGGAGCGATTAAAATTCCAGTGAGGCAGTTTTTTTATATAGTCTCTTATATCATTTTTTATATGGTCTTTGTCTTTACAGGCAAAGGCATAGGCGAGCTTATCGAGGGCAAACTCATCACGCCTTCACTCTTGCCTTTTCATTTTGAGCCTATTTTGTGGCTTGGGGTTTATCCATACTATGAAACGCTCATTCCTCAGTTTATAGTTTTAATCTTGCTCATTTTGGGCATTGTTATAACACAAAAATTCACTAAAAAAGGAGTTAGATAATGTTAAAAAAAGCATTATTAAGCATCGCAGCAGCAGCTGTGTTTGCAAGCAACGCATTCAGTGCAGAGGTGCCAATTGGCGATCCACATGAGATTAATGGCATGGAAATAGCTGCCGTGTATCTTCAGCCTATAGAAATGGAACCACGTGGTATTGATTTAGCAGCTTCTTTAGCTGATATTCACCTTGAAGCTGATATTCATGCTATTAAGGGCAATAAAAACGGCTTTCCAGAAGGCTTTTGGATACCATATCTTAGCATAGCTTATGAGCTTAAAAACCTTGATACAGGCGGAGTAAAAAGAGGAACTTTTATGCCTATGGTGGCTGATGATGGTCCTCACTATGGTGCAAATATCGCTATGGAAAAGGACAAAAGTGGTAAATTTGGTCCAGGAAATTACGAACTAACTTATGTGATTACTAATCCAGAAAAACAAGGTTTTGGTCGTCATACAGACGCTGAAACAGGCGTTGGCAAGTGGTTTGAACCATTTAAGGTAAGCTATAAATTCAAATACACAGGCGCTCCTAAATGAGTGTAAAGCCTCTATAATAGAGGCTTTTATATTTAAATTTAAAACTCTTTTTAACTAAGTTAGGCTAGAATTTACAGGCTTGAAAATGCCTAGTTCTGCTTTAAGCAAGGGTTTAAATTTAAGTATAAAAAAGGCTTTCATTTGAGTATATATTTTTTTCACGCTTTTAGCGTGCTTTTGCCATTATTTTGTATAGCAAGCCTTGCAAGCGTGCGTATTAAAAGATTTGGCTTTGTTTTTTTGTGGATTTTTCTTGCTTTTGTCTTTGCGTATTTTGCCTTTTATATTGCAAGTGCTTATGCTAGAACTCAAGGCTTAGCTTTTTTTGCTTATATTTTACTTTTTAGTAGCTTTGTGCTTTTTATTTTAAGCTTTTTAAAAAAAGAGCTTTTGTCTTTAAGGCTTGTTTTTATCTTTATCACTGCTTTTGCTTTTGGTGTAAGATATTATGTTTTAAGTCAAGATTTTCCTATATTTACAAGTTCTTTGCTTGATAGTGAGGCTATAAAATCCTTAGCCTTTATCATTTTAGCTTTAATCTTAGCTTTATTTTTTTTCTTTTTTTTAAGGTGGCAGTACAAGTTTAATCAAAGTCTAAGCCTTATCTTTTTTGCTTTTTTGCTACTTTGCGAGCTTAATAGTGCTCTTGCAAATATACTTCATACAGCCATGAGACAAGACTTGATCTATACTTATTCGCTCTTACTTTCTTATGTGGCAAAAAGTGTGTATTATGCACAATTTTTTGTGTATGCGTATTTGATTTTTTTGCTTGTTTTGGCATTTTTGCTTTTAAGATTTAAGGTATTTGAGCTTAAAAAAGAGCATTTATTTGATATGCGTTATAGACAAATCAAGGCTTTAAATGCAAAATTAAATGCTTATTTTGCTGTAAGTTTTGCAAGTTTTGTCCTTGCTTTTGGCGTGATTTTGTATTTTCATGTCATTTCTTTACGCCCTGTAAGTATAGATACGCCAACTGAGATCTTACCAAATGAAAATGCCGAGTTTGTCTTTGATATGGCTTTATTAAGGGACAATAAACTGCACCGCTTTGCATATATTAGCAGTGAGGGCAAGCTTATACGCTTTTTTTTGATTAACAAAAGAGAAGATAAAGATGCGCCGGTAGCTGTTTTTGATGCTTGTGCGATTTGTGGGGATATGGGCTATGTGCAAAGGGGCAATGAGCTTATTTGTATTAGTTGTAATGTGCGGATTTTTCTGCCTAGTGTAGGTAAGGAAGGTGGGTGCAATCCTATCCCACTAGCCTATGAATTTGATGGAGAAAAGATACGCATAAAACTTGAAGATGTGATTAAGGGTTCAAATTTCTTTACTGAGGTAAAAGAACTTGAGGTGCAAGATCCAGTTTCTAAAACTAAGCTGATCAACCTTGAGGCAAAGTATTCTTATATCTATGCTGGGCTGACTTATTATTTTGATAATGAAGAAAATTATGAAGCCTTTAAAAAAGAGCCTGAACAATACCTCGATCACAATCTTAGTGCCGTGTTTAAAACTCAAGGATAAAGCATGCTTTTAAAAATGATAAAAAATTCTATCTTTAGAAATAAAACCCAAAAAGTTCTTGTCTTTCTAAGCTGCTTTTTAGCAAGTTTGCTGCTTGCAACTATGCTTAATATCACGCTTGGCATAGGCAATGAGCTCAGCAAAGAACTAAGAAGCTATGGTGCAAATATCATTGTTTTGCCAAAAGGCGCAAGTTTGAGCGTAGAACTTGGCGATAAGGTACTTGAGCCTTTAAAAGATAAAAGCTATCTTGAAGAATCAAAGCTTCATACCATAAAAGAAATTTTTTGGCGAAACAATATCACAGCTTTTGCACCTTTTTTAGAAGGCAAGGTGATGATGAATGATAAGCAAGTAAGCATACTAGGCACTTATTTTGATAAAAAGCTTGATATAGCTGATGAAGATGATTTTCATACCGGTATAAAAGAGCTTTATCCTGTGCTTAAGATTAATGGGCGATATGCAAATGATGATAGTTTAGATGAAGTGATGTTAGGCGATGAGTTTGCAAGTAAGAATGCTTTGAGCTTGAATGATGAATTTGTGCTTAATGATCAAAAGGTTAAGGTTGTGGGCATAGTGCATAATTTTGATAAAAACGCAAATAAAATCATCACTTCTTTAGCCCTAGCTCAAAAACTTTTACACAAAGAAGGCTTGTTTTTTAAAGCTGAAGTTTCAGCCTTAACTATACCTGAAAATGACTTGGCTCAAAAAGCAAGGCGTTTGGGGGCTAGCTCGCTTGATAGTGTTGAGTTTGATATGTGGTTTTGCACGGCTTATGTTGGCTCTATAGCCTATCAGATCGAAGAAGATTTTCAAGGAGCGAGTGCAAAGGCTCAAACTGCTATTTCAGATGCTGAAAATTTAATCGTTACAAAAATTCAAACCCTCATGATCGCCACAGCCTTAATCTCTCTTATCATCTCTTCCATAGCCATTGCTTCTTTGATGAGTTCTGAGCTTCACGCAAGAAAGAAAGAAATAGGACTTTTAAGGGTTTTAGGAGCAAGTGTAGGACAAATTTATCTTATTTTTGCTGGTGAAAACTTATGCGTTGCACTCATTGCAGCTTTTTTTGGCTTTGTTTTTGGAGTAGCTTTAAGTGAGCTTATTGCTTTAAATATCTTTGCTTATTTTATCCCTATTTCTTTTATCATTTTACCGCTTTGTATGGTTTTTGCTGGCTTAGCCGTGCTTTTAGCCTGCTTGTTTGCATTAAGGAGCATAAGCGAACAAAGCGAAGTGCAGGTGCTTTATGGTAAATGACTTTGTATTAAAACAGCTTTTTAAAAGCCTTATTTTTTCATATCAACGCGTTTTTATTATGGTTTTGGCTATCTTTCTTGCAGTTTGTGTAAGTGTGGCTTTTTTAAATATTTATTTTGACATTGATACTAAGCTTTCTAAAGAATTAAAAGCTTATGGGGCAAATCTTACTATCTCAGCCACCAAAGAAGATGAGCTTATCAGTAATGAAAGCTATAAAAAGCTTGCAAAAGAGCTTAAAATCACGCCTTATCTTTATACTTTTTTAAATGCATGGGGACAAGATACTCTTGTTTTAGGCACTGATTTTAAGGCTTTAAAGTTGAGTAAGCCTTTTATTGAAGCAAGATTTGGAAATTTTTCTTTAAGTAGCTTTGATCAAAACTCAGCTTTTTTAGGCATAGACTTAGCCGCAAGGCTCATTAGTGGCAACAAGCAAGCAAAGCTTGAGGACTTAATAGGCTCAGAACTTGAGCTTTTTAATCCTTTAAATTCAAAAAGCATAAAACTTAAAATCAAAGGCATTATTCACAGTTCTGATGAGCTTGATAGCCTTCTTATCGCTGATTTGGCTGTGGTGCAAAACTTAAGTGGGTATTTTGGCATACACTATGCTCAGGCTTTGGTTGATGGAGATTTTAAGCAAGTGAGTGAAAAAGCTTTGCAGCTTAGCAATGATGAATTATTTGCAAAGCCTATTTCATCTGTATCTTTAAGTGAGGGCTTGGTGCTTGATAAGCTTAAAGCTTTAATGTTTTTAATCGTGCTTGTGGTTTTAATCATCGCTTCAACAAGTGTAAATACCACGCTTAGCTCTATCATTTTTTCAAGAAAAAAAGAAATTGCCCTGCATTTAGCCTTGGGTGGCTCAAAAAAAGATATTATCAAGCTTTTTGCTTTAGAATGCCTTGTTTTGACATTGATCGCTTGTGTTTTTGGAGTGATTTTTGGCTATATTTTGGCAAATATTTTTGGCTATTTGATCTTTAATGCAAGTATTGATTTTCGCTTTAAAGCAGCCTTTTTTGCTTTGTGTATAGCCTTTGTTTTTGTCTTTTTTGCGGCGTATTTTCCTATCAAAAAGGCTTTAAAGATAAACATTTGTGAGAATTTGAAAGGTGAGTAAATGAAAGAAATTATCAAAGTAGAACATTTATCTAAGAATTTTGGCGAGCTTAAAGCCTTGCAAGATATAAATTTTAGCCTAAAAATAGGGCAATGGCTAAGCATTATGGGACCTTCAGGAAGTGGCAAATCAACACTTTTAAACATACTTTCTTTGCTTGATATTCCAAGTTTTGGGCATTATTTTTTAGATGGTATAAACACAGATGAGCTTGATGAAGAAGCAAAGATAAAAATTCGCCGTGAAAAAATAGGACTGATTTTTCAGCAATTTCATCTTATCCCTTATCTTAACGCCCTTGAAAATGTTATGCTCGCTCAGTATTATCACTCAAGCATAGAAGAAAGTGACGCTAAAGCTGTGCTTGAAAAAGTGGGCTTGGCACACCGCCTTAGTCATTTACCAAGCCAGCTTAGCGGAGGCGAGCAGCAAAGACTTTGCATAGCAAGGGCTTTGATTAATAACCCAGAGCTTTTACTTGCTGATGAACCAACTGGAAATTTAGATGAGGCAAACGAGCAAATCGTGCTTGAGCTTTTGCAAAAACTTAAAAAAGAAGGCAAAAGTATAGTGCTCATCACGCACAATGAAGCCTTAGCAAAACAAGCTGATGAGATGATTATCCTTTCACATGGAGTGATGCAATGAGAACTTTTCAATGTATCTTTAGTCTTATTTTAAGCCTTGTATTTTTAGCGTGCGAGGGCGAAAAAAGAGCCGAGCTAGGAAAGGAAGCGCCGTCTATTTTGGCTAAAAATTTACAAGGCGAACCAGTAAAATTAAGCGATTTTAATCAAAGACTTAAAATCATAGTTTTTTTTGAAAATGGTTGTGCAGCCTGCATTAAAGAACTTCCTTTGCTTGATGAGTTTGTTAAAAACAATCAAGATAAAATCACAGCCCTAGCCATCAACTCAGTCGATGAAAAAGAAGTCATTGCCTCAATCAAAAAAGAGTTTAAACTTGAGCATATAGTGCTTTTAAAAGATGATTTAGACATTTCTTGGCAAAGATATGCTGTTTTTGCTTTACCAACAACTTTTATCATCAAAGATGGCATAGTGCAAGAAAAAATTATAGGAGATAAGCCATGGCAAAGCTTGCAAGAAAAGCTTTTATCCTTGCTTTAGTCCTGTTTTTTAGTGCTTGCTTTGAAAATAATTTTAAAGCCTTAAATTCAAACAAAATATATGAGTTTAGTTTTGATGGTTTTGAAAAAAAGCTTGATTTTAAGCAAGAAAAGCCCTTTGCTTTGGTATTTTTTACAAAAGATTGTGGGGTGTGTAAAGAACAAATTGCAATTTTAAAAGAGCTAAGAAAGCTTCATGAATTTGATTTTTTAACTATTTTAGGTGATGCTAAAGATGAAAAAGACGCCTTAGTATGGGCAGATGAAAAAGAGCTTGATTTTACACTTTTTTATGAAAGAAAGGCAAGTGAGTTTTTTTCTAAGGCTGTAGGTGGGATCTATGGTGTGCCTGTGATCGTGCTGTATGATAAAGAAGGCTTTAAAACAAAAGAATTCATAGGCTTAACTCCTCAAAACCTGCTTGCTAAAGAGCTTATCAAGCTTTTATAAAAGCATTTTAAGCAAAATGTGTTAGAATTTAGCAAAAAGGTATAAAAATGATAAAAACCCTTGCCGAGTGGAGCAAACAAGAGCTTTTAATGCTGGCTTTACCTCATGAAAAAACTGATTGGAAGCCTTATTTAGATGAGATTTTACAAGGTTATAAAGACTTTATAAAGGCTGTAAGTGCATATCAAAAAGTCTTACTCATTGCTCCAAATGAGGCTGATTTTAAGCCTTTTAAAGACTTTCAAAATGTTGAGTTTTTTCAGTGTGATACGAATGATACTTGGATAAGAGATTATGGTGCTATTGATATTTGCGAGAATGAAAGGCTGATGAGTTTAGATTTTAGCTTTAATGCTTGGGGCAATAAATTTCAAAGCCAGCTTGATAATGAAGTTAATTCTAAGCTTTTTAAGCAGCATTTTAAAAGTGAGCTAAGAACAATTGATCTTATTTTAGAGGGCGGAAGCATTGATTTTAATGGGCAGGGTGTTATGCTTACAACCAAAACTTGCCTTTTAAATGAAAATAGAAATTCTCATCTTAATCAAGGCGAACTTGAAGCAAAGCTCAAACAAATTTTTAATCTCAAAACAATCATCTGGCTAGAAAATGGCTTTATAAAAGGCGATGATACAGACTCGCATATTGATACCTTAGCGCGTTTTATTGATGAAGAAACTATAGCTCATTGTATTTGCGAAGATGAAGAAGATGAACATTTTTTGCCTCTTTTAAAGATGAAGGAAGAGCTTCAAAAAACGGGTTTTAAGCTTGTTGAACTGCCTTTACCAAAGCCTTTGTATTATGAAGGAAGAAGACTTGGAGCAAGTTATGCAAATTTTGTTTTTATCAATGAGGCATTGATACTGCCAAGCTATGCTGATGAAAAGGACGAGCTTATCAAAGAAAGACTTCAAAAGGCTTTACCTCAAAGAAAGATTATCAGCCTTGATGCAAGGGTATTTCTAAGACAAAATGGCTCACTTCATTGTGCTTGTCAAAACCGCTTTTTAGGGCAAAGATAAGCGAAAACAAAGCAAATTTGATATAATATTTTTGAGTTTATAAAGAGGATAAAAGATGAAAATAGCACTCATTCAGCACAAATTTCAAGGCAGTAAAGAAGCTATGCTTAAACATAGCACAAAGACTATCAAAGAAGCAGTAGAGCAAGGAGCAGAGCTTGTTTGCTTAAGTGAGCTGCATCAAAGCGAGTATTTTTGTCAAAGTGAGGATGTGAGTAAATTTGACTTAGCTGAAGAGTATGAAAAAGATTTAGCATTTTGGAGCAAGATTGCGCGTGAAAATGAAGTGGTATTGCTAACTTCTTTATTTGAAAAGAGAAGTGCTGGACTATATCATAACACGGCTGTGGTGTTTGAAAAAGATGGCAGCATAGCTGGTAAATACCGCAAAATGCATATACCTGATGATCCGCAATTTTATGAGAAATTTTATTTCACGCCCGGTGATCTTGGCTTTGAGCCTATAAATACTAGCGTGGGTAGGCTTGGGGTGTTGATCTGCTGGGATCAGTGGTTTCCTGAGGCTGCGCGGATTATGGCTTTAAAAGGGGCTGATTTGCTTATCTATCCTACCGCTATAGGTTCTTTTGATGAGGATAGCGAGCAAGAAAAACAAAAACAGCTTGAGGCGTGGCTTGGGGTGCAAAGAGGACATGCGATCGCTAATGGCTTGCCTGTGGTGGCGGTTAATCGCGTTGGCTTTGAAAAAGATCAAAGCAATAAAGCAAATGGCATAAGGTTTTGGGGAAATTCTTTTGTCTATGGTCCGCAAGGTGAGGAGCTTTTTAGGGCTGATGATAAGGAGCTTTGTAAGGTTTTAGAGTTTGATTTTAAACAAAGTGAAAATGTTCGCAGGTGGTGGCCATTTTTGCGTGATAGACGTATAGAGTTTTTTGGGGATTTGCAAAAACGTTTTATAGATTAGTTTAAGTAAAAATGTGGCATACTAAAACCTTTTAAGGAGGATAAAATGATAAATGTTGCATTTTGGTGCATCGTGCTTGTGTTTTTGTTTATCGTGTTTTTGCTTGTTAATCGCTATGAAAGAAAGATCAAGCTTTTTAAAAGCCATATTCAAGCGATGAAGGCTGATATTGAGGAGCTTAAGCAAATTGTTGAAAAAAATCGCTTGCTGATTGAAAAAAATAGAAGCAATATCGAAACGATTTCTAAGAAACAAGAGGACTAAAAAGTCCAAGAAATCCACGAAAAAAGCACATTGCCGTTGTTTTTAACGCCCGGCACATAAGCAAATTGAACGGCGAGTTTTTTATAGCTTAAACTTGCACTTGGCAGGGGTAAGGGTATTGGTATATACCAATACTCCTTTCTTTGAGTAAGTCCGACAATATAACCAAGTGAGAATTTCACCACATCATCATTAAGATGATAGTGTTTAATATAGCCAAACATTGTTTGAAGATGATAGTTTGAGTCATTAAAAACAATGCCAAAAAGTCCATAATTTATCTTTTCTTCGCTAATCCACTGAGCAAAACCCAGTCCCAAAGGCTTTTCGTTGTATCTACTGAGGTGCTCATCATCATAAAACCAGCGATTATGCCAAGTGTTAATAGGGATAATCAAAGCAGGCTTTCCTTCATCTTTGGCTTTGATAAATTCTTTTTTGAGCGTCGTTAAAAAGTCTTCGTCAGCAAAAATAGAGGATAAAAGCAGCACAAAAAGAAAAATTTTTCTCACTATTTATGCCTTAGAAATTTCTTTGAATAAAAATAAGAGCTTAAAAGAAAAATCACGCCTACACTAAAAAATAGCAATATTTTAACTACACCAGTGCTTGAGCTTATGTCGATAAAAAAGAGTTTTATTATGCTTATGGCAAATAACAATAAAGCATAAATTCGCAAAACAGGATTTCTAAAGGCTAGAAAGAGCAAGATCACACCCACAAATACAAAAACAAAGCTGTAGGTATAATTTTCAAAAGTGCTTATACTTTTGTCAAAAAATGCCTTAGCAAGACAAAGACTTCCAAAACCTAGATTTTCATTAAAATACCAAAAGCTAAAGCGGATCAAAGCAATGAGACTTAAAAGAGTAAAAACAAAAACCAAAACATCAAAGATTAAACTTGTTTTTTGCGTGATTTTGTGAAATTCAAGGAGCTTGTTTTTAAGCTTGAAAAAGTAAAAGCTTGGTAAAACAAAACTTAAGATAATCATTATTAAAAGTTCAAAAGCTTGAGGATAGTCTTCTTTGTAAAAATGCGTATAAAGTCTTGAAAATAGGGCATTATCAAAGATCAACACTATGCTTAGATCATACACTGCTTTTGCTCCAAAACACACAAAAACGTTGTAAAATAAAGTATTTTTATTATAAGCATGGAGGAATATTAGGCTTAAAAACATAAACGCAGTAAAGCTCAAGCAGTATTTTGCATACTCAAAAGAACTAAAAGAAGCTAAAATCAAAGCCTGTATAAATAAAATGCTAAAAAACAAACAAGAACTTGCTAGCAAAATAAAGTTTATTTTATTTAATTTTTGCGCTTTGTATAAAAACCCTAAACTCACACCAGTGCTAAGCACAAAGCATAAACAAAGCAGTATATCAACGCTTTTTGAAGGTATAAAAAGAGCCAAAATAAGCTCATAAAGGGCGTTAAAATAAGGAAAAACACAAAGCAGGGCAAGAACTAAAATACTTGCGATACTTAAATGAGCTTGTAAATTTGAGTTTTTAAGAGCTAAAAGTTCAAATTTTGTCTCACAATACAACAAACTAGCAAACAATGCCCACTCAAAAGCAAGCACATAAGCAAGATATAAAGGATCAAGCAACTCATAAGCGAGGTGAAAGAAGGCAATGAAAAAGAGCCAAATGCTACCCTGAAAGCTTAAATTTTCTTTAAATTTAAGGCTAAAAAAGCCTATCAAAAGACTTAAAACAAGTGCGAGCAAAGGCAGGATAAAAAATGCCTCGACTTCACTTTTAAGCACGAAAGAACAGAGATAAAATACACTCACATTGCCTATAACAAGGCGTATAAAAAAGGTTTGTTTAAAGCAAAGTACGCAAGCTAGAACGCCAAATAAAACAAAAAAGCATACAAAAGGCACAAGAACACTTTTATCTTGAAGATAAAGGCTTATTATGGTGCTTAAAAATACCAAAAGCGAAAAACATAATGGTAAAAAATTATATAAGGTATTTTTAAGATAAGTATAAGCAAAGCAAAATACAACTAAAAGCCCAAATATAGTCCATTCTATAAGGCTCATTTGCACTAAAGCAAAAAAGCTAAAAAAGCAAATAAAACTCAAACAAAGGCTGAAAATAAAAAGGAGCATTTTTGCGCGGTATAAAAGTATGCTAAAGCAAGCTATGCAAAGCATAAATAGTAAAACAAAGGCATTTAAAAAGCCCTCATATTCGCTTAGTTTAAAAAAGATAAAATGCAAAATATAAAATACACACAAAAGCAAGGCGATGAAATTAACATATATAAAATTTTTTTTGTGACTTAAAAAGGCTTGCAAGATATAAAAAACAAACAAATATCCAAATAAAAATGCCCCATTATATGTTCCATCACTAAGCAAAACAGGTGTCGCAAAAGCTCCAATTAAACCAAAATACGCACACAAAACACCAAATTTTAAAGCACCAAAAAGTAAAATTATACTCAGCACACAAAGCAGGATAAAACAGAGTTTAAATCCAATAAAATCATATAATTTAAATGCTGCATAAACGCTTAAAAACTCAATTACAAACCCAGCCGAGATAAGTATCTGTGAGTTTAAGCTAAGGTTAGTTTGAACGATCTTTATCTTTGGTATTTTAAGCTTTTTAAAGTGCAAAATAAGTCCAAAAACAACGCACAATAACCCAAAAAAAGATGCTAAAATGAGCCTCATTAATGGAGTGATGAGGGAATTTTCTATGGAGTATTTGATTAAAAATAAGCCAGCAAGCACTAAAAATAAGCCAGCAACTATAATTAAAAATTTTTGTGTAAAGAAATTTTCAAATTTGAAATTAAATACCGCAAATGAGGATTTTGGGATATCAAAGGAATTTGTTTTTATACTTTGAAGCTGAGTGCTTTTTTTATCAAGGTTGAAATAAGAATTTTTTGCGCTTTTTAAAGCAAGGTTTTGTTCTTTTTGAATAGAGGGTTTTTCATCATTTTGTGTGTGTAAAGTGTGTATTTTCTTTTCTAGGAGTTGCAATTTTTCGCTTAGGTTTGTAAATTTGAGTTTAAAAAGAAAGAGTTCATTTTCAAGTTTTTTGATTTTTATAATATTAAAAAAGCTTAGTATAACGCCAAAAACAAGTATTATAGCAAGCAAACAAGCAAGTTCAAACATAAAAAAACCTAGCGCAAGATATCAAAATTTGCAGGAATTTTTACTTTAAATATTTCATCATTGATAAGCGTATCTCTTTTTTGATTAGAAAGCTCAATAAGGACTTTATTATCAAGATCATCTTTGTAGCTAATACTTGAAATTTCATCATTTTTAAGTTTTATAGTGTAAGTGATTTGCTCGTATTTTGCGATATAAGTTTGCCCATCTTGTCTTTTAGCGCTCTTAAAAATCTCGCTTAGATTTGGCACCTTATCAAGCGTGCTTATGATCGCTTGTTCTAAGTCCGGTTCTAAGATGACAAGTTCTTGATTGTTGATAAAAATTTGTTTATTGTTTGGCTCTTTATAATCCCAAAAAGCCTTTGTTTGAGTGATGATAAAGCTTCCTTTATAATCAATCTTTGAATGCGCATTTTCAACGCTTTGCACAAAGTCACTTGAAAAATTTTTATAATTTATATCAAAAGCTTGTGCATTAAAGACAATGACAAATAAAAATAAGATATTTTTAAACATGACAAAAAGTTTTCCTTATCTTTACATAAAAATATCATTATAACAAAAGAGCTTAAACAAATATAATATATGCTATAAAATAATTTTTATGTGTAAAAAAGTTATAAAACATATCAAAAATAAATGAAAAACGCTATTATTTTTATAAATGTTTAATTTTGGAATAATTATTGCTTATATAGTGTGAAATAAGACTTTTATTAAAAGGAGTAAGCATGGTTAAATGTTTAATCAATAGTGCTATGGTTGTCAGTGTTTTAAGTTGTAGCATTGCTAATGCTAGTGATAATGCATTAATAGATAATAAAGAAAAAATTACTCGCAATGGTGTTAGTATTTATTTAGAGCCAAATTCCCCAAATAAGCAAGATTACCTTAATGGGAAATTTGATAAATCTTTGGAGTTAATGAAAAAAGCTTATAAGGCTAATAAAAACAATAAAACAATGAGAGCTTCCGCTCCTCCTGTAACAGAGGTTCAAATATTAGAAGTTGAATCTACTCAAGGTGGCTATGAATATGTGCTTGGCAAGTCAATCACTGATCAAGATCATGGTGGTAGTTATTTTGTTGTTTCAACAGGTGTAACAGGTTATGGCGGTGGCAGTTATGATAGGGCTAAATTTGCAGGAAATGATGCAGTGCAGTTAAGTTCAGACGGTATAGATTTAACAGGTGATAATATTATTGATGGTTGGTTAGATATTTGGGATATTTCCAAACCTGCTAATATAAGTGGTCCTTTTGAGTTTACTTCTCGCTCTATTAATGCTCCTGGCAATTCAATGAGTACACGTATTCAAATTAGGTAAATTATATGAAAATTACAAATAACATTTACCCTTATCCACAAAAAAATGATTTTTCTGATAAGAAAAATATAAGTGATTATGAGGATTTTAGAAATAAAATGAGTGCAGATATGGAAGCTAAGAATTACACTAGAGAGCAAAAATTAGCAGTTCATAGTTTTTTCACAGCTTCTATGGTAGCGGCTAGTGCTAGGGAAAATTATGGACAAAATGTGAGTTATTGGGATACAAGAAAAAGACAAGAATCTTTTGAAAATGCCCCAAAATCTTTAAAGATACAAATGCTAGAAGAGCAAATTTCTATAATTAAAGAGCCTTATGCTATCCAAAAGGGATACTATATGGGACAAGCTGAAAATGAAGGGCATCTTCAAGATAGAAAAAAACAAGCGATTGATTATTTAAGTGGATTATTGCAAGATATAAAAGCTTGATTAACTTGCGTGTGGAGAGTTTTTTCTCCACTTTGTAAGTATGCTTTTAAATATCTTTTTATCCTTTTTGTCTTGTCATTGCATTGCTGGTAATTGTTTTTTCTCATGTTGTATGTGTAGAAAAGTTATAAAGCATATCAAAAATAAATGAAAAACGTTATAATTTTTATAAATATTAATTTTAATCAATAATAATTACTATAAAATTTTTTATTAAGGTATTTTTATGGACTATATGGATTATACAAATTTAACCTTTCAATGTATTGGCAAAAATACTAAAATAGCTTATTTGGATTCTTGGGAATATGAAGATTTGGAAACTTATAATAATGAATTATATAAAGATTATATCAAAAGAATAGATATTTATAAGGATTTAAAAGCCCATTGTTTAGATGAATTTAAAATTCTTGTGATCCCAATGGGAGTAGATCAGCTTTGGCTTTTGAGGCATAAAGAGCTTTTGGCTGAGTTTTTGGATAGTGGAGGGATAGTCTGCGATTTTGCAGCAAGTTTTTGCGAATACTTACCAAATTTACCCTTTTATATACAAAGTGATATGCCTATTAAAGATAGAGAACTTGTGCTAAGCAAACATTGCATTTTTAAGGGTGTAAGGGCTTATGATGTTAATTATCGAAGAGGAGTTAAGGGCTTTTTTAATAGAGGTTTTATCAAGCCACCTTTAGAGGCTGAACTTATACTTACAGATAGTGAAAATGAATGCGTAGCTTATATAGATAGGACAAGCTTTAAGGGCATTTTGCTTAAAAGTGCTGGGGCCGACTTGCTTAGTTTTGGGCTTTTTGAAAATGATACAGCACGGCGAATGGGACTTAATCTTTTAATCTGGCTTGATACGCAATTAGGAGAAAATGTATGAAAAAGGCTATTATTACAGGCGGATCATCTTTTCACCAAAATTTCTTTACTAATAAAAACGGCAAATATAAAGATTTTTTTGATGAAAAGATTTATTTGATGGATTTAAAAGATTGTGATTTGCAGGATTTTGATTTGCTTGTGATGGCTTCAAGATTGCACGCAGAATTCTTGCGTCAAAATAAAGAAAAAATACTTCATTATCTTCATAATGGTGGCAATATTGTTATATTTCCAGACTTAGCAAATGGTATTTTTGATCATATTGAATCAAAAATGTATTATGCTAATTTTTGGTGGTGGATTTTACCCGGAGCTGATTTGTGCTTGTTTGAGGCTGATAAGAAGCATAAAATTTGGGATTTTTTAGAGCTTAGAATGTGTAAATGGCATTATCATGGAGTATTTAAAGGTAAAAATTTAGAAAAAATTCTTGTCAATGAGCTTGGCGAAGCAGTGATTTGTAAAGACTGCCAGAGTTTTAAGGGCAATTTATATTTAAGTGCTCTTGATCCAGATTTTCATTTGGGGCAGGGTTTTATGCCAGTAACCGAACCTTTTTTTGATGGCTTTATGGCTTGGATTGAATATGATATTTTGCATACAAATAAAGTTTAAAATGCCTTTTAACCTTATTTTTTGTTTGTTTTTCCAAGATTACAAATCCACTCATTAAAATAAATAATAATAATTTTTAAAATTTATTATTTTGATTTAAGAAATAATAAGTATAATTCCACTCAATTTTATTTTAAACAAGGAGTGTATTGATGAAAAAAACAAGCCTAGCTTTGGCGATGAGTGCTTGTACTTTATTTGCCCAAAGCAACGCAGGGGGGGGGGCTTTAACTGATACCACCTACAAATTAGAGCAATCCAACATATCAGCAACTATGTCTGATTTTACTCTCGAACAACAAAGCAAAAGCGTAACGATATTAGATAGAAAAACCTTACTTCAATCAAGCTCAAATACAGGTGGCATACAAAGTGTTTTAGAAAATGCACCGGGCATTTTGTATTCTCGCGCTTCAGGACTTGGCGGGGTTATTAATGTGCGTGGTATGAGCTCAAGTTCTGATACAACCATGATTACCATAGATGAAACAAGGGTTTATGGTAGAGCTGCCTTAGAATACAATGTCTTTGATTCATCTTCTATAGATAGCATTGAAATCATCAGAGGTCCAGCTTCTGCTCTTTTTGGCTCCAATGCTATGAATGGCGTTATTAATATCAAATCTCGTCGTTATAGAGGTGATGTGTTTCAGCCTTTTAATATGAGCTTGAGATTAAGAAGTTTAGAATATGCTAGCGTAAATAATAGCTTTGGTGGCAGACTTGAAGCTATTGGGGGTGGAGATGGTTTTGATGTTTTGTTTGGCTTAAATGGACGCACAGGGCAGGATTATCAAACTCCTGATGGAAAGGCTGAGCATTCAGGCTTTAATCTTCTTGGTTTTGATTGGAATGTCGGTTATACTACACAAAATAATATGAGATACTATTCTCAAGGACGTTTAGCAAGGGTAGAGAATGAAAATGCAGGCGGAGTAAGAGGAGTTGGTGCTGGAAGTAGTTCTGGAATTTATACTGAAGAAAATCCTTTAACCGAACTTTATTTAAGGGGCGGGGTAGAGGTTTATGATTTGGCTTTTGCTGAAGAAATGGACGCTTTTTTGTATTGGAGGCGGTATGATACAGACCTTTATACTCACACCCCAGTAGCTACCACGCACAGCGAAGTTAAAAATAGCAATTATGTGGGCGGACGCTTAGCCTTTAAAAGCATACTTGATAAACATGCTTTAGGTTATGGACTTGATACTACAAATACTATTACCTTGCAAAGAAATAGGGTAAATGGAGTTGCAAATGGTAAGCCAACTACTCAAAGCGAATTTGGAGCTTTTGTTAAAGACGATTATAGTGTAAGTGATGATTTGTTGCTTTCTGCTTCTTTAAGAGCTGATTATGTGCGTTCAAGCGCAGGTAGGAAAAATACAAAAACCGCTTCTACTGAAGCTATCACAGGGGCTTTGGGGGCAACTTATTTTTTCAATGAAAACTTCAGCACAGCCTTAAATTTAAGTCGTAATTTCATAGCACCTTGGGTAGGTTATACAACCACACTTTTAAGTGGGGTTCAGCCTAATGCAAATTTAAATCCTGAGTATTCTCACACAGCAGAACTTAGCTTTAGAGTTCATGATGCATACAATGAAGCAAGCATTAGTGCGTATTATACCCAGTATAAAGACAAGATCGCCGCAGCTTTAAACAGCCAAGGACAAGCTCAATGGCAGAATTTAAACGAAACTTATATTCAAGGTATAGAATGGCAAGGTTCACATAGATTTTTAAGTGAATTTACCCTTGCGTATTTAGGAGCTTATACTTACGGACAAGATAAAAGTGCGAACAAACCACTTTCTTATATAGCCCCACTTTATGGACGCATAAGCCTTAGTTATGATCTGCCTTTTAAGCAAAGCTATATAAAAATTCAAGAAAGAGCATATAAAGGCAAAAGCAGGATAGATGAGTCTTTAGAGAAAAAAACAAAATCTTATGCTATGACTGATGTTTATGTGGGACTTGATTTGAGTTATTTTTCACAAGAGGCTAAGGATATGGAGTTGAGTTTTGGTATAGAAAATTTGTTTAACCAAAAAGGAAGAAATCCAGCAACTATAAGCTCTCCAACAGCAATAACAACCAAAACAAATCCTCTTTTAGAGCCGGGGATTAATTTTTTTATGAAGTATTCATATAATTATTAAGGGATTAAAAAGATGAAATTTGTTCTTGTTGCATTATGCTTTTTAATGTCTTTAAATTTGCTTCAAGCCAAAGAAGTAAAAAGGGTAGCAGTGGCTGATTCTATGCTACCCATACCAGCTTTGTTTTTGTTTTTAAGCGATGCTAAGCTTGTATATATCCCAGAGGCTTCAAAAACAGCTTTTGAGTATTCTGTAGTGGCAGATTTTTTTCCAGAGCTTAAAAATGTAAAAGCGAGCTTGAATGACAATTTTGAAGAGCTTTTGCTTTTAAATGCTGATTTGTATGTGTGTCATGAAGATGGTGTAAAACTTTGTGATTTTTTGCAAAAAGCAGGAGTTAAAGTCTTGCCTTTAAAGATTAAAGTGGCTAATTTTAACTCCAAAGAAGTGCTTAGATACTGGCTTGAGCGCATTAATGAATATGTAGATATAAAAGAAAAAGCCGATAAAATCATCGCTAAAATAAGTCAAGTAGAAGAAGAAAATGCAAGACTTTTAAAAGATGTCAAGCCTGTTCGAGCGATGATGATGACGATTTATCAAAAGCAGATTGTAGTTGGGGCTTTTGGGGATTATTTGCTAAGCAAGAGTGGGGGAGTAGATGTTTTTAAAGGTGTGTGGAATCCAAAAGATGGTGGTGTGATAAATTTTGAAGAGCTTTACCGCTTAAATCCTGAGGTAATTTATATCACAAATTTTTCGCCTACTCAGCCTAGTGATTTGATTAATGATAAAAAATGGCAGGGTATAAAAGCTATACAAGATAAAAGAGTGTATAAACTTCCACTAGCCACTTATCGCCCTTATGCTCCAAATTTGGATTTGCCTGTTTTACTTCAATTCTTAGCTTCAAAAAATCATCCTGAATTATTCAAAGAGCTTGATATAAGGGCTGAATACAAAAAGCATTTTAAAGAATTTTATAATCTTGAATTAAACGATATGCAACTTGAAAGAATTTTGTATCCTGATGCAAGAGCAGGAGATGTGAAGTAAGATGATATATAGCCTAAATTTTAAGAGTAAAAGCAAAAAAATGGTTTTTGTTTGCAAAGGTTTAGTGAGGATTTATGAAAGCAGTTTTTAAATTTATCCTTGCTTTAGTAGCAATTTTGCTTTTGGCTTTTTTTATTTTAGGGTTTGGACGTTTTGATTTAAGTTATGCTCAAATTGCAGCTTTATTAAGTGCTAAAATCATCAGTCTTTTTAGCTCACAAAGCATAAGTGAAATTTTAGGACAAGATATCAGCACGCAAGCTTTTATCTTGCTTGAGATTCGCTTGCCTAGAGTGATTTTGGCTATTGTGGTTGGGGCTGGGCTTGGTATAGCTGGAGCTTCTTTTCAAGCTATTTTTAGAAACGCACTTGCTTCGCCAGATATCTTAGGTGTGGCAAGTGGGGCTGGTTTTGGTGCGGTTTTAGCCTTGCTTTTTGGGCTTAATATCTATCTACTTACTTTTAGCTCCTTTGCTTTTGGACTTTTGAGCTTGCTTTTTACTATAGCTATTGCAAGAGGGGCGCATAATAAAATTATGATTATTTTATCAGGTATTATTATTTCAGCACTTTTTCAAAGCTTTATTTCTCTTTTGAAATATCTAGCTGATCCCCAAGATGTCTTGCCCGCGATTACTTATTGGTTGCTTGGTTCTTTGGCTGTAAGTGATATTCATCAAATGCTTTTTTGTTGCTTTGGCATTATTTTGGGCTGCGTTTTACTCTATCTTTATCGCTGGAAACACAATGTTTTATTGCTTGAAGATATGGAAGCTAGGACTTTGGGTTTAAATGTATCCTTGCTTCGTTTAACGCTTATCTTTGCTAGCACCTTAATCATCGCTTGTATAGTAAGTATGTGCGGTGTTATAGGCTGGATAGGACTTATCATACCTCATATAGCAAGACTTATTTGGGGTTTTAATGCAGCTAGGGTTTTACCTTATAGTCTTTTTGTTGGGGCTATTTTTATGCTTGTGATTGATACTTTAAGCCGCAGTTTAAGTGCGGCTGAAATACCTATATCCATACTTTCAGCCCTTGTAGGTGCTCCGTTTTTTATCTTTATACTTTATAAGACAAAAGGTTTTAGAATATGAGTATTTTTAGGGTGGAAAATGCAAGTTTTGCGCGCTTTAAAAGGGTGCTTTTTAAAGAGCTTAGCTTTGAGCTTGAAAAGGGAGAAATTCTTGCTATTTTAGGACAAAATGGAGTAGGAAAGACAACACTTTTGCAATGTTTAATGGGGCTTTTAAATTTGCAAGAAGGCAAGGTTTTTATCAAAGACAAAGATATAAGCACTTATAGATCAAAAGAGCTTTTTAGCATACTTTCTTATGTGGCTCAAGCGAAAAATCACAGCATAGGACTGAGTGCTTTAGATATGGTTCTTTTGGGTTTAAATACGCAAATTTCTACTTTGCCCAAAAAAGCACACATTCAAAAAGCAAGGGCTATGCTTGAAAATTTAGGCTTTTTGCATTTAGAAAATAGGGCTTGTGATAGCTTAAGTGGTGGCGAGCTTCAAATGGTCGTTTTTGCTAGAGCTTTAATCAATGAACCGCAAATCATCATTCTTGATGAGCCTGAGTCAAATTTGGATTTTAAAAATCAACTATGTATTATCGAAAATTTAAACAAGCTTAAAGCTATGGGTAAAACTATAATCTTTAACACGCATTACCCACAAAATGCCAAAGTCCTTGCTGACAAAGTTTTAATCCTAGAAAAACACGAACATCACATTGGAGATAATACCCTTATCAACAAAAAACAACTCGCGCAAAGTTTTGAAGTAAAAGAGCAGTTTTTTGACTATCTACTCTTATAGCTCAAGCTTTAAATCCTCTATATAAGGACAACAAAGCTGAGTATAAATCATACTTTCATAACCCTGCCTTAAAATCAGCTCAAAGTCTTCTTTACTTGGACTTTTAAGTGTGGTAGGATAAAGCCCTACTTTTTGGCAAGCTTCTTTGTTTAAAAAATACTTTTCATACCTACTTACAAGGCTTTGATCGGCTTTGAGTTTTTGCACTACCTCGCTAAAAGGTCTGCCTATTTTAAGATGAAAGCCATTTTGGTGATTTTTGCAAAATTCTCTAAAGGCACGTAGTCTAATGATAGCGATTTGATCGCTTGTTATATCAGCTATGCGTGAAAGATCAAGCTTGCTTTTATCTTTAAATTTTATGCTTGCTCCAGCATTGCTCACTATAGTAAAATTAACTTCCTGGCTTAAAGTGCCATTGTTTTCTATCTGATAAATAGGCTCAAGCCCTAGATTATCATATACCCCACCATCCCAAAGGTATAAAAGCTTGCTTTTTGGTTCTATGTTTTGTCCTTTTTCATCACACCAAGAAAATTTACTTGTATCAAGTTCAAAGGTGCCGATTAAAAAAGGAAAAGCAGCAGAAGCAGCCACAGCATCAGCTAAAGCAAAGTCAAAGTCTTTGACAAAGCCAAAGGCATAATCGCCTATCTCATCTTGTGAAAAGATAAATCTTTTACCTGTTTGATAGCTAGTACATTGTATGCTTAGTTTTGGAGTTTTAGGCAGGTCTTTAAAATTTGTTTTTATACCCCAATACTCTTTTAAAGCTGAAGCTATGGTATTTGCTTTTTTATTAAGCCCCAAACTCAGTAAGGTTTTAAAAATAGCTTTATTTTCTAAATTTACACTTAGAATTTGTTCTTTTATGCTTGGTAAAACCTCGTTTATATACTGCTTTGAGCTTGGAAAGGCATTGCTATTTTTTGCATACAATAAGCCTACAAACATAGACGCTCCAGATACGCTTGAAATATGTGTAACTTTTTCTAAAAGCTCGTGCTTAGCTAAAAACTCAAACACGCCAAGATGAAAGATCAAAGCCCTTATGCCTCCACCTGAAAGGGCTAAACCTAGTTTTAAGTCCTTCGTTAACAATTTTGCTCCTTTTTAATAAATATTTTCAAAAAAAATTATACTTTAAAAATTTGAATTTCTTTCTTTTTTATAGCAAATTTTAATTAAATAAAGACTATAATTAAACTTTGCATTTAAAATTTAAGGACGCATTATGCTTAAAATCATCAAATCACTCTTTGGTACAAAAAATGATAGAGAAGTGAAAAAATATTTTAAAAGAGTTCATGAAATCAATGCTTTAGAAGCAAAATATCAAGCTTTAAGCGATGAAGAGCTTAAAAATGAATTTAATGAACTAAGAAAAAAAGTGCAAGAAAATCACACTTCCTTAGAAAAAATACTGAGTGAAGTTTTTGCCATAGTGCGTGAGGTGGGAAAAAGAACCTTAAATATGCGGCATTTTGATGTCCAGCTCATCGGTGGTATGGTGCTTCATGAAGGTAAGATAGCTGAAATGAAAACAGGGGAGGGAAAAACCCTAGTGGCAACCTTGCCTGTTGTGCTTAATGCTATGAGTGGTAAAGGCGTGCATATAGTTACGGTAAATGATTATCTAGCTAAAAGAGATGCTGAGCAAATGAGTGCGATTTATAATTTTTTAGGTTTTTCAGTAGGCGTGGTGCTTTCAAGCTCAAATAGCGATGAAGATCATAAAAAAGCCTATGAATGCGATATAACTTATGGCACAAATAACGAATTTGGCTTTGATTATCTGCGTGATAATATGAAATTTGCAAGCAATGAAAAGGTGCAAAGGGAGCATAATTTTGTCATCGTTGATGAAGTGGATAGTATATTAATCGATGAAGCAAGAACGCCTTTAATCATCTCAGGTCCAACAAACCGCACTCTTGATGGCTATATCAAAGCCAATGAAGTGGCTAAAAAAATGCAAAAAGGCGAGCCTTTAGAAGCCAGTGCTTTAGCAAAGGGCGAGAAACAAAAGGGTGATTTTGTAGTTGATGAAAAAAACCGCTCTATACTCATTACAGAGGCTGGAATTTCAAAGGCTGAGGAGCTTTTTGGGGTAGAAAATTTATACAGCCTTGATAATGCTATCTTAGCTCATCAGCTTGATCAAGCCTTAAAAGCTCACAATCTTTTTGAAAAAGATGTGCATTATGTCGTGCGTAATAAAGAAGTTATTATCGTTGATGAATTTACAGGTCGTTTAAGTGAGGGCAGGAGGTTTAGTGATGGGCTTCATCAGGCTTTAGAGGCTAAAGAAGGGGTAAAAATTCAAGAAGAAAGCCAAACTTTAGCTGATATTACCTTTCAAAATTATTTTAGAATGTATAAAAAACTAGCCGGTATGACAGGCACAGCTCAAACTGAAGCCACTGAATTTAGCCAAATTTATAGCCTTGATGTGATTTCTATCCCTACAAATATCCCTATCAAGCGTCAAGATAAGCATGACTTAATCTATAAAAGTCAAAATGAAAAATTTAAGGCTGTGATTGAGGAGATTAAAAAGGCAAATGCTAAGGGACAGCCCGTTTTGGTTGGAACTGCAAGCATAGAAAGAAGCGAGGTTTTTCACGAAATGCTTAAAAAAGAAAAAATCCCTCATCATGTGCTAAACGCCAAAAACCACGAGCAAGAAGCGCTAATCATAGCTGATGCTGGCAAAAAATCAGCCGTAACTATAGCTACAAACATGGCAGGGCGAGGCGTGGATATAAAGATAGATGATGAAGTGCGTGCTTTGGGCGGACTTTATATCATAGGCACAGAGCGTCATGAAAGCAGGAGAATTGACAATCAATTAAGAGGACGCGCTGGCAGACAAGGCGATCCGGGTATGAGCCGCTTTTATCTAAGCTTAGAGGATAATTTGCTTCGCATTTTTGGAGGCGATAGAATCAAAGGCATAATGGAAAGGCTTGGGATTAAAGAGGGTGAAAGTATAGAAAGTGGCATAGTTACAAGGGCGGTTGAAAATGCTCAAAAAAAGGTTGAAAGCTTGCATTTTGAAAGCAGAAAACACCTTTTAGAGTATGATGATGTAGCTAATGAGCAAAGAAAAAATATCTACCGCTATAGAAATGAGCTTTTAGATGAAAACTATGACTTAAGTATAAAAATCGATCAAAATATAAGTGAATTAAGTCAGCATCTTTTGAGTGATTTTTTCTTAAGCGAACGAAATGATAAAGATTTTTTAAATTTAAAACAAAGACTTTTATTTGAATGCAATGTTGAGCTTAATGAAGCTGAATTTAAAGGGCTTGATGAGACTGAAATAAGTCAAAAACTTGAAGCAATACTTAAAAAGCATTATGAGCAAAAAATGAGCTTTTTAAATGAAGCAGATAAAAAACGAGTGGAGCGAATTTTATACCTTCAAGTGCTTGATAACGCTTGGCGTGAGCATTTGTATCAAATGGATATACTCAAAACCGGCATAGGACTAAGAGGATATAATCAAAAAGATCCCCTTGTTGAGTATAAAAAAGAAAGCTATAATCTTTTCTTAGAGCTTGTTGAACGCATTAAATTTGAAAGCACCAAGGCTTTGTTCAATGTTGTGTTTAACACTTCTGAAAACTTAGAGCAAAAAGCTCAAGAAGAAAATGAAAAACTCTTGCAAAGCTCAGTTGAAATAGGCGCAAATGAAGATAATTTAGGCGAAGCTGAGTTTAAAAAAGTGCCAAGAAATAGCCCTTGTCCTTGTGGAAGTGGTAAAAAATACAAAGAATGCCATGGCAAAAGCGGACCTAAAAGAGGGGTTTTGGCTTGAAAAAAAGCACAAAAAGCATACCAAAATACCTACTTTTAAAATACCTGCGTTTTGATAAGGATCAGCCCTTTATCATGCTGTGTATGCTTTTAGCCTTTTTGGGTGTGTGTGTGGGAATTTGTGTTTTACTTGTGGCTATGGCTATCATGAATGGTTTTGATAAAGACTTTAAAGAACGTTTTTTTGTGATGAATTATCCCCTCACCATACTGCCTCGTTTTTACACTCAAGTTGATGACACCTTGATCCTCAAGCTTCAAAATGAATTTGAAGAGCTTAGTTTTAGTCCTTATTTAAGCACGCAAGTTATCGCAAGGGGTGATAATCGCTTTGAAGGTGGTATCATTTTTGGTGTAAATTCTCAAGATGAAAAAAAGATCAACAAGGTTGTGGCTGAGGCTTTAAAAGATGAGGAGTTGAAAGGCTTTGATCTACTTGCTGGCTCGGCTTTAATCGATGAATTTCGCCTTAAAAGAAATGATAAACTTCCTCTCATCTTTTCAAATCTCAATCCAAGTGGCTTAGCTTTAATCCCGCAAACCAAACGTTTTGATGTTAAGTATAGCTTTAGCTCTGGACTTTTGCTTTATGATAAAGCCTATATGTTTGCGGATATTGAGGCTGTGCGTAAGCTTTTAAATGTACCTAATGGAGTGTATGAGGGCGTGCATGTGTATTCAAATGACGCTTTTAGGGACTTAGAGCGTTTAAAAAGCTTTTTAGGAGATGAATTTGCAGTCTTTGGCTGGTGGGAGCAAAATGCGAATTTATTTTCTGCTTTGGAGCTTGAAAAAAGGGCTTTATTTATAGTTTTAATGCTGATTATCCTTGTTGCAAGCTTAAATATCATCTCATCTTTGCTTATGATAGTGATGAATCGCCGCAGTGAAATCGCTCTTTTACTCGCACTTGGCACAAGCAAACAAGAGATCAAAAAAGCCTTTTTTGCACTTGGCTCTTTAATAGGCGGTGGGGGCATTTGTGCTGGAGTAGTGCTTGCTTTTATAGCCATGTGGGTGCTTGGAAATTTTGATATTATCTCTTTGCCAGCTGATGTGTATGGTTCGAGTAAATTGCCACTTGATTTAAGCATGTTTGATTTTATTCTTACACTTATAGGAGCTGGTTTAATCGTGGCTTTAAGCTCGTATTATCCAGCCAAAAAAGCCACTGAAGTTGATGTGCTTGATACCTTAAGAAATGAATAAAATAAAAGCTAAGCTCTACAATTTTCTCAAGTTTTGCTTTTCACTTGAGAAAATTTGATTTAATTTATCCTTGTTTTGATAATTTTACCTTTAAAGCCTAACTTGACTATATATTTGCATATTTCTTCTTCATAAAGTGGCGCAGCAATGATAAGGGCTTTGACATCTTGCAAATGCTCTAAAGTTGGTTCTTTGATGGCTATATTTGAGTGCTGTAAAAACCTGCCTTGTTTTCGACTGTCTAAATCAAAACAAAGTTGAATATTAGCTAAATTTTGCTTACTAAGAAAGCAAAGAAGCGAATTTGCATGTGCTCCAGCTCCGTATATAGCTATGTTTGAATATGCTTTAAGCTCATCATTAAGTCTAGCAATGGCTTCATCAAAGTCTTTTTTAAAATCATAAAAGCAAGGAGTAAGATGAGTTTGTTTTGTGGCTTTTTTCTTTTTAAAAAATAAGCCCATATGTTGATTTTCATATAAAAACAGCTCATCTATAAGCTCACAACCAAGCTTTGAAAGATGATTTATAAGTACACTTTTTTGATAATATCCACAATGATCATTAAAAATTTCATAAAAACGTTTATTGTCTATAAATTCATCAATATTAGGCACCTCAACATAGATAAGCCCATTTTCTTCAAGTAAATCAACCACTTCTTTTAAAAATAAAGCTGGCGTATAAATATGTTCAAGTAAATGCCTAAAAATCACACAATCAACCTTATGCTCGAGTATAGGTTTGATTTTTTGGGTTTCAAAAAAGCCTTGTATGTGTTTTGCGTTACCAAGTTTTGATACTTCTAATGAGACAACAGAAGGATCGATAGTATAGATAAAGCGAGCATCAAGGGCTAAATTTGCAGCCAAATCCCCACTCCCAGGTGCAACTTCTAAAAATACAGCTTCCTTGCCTGTAAGACTTAAAATCCGTTCTTTAATCGCAAGTATGGTTTTGTTCATTGAAGCTGAGACGATTTTTCTTGAGAGATAGTTTGCTGAGGAGTAGGATTTTTGAATTTGAGCTAAATCAAAGCTTTGATTATAAACAAAAGCACAATTCATACACTGAACAAGATGAATTCGCGCCTTTTCAATGCCCCCCCCCCATAGCTTCACGACTTAGCTCACCAGAGCTAACAACAACTTCATCAAGGCTAAATAAAGCTTTTGCTTCAGCCTTTTGTTCGCATAAATGACAGTTCATATTTGTTCCTTTTAGTATAAAGTAAATAACTCTAAGTATAGCAAAATTTTGCTTAAAACTTTCAAACCCAAAATTTAGGCTTGAAAGTCTTTGAGAAGCTGAAAAACTAGCAAGAATAGCAGGTTTTAAACTCGTATGCTGTTGGGCGAGCTTCCACAGGCCACACTTGGGTTTGAAATTTAAGGTGCTGATAATCATCGATAAAAGTATCACTCATCACAGGCTTTAAGTAAGCATTGTGACGGATTAGAGCTTCTAGGCTTCCTCTTAGGGTGTGTGGGAGCTGTTCTATACCTTTTTCTCTAATCTCATCAAGAGTCAGTTCAAAAAGATTTTCATCCATAGGTCCAACTGGAATAGTTTTATTTTTAATGCCATCAAGTCCAGCCATAAGCAAGCTTACAAAGGCTAAATACGGACAAGAGGTGCTATCTGGAAAACGCATTTCAATACGCGCTGAGTTTTTGCCTATACCATAAGGCACGCGACAACTTGCCGAGCGGTTTTGACAAGAATAAGTTAAAATCGAAGGTGCTTCAAAGCCAGGAATTAAACGTTTATAAGAGTTTGAACTTGGATTCGTAAAAGCTGCTACGCTTCTTGCGTGAGCTAAAACTCCACCTATATAATGAATTGCCGTTTGACTAAGCCCGCCATAGCCTGCCTTATCATAAAACAAATTCACTCCATTTTTCCAAAGGCTCATATGCACATGCATACCATTTCCATTGTCTCCATAAAGTGGTTTTGGCATAAAAGTTGCAGTTTTGCCGTTAAGATGAGCAACCATTCTTACGACATATTTGTAAATTTGCACATTATCAGCAGCTTCAACAAGGGTGCCAAAATTTATGCCTATTTCACCTTGTCCTTGAGCAACCTCGTGGTGATGAACAAAGGTTGTAAGTCCTACTTTTTCAAGAGTTTGCACCATCTCAGCTCTTAAATCCACCATGCTATCAATCGGCTGAACCGGAAAATATCCTCCCTTAGTGCGTGGGCGATGTCCTGTGTTATAGCCATCTACATAGTCTTTATCATCATTCCATTCGCCTTCTTCAGTGTCTATCTCATACTTTGCACAATGGATATTATCTACTATCCTCACGCTATCAAAGACAAAAAATTCATTTTCTGGTCCAAAATACGCTGTATCAGCAACACCGCTTTCCTCAAGATATGCCATAGCTTTTTTAGCTATACTTCTTGGGCATTTTTCATACATTTGTCCCTTATAAATATCATATACATCACAAAATACAATGATAGTAATATCAGCTGTAAAGGGGTCTAAAAAAGCACTTTGTGCGTCTGGTTTTAAGATCATATCTGATTTTTCAATGGGCTGCCAACCTTCTATAGAGCTACCATCAAAAGGAATTCCTTCTTCAAAATGATCTTTTTTAATCGCATGGATATTGTAAGTGATGTGGTGCCAAGTGCCTATCATATCAGTGAATCTAAAATCCACAAAGGCAACTTCATTTTTTTTGCAAAAATCAAAAAAATCATCGACACTTTTTACAAATTTTCCCATTTTTTCTCCTTCAAAATTTAAATCAAAGAAATTGTATCATAAAATTATTTAATTAAGCTTAAATTAATAAAAAAAATATATTCAAAATAATAAATAATTATTTTATCGCTATAAAAACCAAAAAACAAAGATAATTGCTTTATAAATTAAATAATAAAAAGCTTTTTGTGAAGTTTTGCATATTTTTATTTGATATTTTAAAAATTTTGAATATAATTACATTGCTAAAAAATATAAAAAATTGCATTTAATGCAGTTTTTAAGGAAAAGAAATGACTCAAGAAGAACTTGATGTTTTGATGGGCAACGAGGAAAAGGTAAATATTGATGAACTCAACTCCCAAAAGGAACAAGCCCAAGACGATTCAGATCATAAAACAGCGTATGGTGATATAGTAGATGGTATAAAATCACAAGATTATAAATCCTCATCACACATCGCTTGGCCCCCTCCACCGCCAAATCAAGAACACAAGGTTGTTCATCAGCTTGATGATGTAACTAGAGATAGTGAAGAAAAGGCTATTGAGCAGCTTGATAGGCTTGAAATCATGAGTAATCATTTCTCAAATTCAGAAAAATCACTCAAACAACTTGACGCAATCTTTAAGAAAAATATAGAAATTTTTTCCATTCTAAGTGAAAAATTTCCAAATGTTCAAACCTTTCAGCAAGCTTTACAAAGCAATCAAAGCAGTCAAAGTATCAGTTCTCAAATCACCGAATGGCTTGAGGCTGGACAAGATGAAGCGATGATGGCGATGGATGCGATGCAGTATCAAGACATACATCGACAAAAAATCGAAAGAGTGATTAATGTTATGCGCGCCTTAAATCGTTATATGAGTTCTTTATTTGAAGGTAAGATTGATGATAGTAAACGCGTAGGCTCAGCAGTGCATATTAATGGCGACTCGACTGAAAATGTGGTAAGCAATGATGATATAGAAGCCTTAATCACAAGCCTAGGGCAAAAAAGTGATCAAGCCTGAGATCGTTGCTCCAGCAGGAAATTTTTCTAAGCTTAAAATAGCCTTAGCTTATGGAGCTGACGCTGTTTATGCTGGGGTAAATCATTTTTCTTTACGCTCTCGTGCGGCAAAAGAATTTGACTATGAAAGCTTTGAAGAGGCGATACGTTACACCCATGATTTGGGTAAAAAAATTTTTGTTACTATAAATGGTTTTCATTTAAGTGCTCAAATAGAAGGCTTAAAAAGGCATATACTTAGGCTTAAAGAAATGAAGCCAGATGCTTTTATCGTTGCTTCTATCGGGGCTATGCGTTTGGTTAAAGAGCTTGCTCCTGAGATTAATTTACATGTTTCAACTCAAGCTAATATCTTAAACTATCTTGATGCTAAGGCTTATGAGGATTTGGGCGCAAAAAGGATAGTCATCGCAAGAGAACTTGGACTTAAAGATGCAAAGATCATTAAAGAGCATTGTCCTAAACTTGAGCTTGAAGCCTTTGTGCATGGTTCTATGTGCTTTGCGTATTCTGGACGCTGTTTGATTAGCTCAGTGCAAAGTGGGCGTATGAGCAATAGAGGCTCTTGTGCTAATGATTGCCGTTTTTCTTATGAGCTTTATGCTAAAAATCCAGAAAATGGGGTTTTGTTTCGCCTTGAAGAAGATGAAAATGGCACGCATATTTTTAATTCAAAGGATTTAAATTTAAGCTCGCACATAGAAAAGATTATGAAAGAAGAATGCGTAAATGCTTTTAAGATAGAGGGTAGAACAAAAAGTGAGTATTATGTGGCTTTAACGACAAGGACTTATAAAATGGCGATTGAAGATGTGTTAAAAGGTGAGTTTCAAGCCCAAAAATATGAAACTGAAATTCACACCTTAAAAAATAGAGGTTTTACAGACGGCTACTTAATCTCAAGAGCCTATGAAAAAGCTGATACACAAAATCATCATTCAAGTTTAGAGCTTGGCTCTCATCAAGTAGAAGCCTTTAGTGAAGATGGAGAGTTTTTTAAGTGCAAGGGTAAGATCAAGCCTTGTCAAAGCTATGAAATTTTAGCCCCACTTGAAAGCAAGATAGAGCCTGTAGATAATGAATTTGGTGTGATTTTTAAGGAAAATGATCGATATTTTGTTGAGTTTAAAAAACTTATAGCAAAAAACAATAAAGAATTTAAAGAAATCCACAGCGGTAATGAAAATGAGATTAAAATGCCAAGCAAGCTGCCTGAATTTAGCTTTTTAAGAAAGGAAATAATATGAACTTTGTAAGCATAGTTATGGGAAGTAAGAGTGATTATGAGGTGATGAAAGAGGCTGCAAATACACTTGAAAAATTTGGCATAAAATACGAACTCATCATCACTTCAGCACATAGAAGCCCAAAAAGAACAAGTGAGTATATCAAGGAAGCTGAACAAAAAGGTGCAAAGGTTTTTATCGCTGCAGCTGGCATGGCGGCTCATTTAGCCGGAGCGCTTGCAGCACATACAACTAAACCTGTTTTAGGTGTGCCAATGCCTGGCTCAAATTTAGCCTCTATGGATAGTGTGTTTTCTACTTTGCAAATGCCAAGTGGTATACCTGTAGCAACCCTAGCTGTTGGAAAGGCTGGAGCTATCAATGCTGCGATTTTAGCAGCTCAAATTTTAGCCTTAAATGATGAAAGGCTTGCAAAAGCTTTGCTTGAAGATAGAAAAGCCCAAGAAGAAAAGCTCATTAGCGATAGCCTTAGTGTTGAAGTAAGAATTTAAAAAAAAGGAAAAATGATGCAAGCATATCTAGAACTTGATGAGTTTTGCAAACTCGTGCATTTAAATGAAGATGTGGTAAAATCCATGATGGCAAATAATACTTTGAATTTCAAAGAAGAAGATGGCAAAATTTATATAGAAGCCCATCAAGGCACTTTTTCTGTTGTTCCAAGCTCTAAGGACAAAACAAGCGTGGTAAGTTCTATGAGCTTAGCTGGAGAAAGCTTTGTTGAAAAGACTATAGGCACGATTTTAAATTTGCATGAAAAGGTTTTAGACGCTAAAGATGAGACTTTAGATGCATTAAAAGGGGAAAATAAATTCTTAAAAGACGCGCTTTATTCTATGCAAGAGTTGTATGATGAAGACAGAAAGGTTATAGATAGCTTAAACTCGCAACTTAAGCATACTATGGAAGAACTTGAGTTTATGAAAAGAAAATATAAGCTGATGTGGAATAAAGCTGTGGATAATTTCACTGGTACAGCGGCTTTAAAAGCTGTTGAAAATGCGACTTTAAATGCAGGTGCTTCAAATCCTACAAACTCTAATCAAAGCACTACTTCTGAAAATAAAACAAATATTCAACCTGAACCAAAGGGCGAAGTATGACTTTTTCTCAAATCATTTTAACTCTGCAAGATTTTTGGCAAAAACAAGGCTGTGTTATCGTTCAGCCTTATGATTTTCCAGCTGGAGCAGGCACTTTTCATCCAGCTACTTTTTTAAGAAGTTTAAGTTCTAAGCCTTGGGCGGCTGCTTATGTCGCTCCTTCAAGAAGACCCGCAGATGGGCGTTATGGGGATAATCCAAATCGCTTGGGGGCGTATTATCAATTTCAAGTCTTAATCAAACCAAGCCCTGATAATATCCAAGAACTTTATCTTAAAAGCCTTGAAAGCTTAGGTTTTGATCTAAAAAATCATGATATTCGTTTTGTTGAGGATAATTGGGAAAGTCCAAGTCTTGGAGCTTGGGGTTTGGGTTGGGAAGTGTGGCTTGATGGTATGGAAGTTACGCAATTTACTTATTTTCAGCAAGTTGGAGGCTTTGCAGTAAAGCAAGTTAGTGCTGAGATCACTTATGGGCTTGAGCGTTTGGCTATGTATTTGCAAGATAAAAACAATGTGTTTGATATAGTATGGAATGAATTTAATGGTAAAATCATTACTTATGGCGATGTGCATAAACAAAATGAATTTGAGTTTAGCAAATACAGCTTTGAATTAAGCTCGGTTGAAAGGCTAAATATCCAGTTTCAAAACGCTTATGAGGAGTGTAAAAGTGTGCTTGAGGCAGGTTTTGCTCTACCAGCGTATGATTATTGTTTGCTTGCAGCTCATACTTTTAATTTGCTTGATGCAAGAGGAGCTATTTCTGTGGCTCAAAGACAAGATTATATGCTTAAAATTAGAGAACTTTCAAAGCAATGTGCTTTGGTATATCAAGAAAGCTTAAATGAAGCTGAGTGAAATTTATGCTTTTTTAGATAAGCTTAGCCCCTTTGATACCCAAGAAGCTTGGGATAATAGCGGACTTTTGCTTGGCAACGCTGATAATGAGATCAATACGGTTTATCTTAGCCTTGATATAGATGAAAATTTACTTGAAAAAGCCCAGCCAAACTCGCTTTTTATCACCCATCATCCTTTGATCTTTAAGGGCTTAAAAGAACTTGGCTCAAACGCCTATCCAAGAGCTTTTATAAAAGAAATGATACGTAAAAATATAGCCTTGATTTCTATGCATACAAATTATGATAAAAGCCATTTAAATGCGTATTTTGTAGAAGAAATTCTAGGTTTTAAGCTTAGTTTTAAAGAAGGCTTTTTAGCTTATGTAGATTGTGAGTTAAGCTTTGATGAGCTTATTGCTCATCTTAAACTAAGGCTTGATTTAAAGCAAATTCATACTAGCTTTGCGGGCAAAAAAGAGCTTAAAAGACTTGCAATTTGCACGGGTAGTGGAGGGGATTTAATCCCTTTTGTGAAAGCAGATTGTTTTTTAAGTGGAGATTTTAAGTATCATCAAGCTTGTCAAGCTTTGGCAAATAAGCTTTCTTTGATAGATATCAAACATTATGAAAGCGAAATTTGTTTTGCAAATTCTTTGGCAAAACACTTGCAAAGTTTGCCTATAAACGCTATAATATCAGTTTGCAAAAATCCATTTCAATATTTTTAAGGAAAATTCGATGAATAAATACCTAGAGCAACTTGTAGCCTTATCGCAAGTGGATAAAGAACTTGACGAGTTTGAACCTAAGATCACGCAAGCAAACAAAATCTTAAAAGACACTCATCTTAAAATAGCCAAATTTGATGAAGATTGCTTAAAGCTTGATGAAGAGATTAAAACTATAAAACTCGAACAAAATCAAAATAATCTCCATATAACAGAGTTTTCAGAACGTCTTAAAGATATCAGCAAAAAATCAGCCAGTATTAAAACTGAAAAAGAACTCAACGCTTTAAAAATCGAAGAAGATATAGTCAAAGAGCAACTTGATGCTGCAAATGATGATATAATCAAACTTGATAAAATTTTAGAGTCTAAAGAAAGCCTTAAACAAGAGCTTCAAGAACAAATTAAAAAAGAACAAGCCTTACTTGTGGATATCAATGCTGAAGTAGCAAGCAAAATGAAAGAGCTTGAAAAAGAGCGAAACCTCATTTATGAAAAGAAAAGCAAGCTCACAAGCACAATGAATCAAAAAATTCTCAGCTTTTATGAAAAAATTCGCAAATGGGCAAAAAACTCAGCCGTTGTGCCGGTAAAAAAGCAAGCTTGTTATGGTTGCTTTATGAAAATTTATGATAAGACTTACTTAGCCGTGCAAAAAGGCGAAGAAATCGTTACCTGCCCGCATTGTGGTCGTATTTTATACAAAGATGAAAGCCCAGAAAAAAGCGAAAAAAATCAAAAAGAAGTAGCTGAAAGCTTGAGTTGATCTTATTTTATTATGCTTTACTTTGCTTGATTTATGCCCTTTGTGCCTTACCTTTGTTGGTATTGAGTTTTTGTAAAGAAAAATACAAGCAAAGCTTTAAGGCGCGATTTTTTTTATACAAAAATCTTCATCAAGATGAAGCTAGCGTGCATTTTCATGCTTGTTCTTTTGGAGAAGTTAAAAGCATTAAAGAGCTTGCCATAAATTTTGATTCTCGTATCACAACCATCACTCAAACAGGTTTTGAAGAAGCACAAAGCTTTTGCAAAAAGCTTAATTATCTTGCCTTTGAAATTTTTATCCCTTTTTGGCTTAAACCTTGTAAGGTTTTAGTGATTTTTGAGGCTGAACTTTGGCTTATGCTTGTGTGTATTGCAAAACTAAAAGGAGCAAAAATCATACTTATAAACGCAAGAATTTCAGAGCCTTCTTTTGCAAAATACCAAAAATTTGCCTTTTTTTATAAAAAAATCTTTTCATACATCGATGAGGTTTTTGCTCAAAGTAAGGCTGACAAAGCAAGACTTGAAAGCTTGGGTGCAAAAAATGTACACGAGTTTTTCAATATCAAAGCCGCTTTAAAGCCACAGCTTAACAAAAACTATGAAAAACAAGATAATAAAAAGCTTATTTTATTTGCCAGCACACACGAGGGCGAAGAAGAACTTTTGCTTCAAAATCTTAAACTAGAAGAAGATGAGATACTTTGTCTCGCCCCGCGTCATCCAGAACGTTTTGATAAGGTTAAAGAGCTTTTAAAAGAGTATGCTTTAAGGCATAATTTAAACTTTGCTTGTTTAAGCGAGCTTAAAAGCTCATGCATTCAAAGTGATGTTTTGCTTATTGATACCTTAGGTGAGCTTGTTAATTTTTATGCAATCTGTGATATAAGCGTACTTTGCGGTTCCTTTCTCAAAGGTATAGGCGGACACAATCCTATAGAAATCGCTCATTTTCAAAAAATTCTCATCTCAGGCACACATATACACAATCAAATTCCCCTTTATAAGCATGTTGAAAATGTATATTTTTGTGAAGATCCTAAGGACTTAAATACGCTCATTCATTCAAAATTAAACCCAAGCAAGATCAAAGATGAACTTAGCCTTGAGCCCATCATCTCAAGCATACAAGCAAATATAAAAGAAGGTATTCATGCAAGAAAAAGCCTATAAACTCCTTGCCCTGCAAGAAAAAATTTCAAACAATCAGGCCAAAGAGCTCATAGACAGCGGACTTGTTTTTGTGGGCAATAAAAAACTCAGCATTGCAAGAGAACTTTTGCCCTTAAAAAGTAAATTTAAGATCATACAAGCTACAAAAGCAAAACTCATCTTTGAGGATGATAAAATCATCGCCTTAAATAAGCCCTTTGCCTTAGTGAGTGAGAGCTTAGAAAAAGAATATAAGGCTAAGCTTTTAAACCGCCTTGATAAAGAAACAAGTGGAGTGATTTTGTTGTGCAAAGATGAGGATTTTCGTCAAAAAGCTATACAAGAATACAAAAAACAAAGGGTAAAAAAAGAGTATATTGCTATACTTGAGGGTATTTTAGCTCAAGAATTAGAAGTTAATGAGCCTATTTTAACCCTTAAAAATAAGCAAGGTGCTTTAAGTAAGATCAGCAAAGATGGACTTAGTGCCACTAGTATTTTTACGCCTTTAATGCTAAGTGCTAAAAAAACCCTTACTAGAGTGCAAATTCTTACAGGCAGAACGCACCAGATAAGACTTCATGCTGCTTTTATCAAACACGGCGTTGTGGGTGATGAAAAATACGCACATTCAAAAGCAGCTCGTATGTATTTGCATAGCTATAAAATAGCTATTTTTGACTATGAGTTTAAGGCTGATTTAGACAAGAGCTTTGGGGCTTTTGATTTTGATTTAAAAAATTTTGCTTTTTAAAGGCATTTAAAGCATTTTTTTTATACAATAAGCATTTTAAATTGAACTGAGGTAGAATTTTGTTTGAGATAATTAGTGATTCTTTTAAAACTGCTGTGAGTAAATTGCGTTTTGTTGATGATGAAAAAGCCTTAAAAAACGCCCTTGAAAGCCTTAAAAAGAGCCTTTTAAAAGCTGATGTGCATCATAAAGTCGTCAAAGAACTTTTGCTTTTAATCGAAAATGACTTAAAAACACATGGTATAGGACAAAATCAATTTTTAAAAGCCATTAAAAGCAATCTTGAAAAAATTCTTAGCCTCACTGGTAAAAAACAAGGCTTTGTTTTTGCTTCAAATCCCCCAACCATAGTCTTAATGACAGGCTTGCAAGGTGGTGGTAAAACCACAAGCACAGCAAAACTTGCTCACTATCTTAAACTTCGCCATAAAAAAGTCCTAATCGCAGCATGTGATTTGCAACGTTTGGCTGCTGTTGAGCAGCTCAAACAGCTTTGTGAGGCAAATGATTTTGATTTATTTTATATAGAAGATGAAAGCAATGCCTTAAAAGTAGCCCAGCAAGCTTTAAAAAAGGCGCAAAGTGCAAATTATGATGTCTTGCTTGTGGATACGGCTGGACGTTTAGCTATAGATGAAGCCTTGATGAAAGAGCTAAAAGATATTAAAGCAGCTTTAAATCCTGATGAGATTTTTTATGTGGCTGATGCTATGAGTGGGCAAGATGGGGTTAAAACGGCGATGAGCTTTAATGAAGCTTTAAGCTTAAGCGGTGTGATCTTATCTAAATTTGATGCAGATACTAAGGGTGGGGTTGCTTTAGGTATAGCACATCAAAGCGGAGTGCCTTTAAGATTTGTTGGTGTTGGCGAAAAAGTAGCTGATTTAGAGCTTTTTATCCCTGATCGTATAGTTGGGCGTATCATGGGTGAGGGCGATTTAGCAAGCTTGGCTGAAAAAACAGCGGCTGTGATTGATGAAAAAGAAGCAAAAAAGCTCAATCAAAAGATCAAAAAAGGCGAGTTTAATTTTAATGATTTCTTAGAGCAGCTTCAAAGTATCAATAAACTCGGCAGTATGAAGTCTTTACTTGGTATGATACCGGGTATGAGTTCTATGGCAAATGCTGTAAAAGACCTTGATCTTGAAAACTCAAGCCAAATGCTTCATATGAAGGCCATGATTAGCTCAATGACTCCAAAAGAAAGGCAAAATCCTAGCCTGCTTAATAATGCCAGAAAACGTAGGATAGCTGCTGGAGCAGGACTTTCTCAAATGGAAGTAAATCGCTATATCAAGCAGTTTGAAAACGCTGCGAAAATGGCAAAAAAATTCTCAGGCAAAGGCGGTATGCAAAATTTAATGCAGATGATGAATCAAAGCAGAGCTAAATTTTAAGCTTTATTTATAAGCATAATGGTGCTTATGAGTAAATTTTAATTTTTTTAAGGAGAACAAACAATGACAGTGATTAGACTTACAAGAATGGGACGTAAAAAAAGACCATTTTATCGTATAGTAGTAACTGACAGCCGCAAACGTCGTGATGGTAGCTGGATAGAAAGTATAGGGTATTATAATCCTATGGTAGAACCAGAAGTGATTAAATTTGATGCTGAACGTTTAGCGTATTGGAAAAGCGTTGGTGCAAAGCTTAGCGATAAAGTGGCTTCTATTACAAGCAAATAATCATGGTTGAAGATTTTTTAAAAGAATACGCAAAGCTTATCGCTGATTATCCAGAAAAGATCAGCACCCAGCGTTTAAATTTAGATGAAAACTTTGCTGAAATCATCATCTATGCGGATAAAGTTGATACAGGCAAACTGATCGGCAAAAATGGCAAGATGATTAATGCGATTAAAACCGTGATTTCAGCGTGCAAAAGCAAGGATTTGACAAGCTATAAAGTCAGCGTAAAAAGCCTTGATGAATGATTTATGGATAATAAAGTTCTTGTAGCAAAACTCGGTAGAAGCGTTGGACTTAAGGGCTTTGTAAAGCTTCATAATCTCAGCGATTTTATACAGCAGTTTAAAAAAGGGGCAAGCTTTTTGGATAAAAAAAACAAAAAGCTCGTCATTAAAGAATTTGATCAGCAAAACCAGCTTGTCCTCTTTGAAGGCTTTGAAAGTCTTGAGCTTGCTAAATCCCTCACAAACGAGCTTTTATATCAAAGCCTTACACATACCCGTCAAACTTGCAAGCTTGAGAAAGATGAGTATTTTTATTTTGACATTATTGCTTGTATAGTATTTGAAGAGGACTTAAAACTCGGCGAAGTTGTAGATATACTTGAAACTTCAGCTTCATATCTTTTTTTAATTAAAACTGATGAAGAGCTTGTTAAGCAAGGCTTTGTAAAAGAATTTTATGTGCCTTATGCAGATAAATATATCCAAAAAGTTGAGCTTGAAAATAAGATGATCTTTACTCACAACGCTTTTGAGCTATTAAAAAGCTTATGAAATTTAGTTTTATCACCCTTTTTCCAGAGCTTATACAGCCTTATTTTAAGGACTCTATACTTGCAAGAGCTGAGCAAAAGGAGCTTTTGGAGTTTGAGTTTTATAATCCAAGGGATTTTAGCACTGATAAGCATAAAAAAGTAGATAGTTATAAAATCGGCGGAGGAGCAGGGCTTTTGCTTCAAACCCAGCCCTTATTTGACTGCCTTTATAGCATGCAAGAAAAGGACTTTAATACGCATTTTATATTTTTAAATCCTTGCGGAAAAGTTTTTAAACAAAAAGACGCTAGACGTTTGGCTCATAAAAAACATATTTGTTTTGTGTGTGGGCGTTATGAGGGCATTGATGAAAGAGTAAGTGAAGAATTTGCAAATGAAATTTTTAGTATAGGTGATTTTGTACTTACGGGTGGAGAGCTTGGTGCTTTAGTGCTTTGTGATGCCATAAGCCGCAATATAAAAGGTGTGCTTGGCAATAGCTTAAGCCTTGATGAAGAAAGCTTTGAAAATGATTTACTTGAAGCTCCTTCTTTCACTAAGCCCTTTATTTTTGAAAAAAATAATAAAAAATTTCTTCCCCCTTCAGCCTTTTTAAAGGGAAATCACGCTAAAATTGCAAGCTTAAAAGAAAAACTAGCGTTGTGTAAAACAAGCTTTTTCAATCCAAGCTTATACCAAAAACGCAAAATTAAGGACAAATGATGAAAAATAAATACATACAGCAGTTTGAAGATGCTCAAATCAAAGAAAAAAAAGTCCCAGACTTTCGTGCAGGCGATACGCTCAAGCTTGCTATTCGCATCAAAGAAGGCGATAAGTCAAGAATTCAAAACTTTGAAGGGCTTTGTATAGCTCGTAGGGGTAATGGCACAGGTGAAACCTTTATCGTTCGTAAAATGGGCGCAAACAATATAGGCGTTGAAAGAATTTTTCCTATTTATAGTGAAAGCTTAGAGAGCATAAGCGTGCTTAGAAGAGGACGCGTTCGCCGTGCAAGACTTTTCTATCTTAGAGACAGACGCGGTAAAGCTGCTCGTATCAAAGAGCTTAAAAAATAATTTTTTAAAAGCTTACTCACAGCAAAAAGCTTCCTTGCTGTGAGTTTAAATTTCTTCTTTTTTCTTACTTGATTTTATCACTTGCTTTGCTTTAAAAAATAAGAAGTTTATTGTTTTAAAGCCAATCTTACTATATCATTATAAGTTGCAAAAATCATCACACTTAAAAGTAAGGCTAAGCCACCATAACTAAGATATTCAAAGGCTTTAGCTGGAACCTTTCTTCTAAAAATAAGCTCGTATATATTAAATACTATATGTCCGCCATCAAGCATAGGTATAGGCAAGAGATTGAGTATGCCAAGATTAATGGAGATAAGAGCTGTGATGAGAAAAAGGCTTACAAGGCTGTGTTGTGAGGCTTTGGAAGTAAAATCAACCATAGTAATCACCCCACCTAAATTCTTAGCATCAAGTTCGCCAACGATAAGCTTAACTAAGCCTTTAATGATAAGCATACTAGCTTCTACACTTTCTTCGTATGCGTATAAAAAGGCATTAAAGCCTGTATAGTAAAAAGTTTTACTCTCATTGCTCGGTGCTATGCCAATGAGTGGCTTTTGCACAATTTGTAAAAACTCATTATAGCCTTCCGCGACTTCAGGCATAAGTGAGATATTAAGTCTTTCATTAGCTCTTTGTACAAGTAAATTTAAGCGTTCATTTTTAATCTCTTTTCTAAGCTCATCAAAGCTAAAAACTTCTTTATTATTGACGCTTATTATGGTATCTCCTACCATCAAGCCAGCTTTTTGTGCGGCTGAGTTTTGGGCTATAAAACCTATAGTTGGAGCAAGTTTGCTTACCCCTAAATGTGCGATGGCAAGATAAAGCAAAAAGGCTAGGATAAGATTGAAAAATGGACCAGCAAAGAGTATATAAATTTTTTGTAAGGGTTTTAAGACACTGTAGCTGTCTTTTTCAAACACTTCTTTACCAGGCTTTAAATCATCTTGTCCCTTAAGTTTGACATAGCCACCAAGAGGTAAGGCACTTAAGCGATATGCTGTGCCTTTAAATTCTTTTTCAAGCAGGGCTTTACCAAAACCTATGCTAAAGACTTCAACCTTGACTCTTAAGGATTTTGCAGCTAAAAAATGCCCCAATTCATGAAAAAAGATTAAAAAAGAAATCACAAGCAAGGTTACAAAAAAGCTTGCAGAGTAAAAATACACCCCAAGTATGATAATGGCAAGTAAAAACAATAAAGATTTCATTTATCTGCCCTTTGCTTGTGTTTAAGATAAACAAGGATATATTCTAAGCCAGAGTATAAAGTCAAGATCAAAGCAAGATAAAGCAAAGCCTCGCCAAAAATCCATTCCATCATCAAAAAAATCACCGCTATCATTTGAAAAGCAGTTTTAAGTTTGCCAGCAAATGAAGCGCTAATGTCTATATTTTCAGCCTGCATAACCACGCGAAAACCAGTGATGAAAAACTCACGCACTAAGATAAGATACACCACCCAAGCATTAGCTCTATCAAGAAGTAAAAGCCCTAAAAAAGCAGCAAGCAAAAGCATTTTATCAGCTAAAGGATCAAGTATGGCTCCTAGTTTTGTCTTTTGTCCCCACGCCCTTGCAATGTATCCATCAAAAAAGTCAGTAAGAGCAGCTACGCCAAAAATCAGTGTTGCAAAATAATTTATCCAGCTTGAATGTAAGCTTTGAAATTTAAAAGTAAGCACAAAAAAAAGTAAAGGTGCAAGTAATATACGAAATAAAGCAAGTATATTTGGCAAATTCATCAATAAAACCTTAAATTTTTAGCCCAATCATAACGAAAAAAACTCAATTAGCGGTTAATAAAAGCCTATATTTATTGTCTATAAGAATAAATTTGTGCTAAAATTTTGTCCACTTATATGGATTTTTAAAGCGAATGAAAAGGAATATATAGTGCAATGTAACACAGAAAATGTTAAATATTTCCCAACTTTTGAGATGGAGTTTAATCAAATATAAATTATTCTTTCTTAAAAAATCTTTTCAAGATCGATTTTATAGACCTTTCTTAAATACAAAGCCTGTTTTTTCAAAAGCCATTTTTTCTTCATAAAAGCTATGTGCTTCTTTTCTAAAAAAACTTGAGCTTAGCTCTAGTTCTTTATAGCCTTGAGCCTTTGCCCAGCTTTCAAGCTCTTTAAGGCATCTTGCTCCAACGCCCTTACCCCTTAAGCGCTCATCAACCACAAAATCGCAAATATAAAGACAAGATTCATGATAAAGCACATTAAAAGGCATAACCCCGCAAAGTGCTATAAATTCATCTTTTTCATCTTTAAATGCAAAAAGTTTATAATGCTGGGTTTTAAAAGCAAGTGTAGCTTTATCTAAAAACTCAGCTAAAGTAAGGCTTGGGCGAAGTTGTTTTATCAGCTTAAAGGCTTTTTCTAAGTCATCTTTTTGCTTCAGTTCTTGCATTGTATTTTTCCTTAAATTTAAACAAAAATTTCAGGCTTAAGTCGCATCATCAAGCAAAACGCAGCCAAGCAAGCTTGTTCTCTGATGAAATTTCTATTACCTTTAAAATCAAGCATTTCTTGCAAAAAAGTGCCATCTTTATACATCGCCCCTATAAACACCCTGCCACTTTTGCAAGTTGGTTCATCAGCCTCGCCAGCTACCCCGCTGATAGCTAAAGCAAAATCGCACCCACTTGTTTTAAAAGTGCCTTTAAGCATAAAATATACACAACGTTCGCTATACTCGCCCCCATCTTCAAGCACGCTTTGGCTAATGCCAAGCCATTCGTGTTTTAAGCGGTTTGAATAGGTGATTAAAGAGCCTTCAAAAAGGGCAGAAACACCATCAATTTTTGCTAAATTTGCTGCACAAAGTCCAGCTGTGCAAGATTCTGCGAAAGAAATTTTAAGATTTTTTTCTTTGAGTGTTTGCGCGATGTATTCAAGGGGATTGTTGCCAAACATCATTTTTGCACCAAAAAGGTTTTTGCATGCTATAAAAAAGCTTTCAAGTTTGGCGTGTTCTATATTGCTTGCTTTGATGAGTATGAGATTTTCTAAAATGCTTGTAGTTTGTATGCTTGTGTCATAGGATTTTGTTAAGGTTTCAAGCAAGAGCCTTGCACTTTCTTCGTCTATATCTTTAAGCATAAAAAAGTCAAATTCATCTTCAAGTTCGTGAAGTATGGCAGGAAGTTTTTGCTGTAGTTCTGTTTTAATGCAATTGACTTTTGATCTTTCAAAAGTGCTGATAAAGCCATGTTGATCAAAGGTTAAAGTTTTTGAAGGCACTAAAATATCATTTTTTAAAACAAGCAAATCTTCATTTAAAGTGGCTAAAATCTTTGCGAGGATAACATAATTTGTTTGATTTGAAAAGATAGTGATATAGTTAAATTCTTTGATCCAGTTCTCAAGCAAAAAAGGCAAATCTTTACTTGCTTTGGTAAGAATTTTAAGCTCATTGAGCTCTTTGAATTTTTTTTCATATTCTTCACAAATATAAGCGATAAAATTTTTATGCAAGTGTAAATCTTCACCTATAATCAAAAGCAAATGTCTCATTTTTTTCCTTATTTTTTTGAAATTATAGCTAATTTAAAGTCAAATTTAAAGCATTTTTAAGTAAAATTGTAGCTTATATTTAAGTTGTTTAAGGAAAATTATGGATTATAAAGATACTTTGCTTTTACCAAATACGAGTTTTGCTATGCGTGCAAACCTTCCAGAAAACGAGCCAAAGGCTTTTCAAAGGTGGTTTGAAAACAATTATGCGTATGAAAAAATGAAAAAAAAGCGAGAAAAAGCAAGCAAAAGTTTTACGCTTCATGATGGTCCTCCTTATGCAAATGGCTATATTCACATAGGACATGCCTTAAATAAAATCCTTAAAGAAACTATCATTAAAACACATTATTTTAATGGCGAAAAAGTGCGTTTTACACCGGGGTGGGATTGTCATGGTTTGCCTATAGAACAGCAAGTTGAGCTGAATTTAAAAGAAAAAAAACAAAGTGCAAATACTCAAGAAATTCGCACGCTTTGCCGTGATCATGCAAACAAATTTATCACTTTGCAAAAAGAAGGTTTTAAAGAACTTGGTGTGATTGCAGACTGGGATAAGCCTTATTTGACTATGGACTTTGCTTTTGAAGCAAATATTTATCGTGCGCTTTGCAAGGTGCTTGAAAAAGGGCTTTTGCTTGAAAGAAGCAAGCCTGTATTTTGGAGCTGGGCAGCTCAATCAGCCTTAGCTGAAGCTGAGGTAGAATATGAAGATAAAGAGGATTATTCACTTTTTGTAGCCTTTGATTTAGATGAAAAAGCTTGTGAAAAGCTTGGAGTAAAAGAAGCAAAGGCTGTGATTTGGACAACTACGCCTTGGACTTTGGTAGCAAATGTAGCCATAGCCTTAAATCCAGATGAAGAATACGTACTTACAAGTGAAAATTTAATCTTTGCAAAGCCTTTGCTTAAAAGTATGGTAGAAAAGGGCTTAACTAAAGCTCAAGTGCAAAAAAGCTTTAAAGCTAGTGAGCTTGAGTATCTTGAGGCTATCAATCCTTTAAATTCGAGAAAATCCTTACTCATATTAGGCGATCATGTCTTAATGGACGGAGGAACTGGGCTTGTGCATACAGCTCCAGGACATGGTGAAGATGATTATCATGTGGGGTTAAAATACAAGCTTGAAGTGCTTATGCCTGTTGATGATAAGGGGCTTTATGATGAAACTTTAAGAACAAAAGCACTTTTACCACAAGATAAACTTGATGAGTTTATCGGACTTCATATCTTTAAGGCAAATGAAAAGATTATAGAGCTGCTTGGCTCAAGTGTGTTATCTTGTTCTAAATTCATACATTCTTATCCATTTTGCTGGAGGACGCACAAACCTGTGATTTATAGGGCGACAAAGCAATGGTTTGTTGTGATGGATGAAAAAAAACTTAGCCAAAAAAGCCTAAGAGAGCTCGCCTTAAAAGAGCTTGAAAAGATCAAATTTTATCCACAAAGTGGGATTAAACGCATAGGTTCTATGGTGCAAAATCGCCCTGATTGGTGTATCTCAAGGCAAAGAGCTTGGGGAACACCAATAGCTTTTTTAAGAGACAAAAAAACAAAAGAAGTGCTTTTAGACTTTGCTTTATATGAGCATATAGCAAAGATTTTTGAGCAAAAAGGAGCTGATGCGTGGTGGAATTTGAGCATAGCTGAACTTTTACCGCCAAACTCAAGCTATGAGGCTAAAGACTTAGAAAAGGTTGAAGATATACTTGATGTGTGGTTTGATAGCGGTTCTACCTTTGAGGCTGTGCTTAAAAGCGGACTTTATGATGCAGGCGAATTTCCAGCAAGTATGTATTTAGAGGGTAGCGATCAGCACAGAGGTTGGTTTCAAAGCTCGCTTTTAATCTCTTCAATCATCAATGAAAAAGCCCCTTATAAAAGTGTTTTAACGCATGGTTTTACCATAGATGAAAAGGGTCAAAAGATGAGTAAGTCTAAGGGCAATGTCATCGATCCAAAAATGGTTGCAAAGACTTATGGAGTAGAGGTTTTAAGGCTGTGGATTTTTTTAAGTGATTATTCAAGTGATTTAAAAATTTCAGAAAATATACTCAAACAAGTTGCCGAGCAATACAGAAAAATCCGCAATACCTTACGTTTTCTACTCGCAAATACTAACGATCTTGAATTCTTAGAAACACAAAATTTTAGCCTCATTGATAAGTGGATATTAAGCAAAGCAAGCAAGGTTTTTGCAAGCACAAAGGCTTTGTTTGATGCTTATGAATTTGCTAAAGCTTATGGACTTTTGATGAATTTTCTCATCGCTGATTTAAGTGGAATTTATCTTGATATTTGCAAGGATAGATTGTATTGTGATGCAAAAAACTCAGCCAAAAGACAAAGTGCGCAAAGTGCTATGGCTTTGATAGCAAAAGAGCTTTTAATCTTACTAGCTCCTACCTTAACTTACAGCGTTGATGAGGCTTTAGAGCATGCAAATACGCTTATAAAAGGCAGTGCAAAAGATGTATTTGATCTTTGTTTTGATGGGGGCTTGGAGTATGATTTTAAGATAGAAGATGAATTATTGCTGAGTGCTAGAGCGAAATTTTTAGAACAAATTGACACTCTTAAAAAGGATAAAATCATCAAATCAACCTTAGAACTCAGCCTGCAAAGCACAGCAAATGAGCTTTTAAGCCATGATATAAGTGAGATTGAGGACTTTTTTATGGTGAGCGAGGTGCAAAGCTTTGATCAAAGTGAGGCTTTGGCTGAATTTAGTGTAGGAGATCATCAATTTAAAATCATTAAAGCAAGCAAGCACAAATGCCCAAGATGTTGGAAATTTCATGCTAAAAGTGAAAATGAACCTTGCTCAAGATGTGCTAAGGTTTTAAAGGCGATGAATGTTTAGTCAAGAAGTGCCAACAAGTCTTATCATCACAACGATAATTGTCGTTTTTGCCCTAGCTGGGCTTTTTTTTGTTTTAATTAAGAAAAAGGATAAACAATGCTAAGTTTAAAAGAGGCTTTAAAGCTTTCAAAAAATGAGCTTGATGAGCTAAGAAAAGAGCTTAATGAAAGAGCTAAAAAAGAAGCAAAAATAGGTGCTTATGTCGAGCAGTTTTTAGGAAAAGATTTAAGTCAAAGTGGGGATGGTGTGCCTATAGCGATAAAGGATAATATCAGCGTAAAAGACTGGGAGCTTACTTGTGCAAGCAAGATTTTACAAGGTTATGTTGCGCCTTATGATGCTACGGCTATAGTAAATTTAAAGAAAAATGGCTTTGCACCCTATGGCAGGGCAAATATGGACGAATTTGCTATGGGAAGCACCACAGCAACTTCCTTTTATGGTAAAACCTTAAATCCTCTTAATCCCTCACGAGTTCCAGGCGGTTCAAGTGGAGGCAGTGCCGCAGCAGTTGCAGCAAACTTAGCTCTAGCAAGCTTAGGCTCTGATACGGGCGGTTCTGTGCGTCAGCCAGCAGCTTTTTGTGGTTGTGTGGGCTTTAAGCCAAGTTATGGCAGGGTAAGCAGGTATGGACTTAGTGCCTACTCATCAAGCCTTGATCAAATCGGCGTTTTAACAAGAAGCGTTGAGGACGCTGCTTTTCTTTATGATGCTATAGCTGGAGCTGATGAAAAAGACAGCACCAGCTTAAATGAGCCTTTTGAGCTAACTGCACCAAAGCTAAATCCCAAAGCAAAAGCCAAAATTGCTGTGATACAAAATTATATAGATGAATGCACTCCAGAGGTAAAAAGTGCTTTATTAGCAAGCCTTGATAAGCTTAAAAGCGAAGGCTTTGAGCTTGAGTTTCACTCCTTGCAAGATTCTAAATTTGATATAGCAGCATATTATATCATCGCTACGGCTGAAGCAAGTGCGAATTTAAGCCGCTATGATGGGGTGCGTTATGGAAGAAGGGCTGAAAATTTAAGCAATCTTAAGGATTTATATATAAAAAGCAGAAGCGAGGGCTTTGGTGATGAGGTTAAAAGACGCATAATGCTAGGATGTTTTGTGCTTAGCAGTGGGTATTATGATGCGTATTATATCAAGGCTCAAAAAGCAAGGGCATTGATTAAGCAAAAATATGACGAGCTTTTAAAAGGAGCTGATCTTATCTTTATGCCTGTTACTCCAAGCACAGCCTTTGAGTTTAACAGCCAAAAAAGCCCTATGCAAGTGTATTTAGAAGATATTTTTACCATTTCTGTAAATTTAGCTGGTTTGGCTGGAATTTCTGTGCCTATAGCTAAGGATAAGGATGGGCTTAATATCTCAGCTCAGCTTATTTCAAATGATGAATTAAAGCTTTTAAACTCAGCCCTTAGCCTTGAAAATTTAGTAAAGGAAAACAAATGAAGATCATCAAACGCGCTTTAACCTTTGAAGATGTGCTTTTAGTGCCTCAGTATTCTGAAATTTTACCTAAAGAAGTAAGGGTAGAAACTCGCTTAAGTAAAAACTTAAAACTTAATATCCCTATAATCTCAGCAGCCATGGACACAGTTACAGAACACAGAGCTGCTATTACTATGGCAAGGCTTGGAGGAGTAGGCATAATCCACAAAAATATGGATACAGCAAGCCAAGCAAGAGAAGTCAAACGAGTGAAAAAAAGTGAAAGCGGAGTTATCATCGATCCTATTTTCATCAGCCCAAAAGCAAGCGTAAAAGACGCTCTTGATCTTATGGCAGAGTATAGAATTTCAGGCGTTCCAGTTGTTGATGAAGAAAAAGTTCTCATAGGCATTTTAACAAATCGTGATTTGCGTTTTGAAGGTAGGCTTGATAACTTGGTTGAAAATGTCATGACAAAAGCGCCTTTAATCACGGCTTTAAAAGGCTGCACCCTTGATGATGCAGAAAAGATTTTTAGCACAAACAAGGTAGAAAAACTCCCAATCGTCGATGAAAAAGGACGCCTTGAGGGCTTAATCACCATTAAAGATTTAAAAAAACGCAAAGAATACCCAAATTCAAACAAAGATGAGTTTGGAAGGCTCTTAGTTGGTGCTGCTGTTGGAGTAGGACAGCTTGAGAGGGTACAAGCTCTTGTTGAAGCTGGGGTTGATATCATTGTGCTTGATAGCGCACATGGGCATTCAAAGGGTATTATTGATACAGCAAAGGCTATAAAAAAGACCTTTCCTAAGCTTGAGCTCATCGCTGGTAATGTCGCTACAGCAAAAGCCACAAAGGCTCTTTGTGAGGCTGGGGTTGATGGGGTTAAGGTAGGGATTGGACCAGGAAGTATTTGCACTACACGTATAGTTTCAGGTGTAGGCGTGCCTCAAATTTCAGCCATAGAAGAATGTGCCTTAGAGGCGAGTAAATTTGGTGTTCCAGTGATAGCTGATGGAGGCATTAAATACTCAGGCGATATAGCAAAGGCTCTTGCAGCAGGAGCAAGCTCAGTGATGATAGGCTCACTTTTAGCTGGCACTGATGAAAGTCCGGGCGAGCTTTTTACCTTTCAAGGCAGGCAGTATAAGACTTATAGAGGCATGGGAAGCTTAGCAGCTATGCAAAAGGGAAGCTCAGATCGCTATTTTCAAGAAGGAACAGCCAGTGAAAAGCTCGTGCCAGAAGGCATAGAAGGACGTGTGCCTTATATAGGCAATATCAAAAGTGTGCTTCATCAGCTTGTAGGTGGTTTAAGATCGGCTATGGGTTATGTTGGAGCAATGGATATACTTGATTTTCAAGAAAAGGCTGAATTTGTAGAAATCACTTCAGCTGGGCTTAAAGAAAGCCATGTGCATGATGTCATCATCACTCAAGAAGCCCCAAATTATAAGGTCAATCAATGAGCTTTGAAGAGAATTTAAACAAGGCAAACAAAGCCCTAGAGGAGCTTAACAAAGATGAATTAAGTCTTGATGAAAGCGTAAAAATTTACAAACAAGGCTTAGAATTTATCAAAAATGCAAGAGAGCTTTTAGAAAAAGCTAAGCTTGAGATAAAGGAAATTGATGAGTAAAATAGCTGCACTTCAGCTAGCGACTTTGCCTTTAAGCGAGATGAGGCTTGATTATTATCTTAAAGCTTCAAAACAAAGTGGGGCAAATCTTGTCGTGCTTGGCGAATATGTGCTAAACAGCTTTTTTACCGAGCTTTTAACCATGCCTAAAAATATGATTAAAGAACAAAGCGAGGCAAAAAAAGAAAGCCTCGTGCGTTTAGCAAAAAAGTATGAACTCAGTATCATCGCGCCTTTTATCGAGGTGCAAAGTAAAGCTTATAAAAAAGTGTGTTTAAAGGTAACTTCAAATGGCGAAATTTCAAGCTACGAACAGCAAATTCTTATGCCTTATACGCACTGGAATGAAGAGAAATTCTTTAGCAACAAAAGCACGAACTTAAAACTTTTTCATTTTGATTATGAGGGTATAAAATGCGCCTTGCTTTTTGGCTTTGAGGCTCATTTTGACGCCTTTTGGGCTTTGATAAGATCAAAAAAAATCGATCTAGTGATACTGCCAAGTGCTTGCACTTTTAAAAGTCAGCAAAGATGGCTAGAACTTCTTAAAACAAGGGCTTTTTTAAACTCAGTAGCTATTTTAAGAGTAAACCGCATAGGACAGCCAAAACACGATGATGATTGGCTTTTTTATGGCGATAGTTTGTATATAAATGCTTTTGGCGAGCTTGAAGACAGGCTAAAATCTGATGAAGAAATGCTTATCATAGAGCCTGTAAAGGCTGATGAGGCGCGTAAAATTTGGGGCTTTGATAGACTAGCTAAAAAGCATAAGGCTTAAAAAAGGTTAGATTTGAATTTAAATGCCGAAATTTTAAATAAAAATATTGCAGCGCTTATCTCAGGCACAAATGAGCCACTTGCTCGCAAGCTTTTAGATTTTTTGAAAAGCAAAAGTTTTACTCGCTTTAGTTTAAGTGAGGATTTTAATATCTATGACAAAAGCAATCAAACCTTTATGTATGAAAATTTAGAAAATGAGCTAGAGCATTTTTATACACATATACTTGCTTCAAGTCCTCGTTATCCTTTTATCTGTCTTTATGGTATAGCTAATGCTTTTCTTGTGAAAAAGCTTGCAAGGCATTATAAACATATCTTTGTTTTTGAAAGCGAGCTTGAGCTTTTTGCTTTGGCTTTATCAAGCGTTGATCTAAGCTTGGAGCTAACAAGCGGAAAGGTTTATCTCATCGATAGCTTAGAAGAAAAGGTAGCAACACAACTTTTGATTTTGTTTGATCAAAAAGATATGTTTGAATACCTTCTTTTATATGAGCTTTTTATAAACAATGCCTATTATAGTCGTTTTTATGAGCAAGAGCTTAAAAACATCAATGAATTTATCCTAGAGCATATTCAAATCGTTATTCGCAATCTTAATCTTAACTCAGAACTTCCCTTGTTGAGTTATCAGAATTTTCTTAACAATGCACCCACGATGCTTCAAAGCATTCCTTTTCAAAAATTACTCAGTCAAAGAAAGGGTAAATTTGACACAGCCATTGTCGTTTCAGCTGGACCAAGTTTAAACAAACAGCTTGAGCTTTTAGCTAGGGTGCAAGAAAAGGCTGTGATTTTTTGTGCAGATGGAAGCTTAAATACGCTTTTAGCGTGTAAAATCAAACCAGATTATGTGACAAATTTAGATTATAGCGATCATGCTTTGAAATTTTTTCAATGCGCCTTGCCTTCAAAAACAATCAATGCCATTTCTGCTTCAACTCATCCTAGTATGCTTGCAAAACTTGAAAATAAATGCGTGATCTTAAAAACCACTCCTATATATGAGCGTTTTGGCTTGAGTGAATTTGGATATTTAGATGTTGGCACACAAGTTTCTCATTTTTCTTATGTGCTTGCTTTAGAGCTTGGTTTTAAAACCATTATCATGCTAGGACAAGATTTGGCTTTTGATGAGGCTGGAAATTCACACGCTAAAGGTTTTGCTTACGGACAAAGCTTTGAAGCTGAAGAAGAATTTACAAAGCTTAAAGTTTTAGCTTATGGCGGTAAGGGCGAGGGTTTGACGCATTATACTTGGTATGATTATAAGATCAAGCTTGAATTTCTTTTTTCTTGTAATGCTTTAAAGGCTAAATTTTACAATGCTACAGAAGGTGGAGCAAGGATAGCTTTTACTGAGGAGCTTAGTTTTAAAGAATGCTGCGAGCGTTTTTTGAGTAAAGAAAAGCCAGAATTTGAAGTCCCTAAAAGTTTGCCAGAAAACAAAAGTAAAAAGCTTTTGCTTAAATTTAAAGAAAAACTACAAAAAGATCAAAAAACTTGCGAACTTTTCTTAAATGATAGCACAAGTTTATATCAGGCTTTAGACAATATCTTAAACTCAAACAAAGATTTGCCTCTTGAGTTCTTGCAAAGCGTAAAAGCAAGTATAGAAAAGCTTAATTTTAGTTTAGATACTAGTGATTTTTGTCAAGATGGTATGCTTAGGGCGGTGTTTTTTCAAAGAGGAAGGCTTATAAGCAAGGTTTTAAATTCAAAAATTCAAGATGAAAAATTATATTTGTTTCATTTTGTGTGTGCTTATAAAGAATGGCTCGAGCTTTTTATACAAGCCTTAGATGAAAGAAAAAAAGCCATTGAAGAAGCTTTGTTTGAAAGATAATTATATTACAAATTTGTAATTCATTTTTTGTGTATAACATATCAAAGTTTTTATTTTTTGCCCTAAAATTAAGCAAAAAAAGTGTAGAATTAGCTTTTTAAATTGAAGGTTTATCATGCAAAAAATTCATTTTATCGGTATTGGTGGCATTGGCATTTCTGCTCTTGCTCGTTTTTTAAAAGAAAAAGGTTTTAGTATTAGCGGGAGTGATTTGCAAGCTTCTAAGATCACTACTGAGCTTGAAAATGAAGGCGTGATGATCAGCATTCCTCATCATAAAGACAATGTCTTAGGCAAGGACTTAGTCATTTACTCAGCTGCCATTAAAGAAGAAAATCCAGAGCTTAAAGAAGCTAGAGCAAAAGGCATAAAATGCCTTTCACGCAAAGAAGCTTTACCCCTTATCTTGCAAGATAAAAAGGTTTTTGCTGTGGCTGGAGCACATGGAAAAAGCACTACTTCAAGTATATTAGCCTCGCTTTTAGATGAAAGCTCAGTCATCATAGGAGCGATTTTAAAGGAATTTAACTCAAATATGATCTATAAAGAAAATGAAAAGCTCATCTTTGAAGCCGATGAATCAGATAGTTCTTTTTTAAACTCAAATCCTTATTTAGCCTTAGTAACAAATGCAGAAGCTGAGCACTTAGAGCATTATAATGATGATATTTCCAAGCTTCATCTAGCCTATAAAGACTTTTTAATGAGTGCAAAATTAAGAGTGATTAATGCTGAAGATGAGTTTTTAAGCACACTAAAATGCGAGGCAATAAGGCTTTATCCAAGCAAGGATATAAAAAATATCAGCATGACTTTAGAAAATTTTAAGCCCTATGTAAGCTTTGAGCTTAAGAACCTTGGTGAGTTTAAAGTGCAAGGCATGGGCGAGCATTTAGCCCTTGATGCGTCTTTAGCTATATTGGCTACTCAGCCTTTTAAAGAGCCTGAGCAAATTAGAGCAAAGTTAAAAAATTATCAAGGTATCAAAAAACGTTTTGATATACTTTTAGCCAATGAAAAATGTGCGATTATTGATGATTATGGACACCATCCAACCGAGATAAAAGCCACTTTAAAAGCAGCCTTTGAGTATGCTAAACTTGCAGGATATTCAAAAATCACAGCCATTTTTCAGCCTCATCGCTATACTCGTTTAGCTTTAAATTTGCAAGGCTTTAAAGAAGCTTTTAAGGACGTTGATGAACTCTTAATCTTGCCTGTATATGCAGCTGGAGAAAGCAAGATAGAGCTCAATTTACAAGCTGTTTTTGAAAAAGCACTTTTTATACATGATATTAAACGTATAGGAAATTCTTTGGTTGATGATAGTGGTAGAGTTTTTGATACTGGACTTATTATAGGCTTTGGGGCTGGAGATATTAGTCAAAAACTTAGGCTTTGATTAAGGGTGGTTTGTGTTAGAAAAGCTTGTCGTTCAACTTGATTTAAATGAGTATTTACAATCCTTTGAAAAGCTTTTTGCGCGTAAAAAAAGCTTTGTTTTGCAAGGTGATTCTAGCCTTCATTTTAAACGCATTAATGAACTTTGCGAGCTTGAGTTTAAGCCAGCATCAAACCTTAAAAACCTTGACATAGCTTTAACTCACTTAAGTAAGCAAGGGGTATTGCATTTAGAAGAAATTTTTGAATTTGTTAAAATCATCTCATATTTTATATATCTTAAAAAACTTGAATTTAAGCCAAATTTAGGCTCTTGGCTTGATAAGATCATTATCCCAAACGCATTTGAAAGCTTGCTTGAAAGCTTTACGCAAAAAGGCGAGTTAAAAACCGAACTTGATGAAAGGCTGATTAATCTTGAAAATGCCTTAAAGCTTAAAAAAGAAAGCATACAAAATGAGTTTAAAAAGCTTATTTATTCAAAGTCCTTAAGCCCTTATCTCATCGATACGCAAATTCATCTTATCAGCCAAAGTGAAGCCTTGCTTGTAAGAGGGGGCTTTACGCACACTATAAAGGCAAAGATAGTGGCTAGAAGCAGTAGTGGAGGCTTTTATATCCTGCCTTTAAGCGTTGAGAATTTGCAAAATGATATGGCAAAAATTCAAAATGAAAAAGAAATGATTTATTATGAATATGCTAAAAATTTCTCCTTGCTTTTGCATAAGAATTTAGCCTTTTTAAAATTTATTAATTCAGCCTTTGATCTTTTTGATCATTATAGTGCAAGGGTGCTTTTTGCTAAGGCAAGAGATTATGAATTTGTCTTAGCAAATGGGAGTAATGAAATCGTGCTTAAAGACTTTGCCCACCCAGCGCTTAAAAATCCAAAAAGCATAAGTTTAGACTTTAGCAAACAGGTCTTAATCATCACAGGGGTAAATGCTGGAGGAAAATCCATGCTTTTAAAAAGCTTGCTTGCAGCAGCCTTTTTAGCCAAATACTTACTGCCGATGAAAATCAACGCAAGCTCAAGCAAAATAGGCTCTTTTAAGCATATACAAGCCATACTTGAAGACCCGCAAAATGTCAAAAACGATATCTCAACCTTTGCGGGCAGAATGCTTGCTTTTTCAAAGCTTTTAGGACAAAAAGACTTACTTTTAGGCGTTGATGAGATAGAACTTGGCACGGATTTTGAAGAAGCAGCGAGTTTATATAGTGTTTTAATTCAAAAGCTTATGAGCCAAAATCAAAAAATCATCATCACCACCCACCACAAAAGACTTGCTATGCTACTAGCAAAGAATGAAGCTGTCGAGCTTCTTGCAGCCTTATATGATGAAGAGGCTTCGCGTCCAAAATATGAGTTTTTAAAAGGCACCATCGGTAAATCTTATGCCTTTGAAACAGCCCTTCGTTATGGCATAAGTGAAAACTTAGTTGCCAAAGCAAAGCAAATCTATGGTGAGGATAAGGGCGATCTTGAGGAGTTGGTTAATAAAAATATCAAGCTTGAACTTGAGCTTAAAACGCAGTTAAAAAGCCTTGAAAATAAAGAGCAAAAAGTCGATACAATCTTACATTCCTTAAAAGAGCAAAAAGAGCGTCAAGAAGAGCGCTTTAAAGAGCAAAGTAGTAGGCTTGAAAGGCAGTATTATGAAGCCATAAAGCAGGCTAAAGCGACTTTAGAATTTAAAGAGCTTAAAGACAGACAAAGAAGCATAAATAAAGCCAATGAGCTTAAAAAAAATATTATCTTGCCTCAAAAACAAGAGGCTAAAGACTTTAAAATCAATGATTTTGTAAAATATGAAAAAATCAAAGGAAAAATTAAAGCCTTAAAAAAAGATGAAGCCTTGATAGAATGTGAAGGTTTAAGTTTAAGAGTGCCTTTAAGCTTACTTAAAAAAAGTGGAGAATTGCCAAAAGCTACTCAAAAAACAAATATTAAGGTTGATAGAGTGCAAAATTTAAGCCCAAGCTTAGATTTACACGGCTTAAGAAGTGAAGAAGCCATAGAAAAGCTTGATAAATACCTTTCAGATGCTTTAATAGTAGGCTTTGATGAGGTGCTAATATATCATGGCATAGGCACAGGAAAGCTTGCCTTTGCGGTAAAAGAGTTTTTAAAGACGCATAAAAGTGTGAAAGAATTTAGTGACGCACCTTTAAATCAAGGTGGTTTTGGAGCAAAGCTAGTGAGGCTTTAACTTCTCTTAAGATAAGTTTTGTTTAAGCTTTATTTTTATAATGAAAGTGTAAAAATATAAAAAATTATTTTTAAAAAGGAGAAAAAATGACAAAAGAAATTTTGGATTTACTTGATAAAAGTGTTGGCTTTATCGCGACAAAAGGAACTTGTGGTAATCCACGCGTGCGTCCTTTTCAATCGCCTTTGTTTTATGAGGGCAAGTTGTATTACTGCACTAGCTATAAAAAGAATTTTTATAAGCATACTCAGGCTCATTCAGGCGTGGAGTTAAGTGCGTATGATGGCAATTCTTGGGTAAGAATTAGAGGCGAGGCTGTATTTGAGGAGAACTTAACTGTGAAAAAAGCTATGTTTGAAAAATACCCAAGCCTAAAAGAACTTTATCAAAGTCCAGAAAATAAAGACTTTGCAGTATTTTATTTTAAAAATCCAAGCATTAAAATTCAAGATTTTAATGGTAGAGATGAGATTGTTAAATAAAAACACAAAGGTAAGGTGATGAAAAAGGTGCTGATTTTAAGTGGGGCTGGACTTAGTGCTGAAAGTGGTTTAAAAACTTTTAGAGAAAGCAATGGACTTTGGGAAGAGCATGATGTAATGGAGGTTTGTTCAGCAAGTGGCTTTCGCAAAAATCCTAAAAAAGTGCGTGAATTTTATGATGAAAGAAGAGCTCAGCTTGAAAAAGTGAAGCCAAATCATGCCCATGAGATGATCGCAAAGCTTAAGGCTGAATTTAAAGATCAGATTTTTGTGATTACGCAAAATGTTGATGATTTGCTTGAAAGGGCAGGGTGCAAGGATGTGATCCATTTGCATGGTTTTTTACCAGAGCTTTATTGTGCGAGTTGCGGGACACATTTTAACATAGCTTATAAAAAGCAAGAAAGCACAACTTGTCCTAAGTGCAAACAACCTTTTTTGCGCCATAATATCGTTATGTTTGAAGAGCCAGCTCCGCAGTATCAAACCTTGTATGAGGCTTTAAGCCAGAGTGGGCTTTTTGTGTGTATAGGCACGAGTGGCTATGTGTTGCCTGTTGGACATTTTGCGAGCATGTGCGAACATAGCATACTTAATAACCTTGACGCTGATCCTGCTTTAGATTCGTGCTTTGATAAGGTTTATACTCAAAAAGCAAGCACGGCAATTGATCAAATCGCTCTTGATATACGAAATTATCTCGGAGGAAATTATGTTTGAAGCCTTTGTGCAAGGAGCTTTGCTTGGATTTGGTGTAGCTGTGCCTTTTGGTCCTTTAAACATCTTGATCTTAACTTATGCCCTAAAGTCCTTAAAAAACTCTTTAGCTGTGGGTTTTGGGGCGATGAGCGCGGATATTTTGTATCTTGTTTTGCTTCTTTTTGGGGTGCTTACTTTTTTAGATAATGGAGTTTTTAAGCAAATTCTGGCAATTGGAGGCTTTGTTTTTTTAACTTATATGGCTTTGATGATGTTAAGAGCAAAAACAAAAGATTTAAATTTAAACGAAAAAGATGCAAAAACTATACAAGAAAATGTGTTTAAAAGCTTTATCAAAGGTTTTAGTTTAAATCTCTTAAACCCTTTTGTTATCGCCTTTTGGCTTAGCGTGTCTTTGCTTTTTTCACATAATGAGTATCACGAGTTTATGCTTTTGGGCTTATTTGTGGCGATTTTGCTTTGGGTGTGTAGTTTAAGCTTTTTGGTTGCTAAATTTTCAAAGTTTTTTAGTCATAAAGTTATTTTTTATATCAATGTCATCTCAGCTTTTATCATCGAATATTTTGCTTTAAATTTGCTTTATAAAGCCTTTGTTAGTCTTTGATCTCAAGCACGATTTCTTGCCTTAAACCTTGTTTTTTGATCTCCTTAACGCTAAGCTTATGAGGTAAGTGAGTGAGCAAATCTTGATTACTTTTGCACTCAAAGCAAGCAAGTGTGCGAAGCAAAGTTCCACGATACGCTTTTGCAAAATGACTAACGACTTTGTTATTTTTTAAGAATTTATAACTTGTATAAGCTTGCTTTAAGGTATAAAATTTCTCATAAAAACCAGCTCTAAGATCGATGATTTCTTCATTTTGCAAAAATTCATCTAAGGCTTTACTGAAGTGCGTTTTATAAAATTTAGCTGTGTCAAATTCTTTGATTTTAGCCCCTTGCTTGAGCTTATAAAGTGGTAAGTGATCTTTTGCTTGAACGACGCCAAAAAGATTTGAGAAAATAAGCGTATTTTCATATACATAATTTTGAGCTTTTTCATCCAAGCTTTCAAAATCAAGATAATCATACGCCACACCTTTATAACGTTTGATCGCTTCGCAGGTTTTTAGCTTTAAAAGATCATTTTGCAAATTTTGCACTTCTTTTTCGCTTTTAAGTTCGAAAAAATCCTGAAGTTCATTTATTGACGCATATTTAACGAAGTCATTGTAAAGTTTGATAACTTCAAGTCTTTTATCAAAAAGTTCTGCAAAGATAAACGAGCTTTTGTTTATAGGTGTAAGATAGGCTAACTCGCTCTTATTTTCGCTTGGAGAAAAAAGTATTTTCATTTGTTGTAGCCTTAAAAAAAATTTTTAGATTATTATAGCCTAATTAGTCTTGACAAAAAAGAAATTTTAGTCTATAATTTCAGTTTATTTTTCGCTGGTTTAGCTCAGTTGGTAGAGCAGCTGCCTTGTAAGCAGCAGGTCGGGGGTTCAAGTCCCTTAACCAGCTCCATTGTTTTTTAGCAGTGTTTGACCAGAAATGAGAGGCAAATTCTAAGGTGAGTTACTCAAGTGGCCAACGAGGGCAGACTGTAAATCTGCTGGCTTTCGCCTTCCGTGGTTCGAATCCACGACTCACCACCATTGCTTTGCGGGAGTAGCTCAGTTGGCTAGAGCATCAGCCTTCCAAGCTGAGGGTCGCGGGTTCGAGCCCCGTTTCCCGCTCCACTAAATTTAGGATAAACTGGGAGCTGTATTTTTTTCTCGCAGTCCTTCTTAAATTTATTTTGTTGTCTGTAGTATATAATTTTTCTGAGCGCTCGTATGGCTCAGAGGTAGAGCACTCCCTTGGTAAGGGAGAGGTCGCGGGTTCAATTCCCGCTATGAGCTCCATTGTTTTCTAAAAAATTATATTTTATAGACTTGTTTTTGCATTTTATTTATCACAAAACGAAAGGATTTCTTATGGCTAAGGAAAAATTTTCTCGTAACAAGCCACATGTCAATATAGGAACCATCGGTCACGTCGATCATGGTAAAACAACCTTGACAGCAGCTATTTCTGCTGTTTTATCAAGAAAGGGTTTGGCTGAGCTTAAAGATTATGACAATATCGATAATGCTCCAGAAGAAAAAGAAAGAGGTATCACTATTGCTACTTCTCACATTGAGTATGAAACAGAAAAACGTCACTATGCACACGTAGACTGCCCAGGACACGCCGATTATGTTAAAAACATGATTACAGGTGCAGCTCAAATGGACGGAGCTATCCTTGTTGTTTCAGCAGCTGATGGTCCTATGCCTCAAACTAGAGAGCATATCTTGCTTTCTCGTCAAGTAGGCGTGCCTTATATCGTTGTATTTATGAATAAGGCTGATATGGTTGATGATGCTGAGCTTTTAGAGCTCGTTGAAATGGAAATTCGTGAGCTTTTAAGTTCTTATGATTTCCCAGGTGATGATACTCCTATCATTTCAGGTTCTGCTTTAAAAGCACTTGAAGAAGCTAAAGCTGGACAAGATGGAGAATGGTCACAAAAAGTTATTGCTTTGATGGACGCTGTTGATGAATATATCCCAACTCCAACTCGTGATACAGATAAAGACTTCTTAATGCCAATTGAAGATGTTTTCTCTATCTCAGGTCGTGGAACTGTTGTTACAGGTAGGATTGAAAAAGGTGTAGTAAAAGTAGGCGATACTATAGAAATCGTAGGAATTCGCGATACTCAAACTACAACAGTAACTGGCGTTGAAATGTTTAGAAAAGAAATGGATCAAGGTGAGGCAGGCGATAATGTTGGCGTGCTTTTAAGAGGAACTAAAAAAGAAGATGTTCTTCGTGGTATGGTTCTTGCTAAACCAAAATCAATCACTCCACACACTGAGTTTGAAGCTGAAGTGTATATCTTAAACAAAGATGAAGGTGGTCGTCATACTCCATTCTTTAACAATTACCGCCCACAATTTTATGTAAGAACAACTGATGTTACAGGTTCAATTAAACTTGCTGAAGGCACTGAAATGGTTATGCCAGGTGAAAATGTGCGTATCACAGTGAGCCTTATTGCCCCAGTTGCTCTTGAAGAAGGAACTCGCTTTGCGATCCGTGAAGGCGGACACACTGTTGGTTCAGGCGTGGTTTCTAAAATCATCAAATAAAAATTCAATCAAGCTCCTTTCTTTTGGAGCTTGAGTTTCATTTAAGGATTAAAGTATGAGAATAAAAGTTGGCTTAAAATGCGAAGAAACAGGCGATATTAATTACAGCACTTATAAAAATAGCAAAAATACAACTGAAAAGTTAGAACTTAAAAAATATTGCCCAAGATTAAGAAAACACACTATTCACAAAGAAGTTAAATTAAAAAGTTAAAGGGCAATAGCTCCAACGGTAGAGCGCCGGATTCCAAATCCGATGGTTGGGGGTTCGAATCCCTCTTGCCCTGCCATTTTTGAAGGTTGTAGATTATGAAGAATTTAATAAGTTATTTTAAACTCTCAAAAGCCGAGTTATCAAAAGTCATTTTTCCACTTAAAGAACAAGTAAGAAATGCTTATATTACGGTTTTTGTTGTAGTAACGGTAATTTCATTGTTTTTAGCTTTGGTGGATTGGATTATGTCTTCCATAGTTTCTTTGTTTGTTTCTTAAAAAAGGAAAACGATGAGCGAAGAAAAATATAAATGGTATGCGATACAAACCTATGCGGGAAGTGAAATGGCGGTAAAAAGAGCCATAGAAAATTTAATCCGCGATAATGGAATAGGCGAAAGATTAAAAGAAATTGTTGTGCCAACTGAAGATGTGATTGAGTTTAAAAATGGCAAAGAAAAGATTAGCGAAAGAAGCTTGTATTCAGGCTATGTTTTTGCTTTACTTGATCTTAACACTGAGCTTTGGCATAAAATTCAGTCTTTACCAAAAGTAGGACGTTTCATAGGCGAGGCAAAAAAGCCTACACCTTTGAGCGAAAAAGATATCAAGCTCATCTTAGAAAAGGTGCAAAATAAAGCTGCACCAAAACCTAAAATTTCTTTCGATGAGGGTGAAAATGTGCGAATCATCGAAGGTCCTTTTGCAAACTTTACTGGTATGGTTGAAGAATACGATATGGTTCGAGGTTTGCTTAAACTTAATGTTTCGATTTTTGGGCGTTCAACACCGGTTGAAATTCTCTATTCTCAAGTTGAAAAAATTATATAAGGAGTTTTTATATGGCAAAGAAAGTTGTTGGCGAGATAAAATTACAAATTGCAGCCACAAAAGCAAATCCATCTCCACCAGTTGGTCCAGCTCTTGGACAACAAGGTGTAAATATCATGGAGTTTTGTAAAGCTTTTAATGAAAGAACAAAAGATATGGCAGGCTTTAATATCCCTGTTGTTATCACTGTTTATGCAGATAAGAGTTTTACTTTCATCACAAAACAACCTCCTGCTACTGATTTGATCAAAAAAGCAGCTGGTATTAGCAAAGGTGCGGATAATCCGCTTAAAAATAAAGTTGGCAAACTTACTCAAAAACAAGTTTTAGAAATTGTTGAGAAAAAACTTGCTGATTTAAACACCAAGGATAAGGATCAAGCGGCGAAAATTATCGCTGGATCAGCTAGATCTATGGGTGTTGAGATTGTCGATTAAGCCTTACCACTTGGCTTAAAAAGTGGAAGCACTTTAAAAATGCGGAGAAAATAAATGTCTAAAATAAGTAAAAGATTAAAAGAACTTGCAAACAAAGTTGATTCTTCTAAAGAATATGCTTTAGCAGAAGCTATTGATACGGTTAAAACTCTAGCTTCAGCTAAATTTGATGAAACTGTTGAAATAGCCTTAAAGCTTAATGTTGATCCAAGACATGCTGATCAAATGGTAAGAGGTTCAGTTGTTTTACCAGCTGGTACAGGCAAAAAAGTAAGAGTAGCAGTTATCGCAAAAGACGCAAAAGCTGATGAGGCTAAAAATGCCGGCGCTGATATAGTTGGAAGCGATGAATTGGTTGAAGAAATTCAAAAAGGCAATATCAATTTTGATGTCTTAATCGCCACTCCAAATTTAATGGGACTTGTGGGTAAGGTTGGTAGAATTTTAGGACCAAAAGGACTTATGCCAAATCCTAAAACAGGAACTGTTACTATGGATGTAGCTCAAGCCGTAAATAATGCTAAAAGCGGACAAGTCAATTTCCGCGTTGATAAACAAGGCAATATCCATGCTGGACTTGGCAAGGTAAGCTTTTCAAAAGAGCAATTAAATGACAATATCAGCACTTTTATCAAAGCCATAAACAAACACAAACCAGCTGCAGCTAAAGGAAGATATATCAAAACAGCTGCTCTTTCTTTGACAATGAGCCCATCTGTAAGCCTTGAAACTCAAGAACTTTTAGATATGAAATAAGCCTCTTTTTGAGGCTTAGGCTTAAAATAAAAATTTTAGAATTTAGGCTTAAATTTTAAGATTTTTATTTTAGATTGGAGATAGCCGAGGCTTTTTAAGCTTAATTGTTTAGTTTTTAAACGCTCTGCTTGAAATCACCGGTCGGAAAGGAGAAGTATGACCAAGAGCGAAAAGATCGAGATCGTTGCTTCTTTGCAAGAAGATTTCAAAAAAAGTGAAGCCATAGTAGTATGTGATTATAGGGGCTTAAGCACAAAGAAACTTGAAGTTTTAAGACAAAACGCAAGAGAAAATAATGTCAGAGTTCAAATCATTAAAAATACACTTGCTCATTTAGCCCTAGAAAATGCTGGTAAAAGCGGACTTGAACTTAAAGATACAAATATCTATCTTTGGGGTGAAGATCAACTTAGTGTTTCTAAGGTAGCATCTAAATTTGAAGATGATCATGAGCAGTTTAAGATCAAAATGGCGTTCATCGAAGGAAGTGTGGCTGATGTGGCTAAGGTAAAAGCTTTAGCAAAAATGCCTTCACGCAACGAATTGCTTGCTATGCTTTTGCAAGTATGGAATGCCCCATTACAAAATTTTGTTATAGGGCTTAATGCCTTAAAAACCAAAAAAGAAACAGAATAAAAAAAGGAGATAAAAATGGCAATTTCTAAAGAAGATGTTTTAGAATATATTTCAAATTTAAGTGTTCTTGAGCTTTCAGAGCTTGTAAAAGAATTTGAAGAAAAATTCGGTGTTTCAGCAGCTCCGGTTGTTGTAGCTGGTGCTGGCGGCGGTGCAGCTGGCGGCGGTGCAGCTGAAGAAAAAACAGAGTTTAATATCGTTTTAGTTGAAAGCGGTGCAAAGAAAATCGAAGTGATTAAGGTTGTTCGTGCCATTACTGGCTTGGGCTTAAAAGAAGCAAAAGATGCAGTTGAGCAAACTCCTTCAGTGCTTAAAGAAGGCGTGGCTAAGGCTGATGCTGAAGCAGCTAAAAAACAACTTGAAGAAGCAGGTGCTAAGGTAGAGCTTAAGTAAGTTTTATCAAAGCTTTTTATTTTAATTCAAGTCAAAAGGTTTGCACAAGCCTTTTGACTTTTGTGCGTTTAAAGAGTTTTGCTCTTTATTTTAAAGTTCTTTAAAAAATAAAACGAGGTTTATTATGCCAAGAAGCCAATCTAAAAATCGTCTTAGGATCGATTTTTCCAATAATTCCCAAGATATAGAAATACCAAATCTTTTACAATTACAACAAAAAAGTTTTGATGACTTTTTAAATTTAAACAAACAAAATACCGAAAGTGGTATAGAAAAAGTTTTTAAATCCATCTTTCCTATCCATGATCCACAAAATCGCTTAAGCTTAGAATATGTTAGCAGTGAAATTGGCAAACCAAAATACACTATTCGAGAGTGCATGGAAAGAGGACTTACTTATGCTGTCAATTTAAAAATGAAAATCCGCCTTACTCTGCACGAAAAAGATGAAAAAAGTGGAGAAAAAGTCGGTATTAAAGATATAAAAGAACAAGAAATTTTTATAAGAGAAATTCCTTTAATGACAGATAGAACTTCTTTCATCATCAACGGCGTTGAAAGAGTTGTGGTTAATCAACTTCACAGAAGTCCAGGTGTGATCTTTAAAGAAGAAGAAAGTGCAACTATAGCAAATAAGCTTGTTTATACGGCTCAAATTATACCAGATCGTGGTTCTTGGTTGTATTTTGAATATGATGCTAAAGATGTATTGTATGTGAGGATCAACAAACGCCGAAAAGTGCCTATTACCATGCTTTTTAGGGCACTTGGCTATAAAAAACAAGATATTATCAAACTTTTTTATCCGGTGCAAACCATTCATATCAAAAAAGATAAATTCCTTGTTGAGTTTAATCCAAATGACTTTTTAGAGCGTGTAGAATACGATATCAAAGATGAAAAAGGCAAACTTATACTTCAAGCTGGAAAAAGGCTTACTAAGAAAAAAGGCGAACAACTTATTAAAGAGGGCTTAAAATTCATTGAATACCCAATCGAAATTCTCACAAACAGATACCTTGCCAAGCCTTTGCTTGACGCAAAAAGTGGTGAAATGCTGTATGATTCTTTAGTGCAACTTGATGAAAGTAAGCTAGCTAAGATCAAAGAAAGTTTTAAAAGTTTTGATATAGCAAATGACCTTGCGGCTGAGGTTGATGCAGCGATTATAAATTCTTTTATCCAAGATAATGAAACCCTAAAAACACTCAAACAAAGTGAAGGCTTAGACGATGAAAACGATCTTGCGGCTATTCGAATTTATAAGGTTATGCGTCCGGGCGAACCGGTGGTAAAAGATGCTGCAAAAGCGTATGTGAATGATTTATTTTTTAATCCTGAAAGATACGATCTTACCAAAGTAGGACGTATGAAGATGAATCATAAGCTTGGGCTTAAGGTTAGTGAATATGTAACTATACTTACTAACGAAGATATCGTTAAAACCGCAAAATACTTGATCAAGGTTAAAAATGGCAAAGGACATATAGACGATAGAGATCACTTAGGAAACCGCCGTATCCGTTCTATTGGTGAGCTTTTGGCAAATGAACTTCATTTGGGCTTGGCTAAAATGCAAAAAGCGATTCGTGATAAATTCACTTCTTTAAGCACGGATTTAGATAAGGTTATGCCTTATGATTTGATCAATCCAAAGATGATTACTACGACTATCATTGAATTTTTCACTGGCGGACAACTTTCTCAGTTTATGGATCAAACCAACCCGCTTAGTGAAGTAACACACAAACGCCGTTTATCAGCACTTGGTGAAGGTGGGCTTGTGAAAGAAAGAGCTGGTTTTGAAGTGCGTGATGTGCATCCTACGCATTATGGACGTATTTGTCCGGTTGAAACTCCAGAAGGACAAAATATAGGACTTATCAACACTTTAGCCACTTATGCAAAAGTCAATGATCTTGGCTTTGTTGAAGCTCCTTATAAAAAAGTCGTTAATGGCAAGGTAAGCGATGAGATCGTATATCTTACCGCTACTCAAGAAGAAGGTATTGCTATAGCTGCAGCTTCAACTAAGCTTGACGCAAAAGGCAATATAGTAGAAGATTTTGTAGAGGCACGAAAAGACGGTGAAAATATCCTTGCTAAAAAAGATGAGATCGAGCTGATTGATCTTTGTTCTGGTATGATAGTCGGTGTTACAGCTTCTTTAATTCCTTTCTTAGAACATGATGATGCAAACAGAGCCTTAATGGGTTCAAATATGCAAAGACAAGCTGTGCCGCTTTTAACTTGCACTGCTCCTATTGTTGGCACTGGTATGGAGCGCACTATCGCTCGTGATGCATGGATGGCAGTAAAGGCTAAAAGAGCTGGCGTAGTTGAAAAAGTAGATAATAAAAGCATATTTATTTTAGGTGAAGATGAAAAAGGTCCATTTATCGATCATTATTCTATGGAAAAGAATCTCCGCACCAATCAAAATACGACTTACAATCAACACCCTATAGTTAAAAAAGGCGATGTGATTGAAGTTGGACAAATTATCGCTGATGGAGCAAGTATGGACGAGGGCGAGCTAGCTATCGGTAAAAATGCTCTTATAGCCTTTATGCCTTGGAATGGCTACAACTACGAAGATGCGATCGTGGTAAGCGAAAGAATGATACGAGAAGATACTTTCACAAGCGTGCATATTTATGAAAAAGAGATTGAAGCAAGAGAGTTAAAAGATGGTATTGAAGAGATCACAAAAGATATACCAAATGTTAAAGAAGACGATGTAGCTCACCTTGATGAAAGTGGTATAGCACGCATTGGCACTCATATAAAACCTGGCATGATACTAGTAGGTAAAGTCTCTCCAAAAGGTGAGGTTAAACCAACTCCTGAAGAAAGACTTTTAAGGGCTATTTTTGGCGAAAAAGCTGGACATGTAGTCAATAAATCCTTATACGCTACTGCTTCTTTAGAAGGCGTGGTTGTAGATGTAAAAATCTTCACCAAAAAAGGCTATGATAAGGACGCAAGGACAATTCAAGCGTATGATGAAGAAAAGATTAATCTTGAAAAAGAGCACCATGACAGACTTTTAATGATGGATAGAGAAGAAATTTTAAGAGTGTGTGCCTTGCTTGCTAAAACTCCACTATCAAGTGATCAAAAAGTAGGGGATAAGAACTATAAAAAAGGTGATAAAATAGATATTAAAGAACTTAAAAAAATTAATCGTTTTATTTTAAATTCTTTAGTTAAAGCTTATCCTAAAACCATACAAAAGCAGTATGAGGACTTAAAAAACCACTTCCAAAATGAAAAGAAAAAGCTAAAAGCCGAACATGATGAAAAGCTTGAAATTTTAGAAAAAGATGATATTTTACCAAGTGGGGTTGTTAAGCTTGTTAAAATTTACATAGCGACAAAAAGAAAGCTTAAGGTTGGGGATAAAATGGCAGGACGTCACGGCAATAAAGGCATAGTCTCAAACATAGTCCCAGAAGTTGATATGCCTTATCTACCAAATGGCAAAAGCGTTGATATAGCCTTAAATCCACTGGGCGTTCCAAGTCGTATGAATATAGGACAAATTCTAGAAAGCCATTTAGGTGTAGTTGGACTTTCTTTAGGACATCAAATTCAAGAAATTTTTGATAAAAAACAAAAAGATTTTGTAAAGCAACTCAGAACAAAAATGCTTGAAATTTGTTCTATCCCTAGACTTGCTAAGGAAAAAGAATTTTTAGAAAAGCTTGATGATGAGAGTTTGATCGCTTATGCAAGGGATTGGGCTAAGGGCGTAAAATTTGCTGCTCCTGTGTTTGAGGGCACGACTATGGACGAGTTTGCAAAGCTTTTTGAGCTTGCTAAGGTAGCAATGGACGGAAAAAGTGAGCTTTATGATGGACGTACTGGCGAAAAGATAGCTGAAAGAGTGCATGTTGGTTGTATGTATATGCTTAAACTCCATCACCTTGTTGATGAAAAAGTGCATGCTAGAAGTACTGGACCTTATAGCTTAGTTACCCAGCAACCTGTGGGCGGTAAGGCTCTTTTTGGTGGACAAAGGTTTGGGGAAATGGAAGTTTGGGCTTTAGAAGCGTATGGGGCTGCTCATACTTTAAGGGAAATGCTTACTATCAAATCAGATGATGTTGAGGGTAGATTTAGTGCATACAAAGCCCTTACAAAAGGTGAAAATGTCCCAGCAACTGGAATTCCAGAAACCTTTTTTGTTTTAACAAATGAGCTAAAATCCTTAGCCTTAGATGTTGAAATTTTTGATAAGGACGATGAAAATGAGTAAATTTAAGATAATTGAGATTAAAGAAGAAAACCGCCCAAGGGATTTTGAAGCTTTTCAACTTCGTCTTGCAAGCCCAGAAAAGATTAAATCTTGGAGCTATGGGGAAGTTAAGAAGCCAGAAACTATTAATTACCGCACCTTAAAGCCTGAAAGAGATGGGCTTTTCTGCGCTAAAATTTTTGGACCTATAAGGGATTATGAATGCTTATGCGGTAAGTATAAAAAAATGCGTTTTAAGGGCGTAAAATGCGAAAAATGTGGGGTTGAAGTAGCCAGCTCAAAGGTAAGACGCTCAAGAATGGGACATATTGAGCTTGTTACTCCTGTAGCACATATTTGGTATGTCAATTCCTTACCAAGTCGTATAGGCACGCTTTTAGGCGTTAAGATGAAAGATTTAGAACGTGTGCTTTACTATGAAGCTTATATAGTAGAAAATGCAGGCGATGCTTTTTATGATAATGAAAGCAATAAAAAAGTTGAGTTTTGCGATGTTTTAAATGAAGAGCAATACCAAAAGCTTATGCAACGCTATGAAAATAGCGGTTTTAAAGCAAGAATGGGTGGTGAGGTGATACGAGATTTGCTTGCTAATTTAGACCTTGTTGAGCTTTTAAATACGCTTAAAGAAGACATGGCAACGACTAATAGTGAAGCAAAGAAAAAAAGCATAGTTAAGCGTTTAAAAGTAGTTGAAAATTTCTTAAATTCAAATCTTAATGCCAATACTAGCGATGAAGAAGCCGTGCCAAATCGCCCTGAGTGGATGATGATTACAAATTTACCGGTTTTACCGCCTGATTTACGTCCTTTGGTAGCTTTAGATGGTGGAAAATTTGCTGTTTCTGATGTGAATGATTTATATCGTCGTGTGATTAATCGCAATACGCGTTTAAAACGTTTGCTTGAGCTTGATGCACCTGAGATTATCATTAGAAATGAAAAAAGAATGCTTCAAGAAGCTGTTGATGCACTATTTGATAATGGCAGAAGAGCCAATGCTGTAAAAGGAGCAAATAAACGTCCTTTAAAATCACTAAGTGAAATCATCAAGGGTAAGCAAGGACGTTTCCGCCAAAACTTGCTTGGAAAACGTGTGGATTTTTCAGGCAGAAGCGTTATCGTTGTTGGTCCAAAACTAAGAATGGATCAATGTGGCTTGCCTAAGAAAATGGCTTTAGAACTCTTTAAGCCTCATTTGCTAGCAAAACTTGAGGAAAAAGGCTATGCTACAACGGTAAAACAAGCTAAAAAAATGATAGAAAACAAAACTAATGAAGTGTGGGAATGCCTTGAAGAAGTGGTGCAAGGACACCCTGTTTTACTTAACCGTGCCCCAACCCTTCATAAGCTTTCTATACAAGCTTTTCACCCTGTTTTGGTTGAGGGTAAGGCTATACAATTGCACCCTTTGGTGTGCTCAGCCTTTAATGCTGACTTTGATGGCGATCAAATGGCTGTTCATGTGCCTTTATCTCAAGATGCAATCGCAGAATGTAAAGTTTTAATGCTCTCATCAATGAATATCTTGCTTCCAGCAAGCGGTAAATCAGTTACCGTGCCAAGTCAAGATATGGTTTTGGGCATTTATTATCTTTCTTTAGAGAAAAATGATGCCAAAGGAGCACATAAAATTTGCACTGGCATTGATGAAGTCATGATGGCTTTAGAATCAAACTGCCTTGATATACATGCAAGCATACAAACCCTTGATGGGGGACGCAAGATCACAACTACAGCTGGTAGGCTTATCATTAAGTCTATTTTGCCAGATTTTGTGCCTGAATATATGTGGAATAAAATTTTAAAGAAAAAAGATATAGCCGCTCTTGTTGATTTTGTTTATAAAAAAGGAGGCTTGGGCTTTACAGCAAGCTTTTTGGATAGACTTAAAAATCTTGGTTTTGAGTATGCAACTAAGGCTGGAATTTCTATATCAATCGCTGATATTATCGTGCCTGAAGATAAACAAAAAGAGATTGATAATGCTAAAAAACAAGTGCGAACCATACAAAACTCATTTAATCAAGGGCTTATTACAGCTGGAGAAAGATACAATAAAATCATTGATATATGGAAAAGCACAAATAATGCTCTTTCTAAAGAGATGATGAAGCTTGTGCAAAAAGATAAAGATGGCTTTAACTCAATCTACATGATGGCAGATAGTGGGGCAAGAGGTAGTGCGGCTCAAATTTCTCAGCTTGCTGCTATGCGTGGACTTATGGCAAAACCTGATGGCTCTATCATTGAAACACCTATTATTTCAAATTTCCGCGAAGGGCTTAATGTTTTAGAATACTTCATTTCAACACATGGTGCAAGAAAAGGGCTAGCAGATACTGCGCTTAAAACAGCAAATGCTGGTTATTTGACAAGAAAACTCATTGATGTGGCTCAAAATGTGAAGATTACTATGGAAGATTGTGGCACTCATGAAGGCGTTGAGATTAATGAAATCACCGCTGATGGTAGTTTGGTTGAAAGCCTAGAAGAGCGAATTTTAGGACGCGTTTTAGCCGAAGATATTATCGATCCTATCACTAATGAAACCTTGTTTGCTGAAGGTGCTTTGATGGATGAAGAAAAGGCTAAAATTTTGAGTGAAAGTGGGATTAAAAGCGTTAATATCCGCACGCCTATCACTTGCAAAGCAAAAAAAGGAATTTGTGCAAAATGCTATGGTATCAACCTTGGCGAAGGAAAGCTTGTTAAGCCGGGCGAAGCAGTAGGCATAATCTCAGCTCAAAGTATAGGCGAGCCAGGAACCCAGCTTACTCTAAGAACTTTCCACAGTGGTGGAACGGCAAGTACGGACTTACAAGATAGACAAGTTGTAGCTCAAAAAGAAGGTTTTATAAGATTTTATAATATCAACACCTACACCAACAAAGAAGGCAAAAGCATAGTTGCAAACCGCCGAAATGCTGGAATTTTGCTTGTTGAGCCTAAGATAAAAGCTCCATTTAAGGGCGTTATTCACATAGAAACTATACATGAAGATGTAGTTATCAGTGTAAAAGATAAAAAACAAGAAGCTAAATACATACTTAGAAAATACGACTTAGCCAAGCCAAACGAGCTTGCCGGCGTAAGTGGTAATATAGGCGGAAAGCTTTATCTGCCATATCAAAACGGAGCTGAAGTTGCTCAAGATGAAAGTATAGTTGAGGTGATTAAAGAGGGCTGGAATGTCCCAAATCGTATCCCTTACGCAAGTGAAATTCTTGTTAATGATGGCGATCCTGTGGTGCAAAATATCAAGGCTGGAGCTAAAGGCACACTTAAATACTATTTGCTTAAAGGCGATGGACTTGATAGAGTAAAAAATATCAAAAAAGGCTATATAGTCAAAGAAAAAGGCTTTTTTGTGGTGATAGCTGATGAAAATGATAGAGAAGCAAAACGTCATTATATACCAAGAGAAAGTGTGATTGAATTTGATGATAGTGCAGTGATTGATGATGCTAATACCTTAATCGCCACTGCTTCAAAACAAGAAAAAACGATTATCGCTGAATGGGACGCTTATAATAACACTCTTATCGCTGAGCTTGATGGCATGATAAGCTTTGAAGATATTGAGCTTGGTTATAGTGCAGATGAGCAAATCGATGAAGCTACTGGCAAAAGTTCCTTAGTGATTAACGAATATCTTCCAAGTGGCGTTCGTCCAACCCTTATCATCACAAAAGGAAACAAAAGTATCCGCTATCCGCTCGAGCCAAAAAGTGTTATCTTGGTTAGTGATAAAGATAAGGTTGCCTTGGCTGATATTTTGGCTAAAACTCCAAAAGCAGCAGCCAAATCAAAAGATATTACCGGAGGTTTGCCTCGAGTGAGTGAGCTTTTTGAAGCAAGAAAGCCTAAAAACGCGGCAGTAATCGCTGAGATTGATGGTGTAGTCAGATTTGATAAGCCTTTGCGCTCAAAAGAAAGGATCATCATCGAAGCAGAGGATGGAAGCACAAGTGAATATCTTATCAACAATTCAAAGCATATTCAAGTGCGAAATGGCGAGTTTATCCATGCTGGCGAAAAGCTTACTGATGGGGTTATCTCAAGTCATGATGTGCTTAAAATTTTAGGTGAAAAAGCCTTGCACCATTATTTGATAAGCGAAATTCAACAAGTCTATCGCGGACAAGGGGTTGTGATCTCTGATAAGCATATCGAAGTGATCGTTTCTCAAATGCTCAGGCAAGTTAAGGTTGTTGATAGTGGCAATACTAAATTTATCATCGGTGATTTTGTTTCGCGTCGTAAATTTAGAGAAGAAAATGAACGCATAGTGGCTATGGGTGGCGAGCCAGCTATTGCTGAACCGGTATTGCTTGGGGTGACTAGGGCAGCTATTGGTTCTGATAGTGTGATCTCAGCAGCATCTTTCCAAGAAACAACAAAAGTGCTTACAGAAGCAAGCATAGCTGGTAAATTTGACTTCTTAGAAGACTTAAAAGAAAATGTTATCTTAGGAAGAATGATCCCAGTAGGTACAGGGCTATATCAAGAAGAAAAAATTCGCCTCAAAGAAGAAGAATAAACTTCTAAACCTTTAACCAAAAGTAAGCATTAGCGAACTTTTGGTTCTTAACTCCATTTGATTTAAAGAAAAATCAAGTTTTTTACATTATAATTTGGTCTGTATTCATCTTTTGTTTAAATTTTTTAGGAAACTTGTATTATGATTAAAAAGAAATTAGATAAATTTACGTTTTTATGTTTTTTGCTATGCACATACTTTGAATATGCAAATGCAGGGTTTCACTCTAACTTTTTGCCTTATTGTGCAGCTGGTGGCACGATAAATAATTGCGATTTTTCTGTTCAGAATATCACTAGTGGCACAAGTGCAAATCTTGATGGTAACAACCTATCCGGAGCCACAGAGACTGTATTAACCGTGCAACAAGGTAGAACTTATGGCGGAACATTAGAAAATAGGGATACAAGACTCCCTTTTCGCGTCATAAATAATGGAGGCACTATAAATGATCTTTATTTTCGAGCAAATACAAGTGGCTCGCTTACAAATAATAGTGGCACAACAAGTTTTAGAAATGCAGGCACATTTACCAGTGTGACAAATCAAGCAGGCTCAACACTTAATCTTAGTGCTAATGTAGGCACTATTACTACCCTAACAAATCAAGGCACCATGAATGTATTTAATAATAGCAGAGGAGGCATTATCACCACCTTGACAAATCAAGGCATTATAAGTGCAGCAAACACATCTACTATTATAAATGAGGGCACTATTACTAATTTTATCAATGAAGCTGCAGCTACACTTGGAAATTTCAATAGCCGAGTAGGCACTATTACTAACTTTATTAATCGTGGCACAATGGCTAATACCACACAAGTAAGCGGTTTAAGCACTGTCACTACCTTTAGAAATGAAAATAATGCAAATATAAATAGTTTTTTAACCAATGCTCGAATTAATCTCTTTGAAAATGAAGGCACTATCACAACCTTAGGGTTGTATAACAATAACCTATCTACAGGTGCTTCAACCGTTACCACGCTCAATAACCGCAACCAAATTACTACCTTTGAAAATAGAGGCAGACTAATTACCTTAAACAACCAGGCAAATGGACAAATTACAACCTTTACCAACACCAATACAGCTACTATTACAGACTTTAATAACCAAGGACAAATAAACACAAGCCTAACAAATAATGGAACAATTACCACACTTGCCAACTCAGGCACCATCAACAATCTAACAAATACAGCCACTATAAGCACTTTTAACAACCAAACAGGAGCTACGCTTAATGGAGCCTTAACCAACAATGGCACCATAACTACTTTTAACCAAAACTCTGCAACCAACTTTACCTATGCAGGCACAGGAAATATAGGCACATTTAATGCCACAGGAACTAACACTATAACTTATAATAACACAGGAAGTATCACTACAAGATTGGATAACCAAGCTACAATAAATGGCGCACTTAATCTAAATGGCACAGCTTTAACAGCTGAAAACAGAGCAAATGCAAGTATCACAACACTTACAAATTTAGGTAATACAAGCACGCTAAATAACGCTGGCACCATTACTACTCTCAACAATAATCAAAACGCAGCTATAGCTAATCTTACAAATACAAACTCACTTACAACCTTAAACAATAACGGAGTTATCAATATCCTCAACAACAATGGGGGGGGGGCATTAACAAATTTAAATAACACAGGCACCATAACCTCACTCACAAATGAAGCCACCCTTACTACTCTTACAAATAATACAGGCGGACACATCACCACCCTTAATAACATACAAGGCTTAAGCACTTTAATAAACAATGCCACTATAGGCTCTTTTACCACTCAAAACTCTATGATTTATCAAGGCGCAGGACAAATTACTACAAATCTTAATATACAAGGGGCAAGCTCTACCCTTACAGCTACTGCAAATGGAGTTAATTTAAATGGTAATTTAAATAATGGTGGCACACTTGATGCCTCAGGGCAAAGCCTTACTTTAGTAGGAACTGGTGCAGGAGCAACCTATGTAAATACAGGAGTTATAACAGCAAATCAAATCAGCTTTAATAGAGCTAATTCAACCTTTGCAAATAATGGCACGCTCAACACAGCTTTAAACTTTAATGCTGATTCAAGAAATACAATCTTTACAAACAATAGTGGCAGAACAATCACAGGAAATATCGCTATCAATCAAGCAAATGGCATTAGCTTTACTAATAATGGCAATATCAACACAAGCGCAGGAGCAAATACAAATACCTTTACAAACTCAGGCTCAGACTTTACACTCATAAACTCAGCAACCATCGCTTCAGATGCACTCACAAACTCAGGTGCAAATTTTAGCCTAACAAATACAGGCACGATTAGTTCAATTCTTACAAACTCAGGTGTTAATGCAAATATAAATAATTCTGGCACACTCAATTCTATCGCAAACAATGCTGGCGGAAGTATCACAAATCTCATCAATGCTCAAAACGCAAGGATAAACTTACTCACAAACAACGCAGCTATAACCGATCTTGAAAATGACGGCACTATCACAACCTTGATAAATAATGCTGGCGCAAGGATAGATAATCTAAGCAATACTTCTCATAGAACCATTACGACTTTAAATAATGCTGGTGATATAGATACGATTACAAATACAGGCACTATAAACTCACTCACAAACACAGGCACTCTAACTCATCTTACAAACTCTGGCAATATCATAAACTTTACAAATAATGGTGTAAACACTAATCTTGCCCTTAATAATTCAGGTTTTATAAACACACTTACAAATCAAGCTGGAACGATAAATTTAAGTAATTCAGGCACCATAGCTTCACTTACAAATGAAGGCACAGCGGTTTTAAATTTAAATATCACTCAAGGCACAGGTATAATTAATTCTTTTACCAATACCAGTACAGGAGGCGTAAATATCATCAACACAGGAGGTAGATTAGGAGGTATTAGGCAAAATGGTAGTGGCAATATCAATTACACAGCCTCAGATCATGGAGTGCTTTCTTTAATCAACCCAACTAATGCTAATCAGGCTGCTCATATCATCTTTGGTAATGGCACCGGTGTTGCTGGAAATTATGGCAATATCAATATAGGTGCAAACTCCATTACCTTAAATATCAGAGAAAATAATACAGATTATAATGATTTTTTAGGCACAGCTTTAAATAAGGCAAATAATGGGCACTTAGTCGTGAGCGGAGGACAACTTAGCGATGTGGCAAAACTTGGTTTCTCGGAAGGAGATGGACAACAAGCCATTATCATTGATCCAAGTGGAGGCAATTTTTCTTGGGGAAGGGATTATGATCTTGATGCTATAGTGCTTTATCAACAAAACACTACTACAGGAGATTTAATAGGTGTTGGAAGATGTGGCACAAGTGCAAATTGTGTGAATAATAATTCTGGTTTGAGTATAGAAAATCTTATAGGCTCAGATAGTATTTATACTATAGAGCGAGGTTCAAGACCAAATGAAACTTTTAAGATAGGCATAGATGCAGCTCAAGGAACAGGAGCTGTAACGCAACAAAGCTTTATTAATTTTAATACAAGAAGAGCTTTGTTTATTGATTCAGTAATTGCTAATGCTACGCTTTATAATTCAAACTCAACCAATACCAAAAATGCTTTTTATTTGCCGTATTTTTCATATGAATACATTGATCTTGAAGAAGGTGGCAAGGTAGGCGGACATACTAAAGGTATGATTGCTGGCTTTCATGGACTAAATAAAGATCAAGGCTTATGGGGAGGCTATATAGGCTATGAAGAGAGTATCTTAACATCAAGTGGGGTAAGAAATACAAGTTTGTATGATACGCAGTTTAAGCAATACACTACCTTAGCTGGTATTAAACATACTTATATGCTCGCTGATTATGGAGATTCTTTATACTTTTTTAAAACTCATATCAAAGGTTCAAAATCTGGACTTAAGCTTGAAAACAATTCCGGACTAGGTCATACTTCTGTGTATGGCTATGGCATTAATTTTAATCTTGCAACCTCATTTCACAATGATGATTACAACTCATTTTACCATACCTTAGGCGTAGGGTATGAAGGCTCTTATATGAAACGTTTTAAAATGAGTGAATCGCCAAATGTGACTTATAAATCAGCTCCACATAATCTCATCTTTGCAAATTTAGGTGTAAAATGGAAAAGATTGATTCAAGATAAACTCAGAACTTCTTTAGAGGGTGGTTTTAAATATCACTTTTTGCGAAAGCTAAAAACAGGAGTTATCGTAAAAACAGGCTCAAGTAAGCAAGAAGATAATGGCAGCTTTAAAATTCCTTCAATGTATGGATTTGTAGCAGCAAATGTAAGTATAGAAGTGTCTAAAAACTTTCAACTTGCTGTGCAAGGACAGACTATAGCTGCTGATAATGGACAAACATACACTGGCTTTATCGAGATGAATTACTGGTGGAAGTGATATAAAAATAAAAAAGAGATAAAGTAGGGCAGACTCTAAAGAGGCGCGAGAAAGCAAGCTGCAAAGAAAGATAAATGCTTAATTACCACTCTAAAAAATACATAATAAAGATAAGTTTTATTTTTGCTTAAAAAAAGAAGGAATTTCAAGCCTAAAAGCTTGAAATTGAAGTTTTATGCTAGATAATCATTGATGATAACGCCATCATTTAGCCCCACAACTATGCTTGCACCATTTTTTGTAGCGATATCGCCAGCTACAAATATACCTTTAACATTGCTTTGTTTATGTGCGTCAAATACAGGCACGCCTTTATCATCAACTTCTATGCCGCATTTTTGTAAAAAATCCACCGGCGTAGAACCACCGATCGCATAAATGGCTCTATCATATACTTCGCTACTGCCGTCATTGAAGAGCATTTTTACCTTACCATTTTCATCTTGGACTTCGCTAATATCAACGCCGAGTTTAAGTGTGATTTTACCTTCTTTTGCAGCCGTTTCTACATCGTTTAGATTGATATCATTAAGCCTTGTGAATTTATCTCTTCTATAACAAAGCGTAACTTTGTGTTTGCTTGCAAGATCAACAGCATATTCAGCCGCTGAATTTCCACCGCCTATGATAATGATTTTTTCGCCCTCTTGCACGCTGTTTGCGTTGAAATTGACGACTTTATTTAAAGTGGCTGGGATTTTATAGTCTGGTTTGTTTGGTTTGCCCATTCTGCCTATAGCGACGATGATATTTTTGCATTCATAGCTCTGTTTTGGTGTAGTGATGATGAAATTTTCTCCGCTTTTTTTCACACTTTCAACTTCGCTGTTAAGCTCAAGTTCTATATTGTTTGCTTTTAAGGCTTCTTCAAAGGTTGCAAGCGAGCTTTCTTTGGTGCCGTCTTCAAAAGGGATATGTCCGCGGTTTGTGCTATCATGCCCTTTATACTCTTTATCAACTCTTTTGCCATCTTTATAAAATTTCACAAAGGTTTGGCATATAGCATCAGCTTTTTCAAGCAAAACAACTTCTTTACCCTTAAGCTTTGCTTCTACGGCTGCTCCAATACCAGCTGGACCAGCACCTATAACGATAAGATCAACTTTTTTCATACTCAAAATACCTTTCTTGATAAAATTTTTGTATAATGTATCAAATTTTTTATAAACAAAGGATTAAAAATGCGTCAAAGCCTTGAAAAACTTAAGAAAAATACACAAAAATTACTCGAACTTAATCCAAGCCAAAAAGAAAAAATCATACTCGCTCTAGCTCAAGCTTTGCGTGAAAAAACACATTTGATTTTAAGAGCAAACGAAAAAGATTTGGCAAATTTTAACAAAAATGAAGCTTTTAAAGATCGCTTAAAGCTTGATGAAAAAAGACTTGAAGCACTTTGTAAAGGCTTAGAAACGATCGCTTTTTTGCCTGATCCTGTTGGTAGGGTGCTTGAGGGCTGGGTAAATTATGCTGGTTTAAAGATAGAAAAAGTGAGCATTCCTTTAGGTGTTGTGGGAGTGATTTATGAGGCGCGTCCAGCGATTAGTGCGGAAATTTTGGCTTTACTTTTGAAAAGTTCTAATGCCGGAGTTTTAAAAGGTGGAAGTGAAGCAAGATACAGCAATGAAGCGTTTTTTGGCATTATAAATGAGGTGCTTAAAGGCTTTGATTTGTATGAATGCTTTTTAATGCTTGTTGATAGGGCTGAGTTTCAAAGTTTGCTTGAATTTGATGATATTATCGATGTGATCGTGCCTCGTGGAAGTTCGGCTATGATCGCGCAAATTGCTGCAAATACGAAAATTCCGCTTATCAAACACGATAAAGGCTTGTGCCATATCTTTGTCGATGAGGGTGCAAATTTAAAAAAAGCATGTGAGATTATCATCAATGCAAAATGCCAAAGAGTAAGTGTTTGCAATGCTTTAGAAAGCTTGTTAGTGCATAAAAAAATAGCCAAAGAGCTTTTTAGTTTGCTTGTGCCAGAACTTGAGCGATTTAAGGTAAAAATTCACGCACACGAAAATGCTCTTGAGTTTTTTAAGCATTCAAAACTTGAATTTCAAATCGCTGATGAAAAAGCTTTTTCAAGTGAGTGGCTTGATTTTGAACTCAGTGTAAAGCTAGTTGATAGTATTCAAGAAGCTTGCGAGCATATCAATGCTTTTTCTTCAGCTCATTCTGAAGCCATACTTTCAAATAACGCCCAAAATATCGCTTTTTTTCAAAGACATATTAACTCAGCGTGCGTGTATGTTAACGCCTCGACGCGTTTTAGTGATGGAGGCGAGTTTGGTTTTGGTGCAGAGCTTGGAATTTCAACAAACAAGCTACACGCTAGAGGTCCTATGGGCGTAAATGAGCTTTGCACTTACAAATACCTTATCAATGGAGAAGGGCAAATTAGGCTTTAGTTGCTTTAAGCGTCTTGGTATTTTTACTAAAATCAAGTAATTCTTGAGTGGTTTTGATATAAAATGGGAGTTTTTTAAGGCAGTGTTTTAGGATTTCAGCTGCTGCTTTAGCATCGCTTAAGGCTCTGTGATGCACGCTTGTGATATGTAAAATTTCTTTTAAGCTATCAAGCCCATAACGCTCACTTTGAATAAGTCTTCGTGCAAGATCAATGGTGCAAAGGCGTTGATTTAAAAGCACGCCAAAGCCACATTCTTGCAAAGAACTTGAGATAAAACCATAATCAAAACGCACATTATGAGCCACAAAAATACTATCTTTTAAAAAAAGTCTAAATTCATTTAACACTGAAGCTAAAGAAGGTGCATTTTGTAGCATAGAACTTGAAATTCCAGTGAGTTCTTGTATATTTAAAGGCACATTTGAGGCTTTGATAAGCGTGTTAAAATGGGCTATTTCTTTGTAATTTTGAATTTTAACAGCTCCGATTTCTATGATCTGTCCGCCTCGTTTGAAGCTTCCGTTGCTTTCTATATCCACAACGCAAAAAATTTGATCTTTTAAGGCAGTGCTTTTGCTTTTTAAAGTAAGCTCATTTTGAGCATTTAAATTTACGCTTAAGCCCAAAAGTTCAAGCATATATAAATCAAAATCGATAAAATCAAGCTCTTCGATCTTGTTTAGTTCTTGAAGTGCGAGCGTGTAGGGCTTGTTTTGTTTAGCGAGTTTAGCGACAAACTCATCGATTTGTTGTTGGCTCAAAATTCAAGCTTTAAAGATGAAATAGCGTTTTTATAATCTTGCGAAGAAAAGATATAGCTTCCAGCCACGAGTATATCAGCTCCGGCAAGTTCAAGCTCGCTTGCATTAAGCCCATTTACCCCTCCATCAACTTCGATGAAAAGTTTAGCGTTTTTTTGATCAACAAGTTCTCTTAAGCGTTTGATTTTATCATAAACTAAGGGCAAAAACTCTTGTCCGCCAAAACCAGGATTAACGCTCATTAAAAGCACCAAATCCACAAATTCAAGTAGATGCTCAAGCGTGGAAATATTTGTGTGTGGATTTAAAACTATGCCAGCTCCAATACCTTTTGATCTTAAGTATTGACAAAGTTTTATAGGGTGGGCATGGTTTTCTATATGAAAGCTTAAAAATTTAGGCTTGAAAGGTAAAAACAAATCCACAAAAAAGTCTATATTATCAACCATCAAATGAATGTCAAGCGGCACAGAGCTTGCTTCTTTGATGCTTTTAAGCACGCAAGGTCCAAAAGTAAGATTTGGCACAAAATGTCCGTCCATAACATCAATATGTAAAAGATCAGCCCCAGCTTCACATACTTTTTCTATCTCTTCTTTAAGGTGCAAAAAATCAGCCGATAAAAGACTTGGTGCTACATACATTTTTGTTTTTCCTTTCAAAAAAAGTGAATTTTATCTTTTAAAGTATAAAAAAAATATAAATATTTGAAAAATTTAAGCTTAAATTTGCTAGAATTGCACTTTAAAAATTATTTAACAAGGAAAAATCATGTCAAGAATTTGTCAAGTTACAGGAAAAGGTCCTATGGTAGGAAACAATGTAAGCCATGCGAACAACAAAACAAAAAGACGCTTTTTGCCAAATCTTAGAACCGTTCGTATCACCTTAGAAGACGGCACTACAAGAAAAATCAGAGTTGCTGCTTCAACTTTAAGAACTCTAAGAAAACAAAACTCTTAACCACAAGCCTCTACTTAAGAAATACCTTAAATATACTTTTTACCTTCGCTTTTATATTAAGAGCGGAGGTTATCTTGCGTGCTTATCTTGATTTTAATTAAATTGCATTTTTGTATCAAAATTTCACAATTTGTTCTTTCAAAAGCAAAAAAACACCCAATTTTTTTGCTTATTTTATATAAGTTTAGCATTTTTTTTGTTATAATCTTGATTATATTTAACTTAAATTCAAGGAGTATTTAAAATGTGGCATGAATATAGAGATTTGATGACCGAGCTTAAAGGGAAGGACGGACGCTTTGACAGCTTGTTTGAAAAACATAATGAACTTGATGATCAAATCAAAGCTGCCGAAGAAGGAAGAGTTCATCTTGACGATCTTGAAATTTCAAGAATGAAAAAAGAAAAATTACGCGTAAAAGAAGAATTAGGACAATATTTGGCTAATTATTCTAAAAATCAATAAGGAGCTATCGTGTTTGGCTTAAATAAAAAAACTTTAGATGTGGCATTGAATACAAATTCAGAAACACAAAAAATGCAACTACAAATCTCGCAGCTTAGAAGCGAAAATGAAAATTTAAAAGCTGAGATTGAAAAACTTAAAAGTAGTTCTCAAAAGACTTTGCAGTCTGATCTTTTCCGCACGCTTTTAGCCGGAGTTTTAAGCAATATCACGGTTGTTCAAAATGATATGCTTGCAAATGTAAATAAAGCTGAAGCGATCGCAAACTCTTCTAATTCTTCTTTAGAAGCTATGAATGAACTTGATGAAATCACCAATTCTATCACGCAATCTTTAGGCGATATTATAGAATCAGCAAATAAATCCCGAGATACAGCCGGCACCTTACATAGAAGCGTTGATGAGATCAGTAATGTTATCAATTTAATCAAAGATGTTTCAGATCAAACCAATCTTTTGGCTCTAAATGCAGCTATTGAAGCAGCAAGAGCTGGCGAACATGGGCGCGGTTTTGCTGTTGTTGCTGATGAGGTAAGAAAACTTGCTGAAAAAACCCAAAAAGCAACAGCTGAAGTAGAAATGAATATCAACCTACTCAAACAAAATGCGAATGAAATGTTTTCTCAAAGCGAACAAGTTGAAAAAGTTTCTATGGACTCAAATACTCATATTATGCAGTTTTCTGATAAATTTAATGAGCTCAAAGAAGAAGCAAATGCAAACAATGTAAATGCTACCGGTATAGTTTCAGAAGCTTTTGTGTCTTTAGTGAAGCTTGATCATGTCGCCTTTAAACTTAATGGATATAAAGAAATTTTCACTCATTCAGGTAAAAAACTTTCAGATCACTTAAGTTGTCGTTTAGGCAAATGGGTTGCGGCTGATGGAAAACAACGTTTTGGAACAAACCCAATGTTCCCACAAATCAATGAGCCACACCAAAAAGTGCATCAAAGTATGAATGAAGCGATCGAGCTGGCAAAAAATATAGATGGAAGCGAAAGCGAGCAACTCAAACAAGAAATTCTTTCTAAGTGTAATGACGCTGAAGCTGCTTCAAATCGCTTGTTTGATGTATTCAAAGATATGCTTGCTATTGCAAGTAATACACAAACTAAAACTCCTTCGCAGCAAGAATCTTCTGCTCCTCAAGAAACTCAAACAAATAAAGAAAGCTAATATCAAAGCCCATAAATTTGGGCTTTGTTTTTCATAAACCAAAGATAAGCAAACTCAAAACTTGCTGCGCGTACAATGTGTTTTGAGAATTCTTCAAATTCTTTAACCTTAACAAAAACACTTTGAATTTCCTCATCATCAATTCCACCGCCCTCAGCTTTCTTGTCCTCTTCGCTCACTTCGGCAAAAAACAGGCTTTGCTTGCTTGCCCCAGAACCAAAACCACCATAAAAATCAGCTACTTTTTCAAGACTTTTTGGCAGATACCCAAGCTCTTCAAGGCATTCTTCTTTGGCTATATCCTCTATGCTTAAGTTTTTATCAACAAGTCCAGAGCAAAGCTCTACGCTGTAGCCAAGCTCGCTTTTGTCTATATTGACATTGTTTCTTACTTGATAATCCCACAAAGGCACACGAAACTGCCTTACAAAGATAAAACTTTGCTTTTCTTTATGATATAAGAGTATAGAGACGCTATCTAGGGCTTCTATAAAGTCCCAAGTATGTTTTTTGCCGTTTTTAAGATAACTGAAACGTTTGGCTTTGATATAAATAGAGCTTTTAAATTCTTCTTGTTTGAGTGTGCTTATATCCATAATTTTGCCTTAAAGGTTTTTGAAATTATAATTAAAAAAACTCAATAAGGCAAATTTTTTAGTGAAAATCTCATTCACTTTAAAGTTTGTTGTTTTTATTTAAGAGCTTTAAAAACTTCATCAACCATAACTTTAAAAGACTCTAAACCACCACCTGAAAGATACCAATACTCCGGATCAAGATAGATGATTTTACCATTCATTGCTGCATTTGTTTTTGCCACTAATGGATTATCAAGGCTGGTTTGAGCTCGTTCTTGATTGCCAACGATGACATTTCTATCCACGACAAAAAGATAATCTGGATTGATTTTTAAGATATACTCAGAATCAGCTCTATTTCCATGAGTGCCAGCTTTTATGCTTTCATCAGCTGCTTTGATACCCAAAACATCATGGATAATGCCAAATCTTGAACCCTCGCCAAATACTGAAATACGATTTGCATTTGTTAGCACGATAAGGGCTTTTTTGCTAGGATCAAGTTCTGCTTTTTTGCTCTCAATGTCAGCTTTTATGGCTTCAAGTTGAGCTTTAGCTTCTTCTTGTTTGTCAAAAAGTGTGGCTAGAGTGATGACTTTGTTTTCAAAAGAATTTAAAAAGTTTGCATTATCTGTGCCAACATAAATTGTCGGTGCTATTTGATTAAGTTTATCAAAAAATTTAGCTTGTCTGCCCGAGGTGATGATCAAATCAGCTTGAAGTTCATTTACTTTTTCAAAATCAGCTTCATTTACAGCCCCAACACTTGCTTTGTCCTTAAACTGCTCAAGGTATTTTGGTAGAGTTTTGCTCGTAACACCTACGACACGATCATTTAAACCAAGTGCATCAAAAGTATCTAAAGCTCCAAGATCAAAGATGATTACCTTGCTTGGATTTTTTATCACTTCAGCCTTACCTAAAGAATGCTCGATCTCAAAGCTTGAGCCTTTATCATGAAGCACAAGAGGCTTATAACTGACTTGCACTCTTGCTTTTTCTTTAATCGAAGTGTTTGACTCGGTGCTATTTGAGTCTTGTTGAGTGCTTTTATCATTGCTGCAAGCAAAGAAAGCAAAAACTGAAAAAATCGTAATGAAAAGCGTTTTTTTCATTATTTCTCCTTTAAAATAAGATAAATTTCATTCATAATATACGCAAATTTTCTTTGAGTTTATTTCTTGTATTTTAATATCAAAATCATAAATTTCTCTTAAAATTTCACTTTGAATTATATCTTTTGTATCGCCATGAAACAACACTCGTGCATTTTTCATTGCTATTATGGTGTCTGAATACACAGAAGCAAAATTAATATCATGTAGCACAAGTATGATACTTTTGTCAAATTCAAGCACAAGCCTTTGAAGCATTTTCATAATATGCACGCAATTTTTCATATCCAAGTTATTTAAAGGCTCATCAAGCATGATATAATCAGTATCTTGAGCGATAATCATCGCGATAAACGCGCGTTGTTTTTGTCCTCCACTTAAGGAGTCCAAAAAGCGATCTTCTAAGTCTTTAAGTCCCATAAATTCGATGGCTTGAGCTATTTTTTGTTTGTCTTTTTCGCCCAATTTGCCTGCACTATGAGGAAAACGTCCAAAACTTACAAGCTCTTTAACTCTAAGACGAATGTTAAGATGATTTTGCTGTTTAAGAATAGAAATTTTTTTCGCAAGTTCGCTATTTTTATATGTTTTAAGGTTTTTACCATCAAATAAAACTTCGCCTGAATCTGGGCTTAAAAGCCTACTTGCTACGCCAAGCAAGGTGCTTTTTCCAGCACCATTTGAGCCGATTAAGGAAGTAATTTTACCTTTTTGAAAGCTTAAATTTATATCTTCAAGCACGATTTTTTCATCGTATTTTTTGTTGATATTTCTAAGTTCTATCATAAGCGATTGCCCTTTAATACAAGATAAATAAAATAAATTCCCCCGATAAAATTAATCACCACGCTAAGAGTTGCATTAAAAGCAAAAACTCTAGCAACAAGATAAGTCCCACCAACTAAAGCGATGATACTTACAAGCGTGCAAGCGACAAGTAAAATGCTATGCTTGCTCGTTTTAAAAAGCTCATAACTTAAGTTTGTAACCAAAAGTCCAAGAAAGGTAATGGGTCCTACTAAAGCCGTGCTTATGGAGATTAAAACAGCAATGATGATGAGAAATCTTTTCACTAAGTTTTCATATTCAAGCCCTAAATTTATGGATATATCTTTTCCTAAAGCTAAAATATCAAGAAATTTAAAATACGAAAGCATATATATAAAAATACCGATAAAAAGTATATAGCTTAATGCTAAAAGTTCTATTTTGACATTATTAAAGCTAGCAAACATACGCCCTTGCACGACTAAAAATTCATCTGGATCGATTAAGACTTCAAAAAAGGAACTTAAAGATGAAAAAAATGTTCCAAAAATAAGCCCTAAAAGCAAGATATGATAAATGCTGCGATTTTCTTTAAATAAAATCTTATAAAAAACAATGCCAAAAGCGATCATACAAATCACAGAAGTAAGAAAATTAACCCTCTCATCATAAACACTCACATGCGTTGCTGTAAGCATAAAAACAAGAAAAGACTGCACTAAAAGATATAAAGAATCAAGCCCTATAATACTTGGAGTAAGGATTTTGTTGTTTGTAATCGTTTGAAAAATAAGCGTGCAAATAGCGATACAAGTAGCCACTAAAATGATAGCTAAAATACTTATAGTTCTTTCTTTGATAACAAATTCAGGAAATTTTCCCATAAAACTAAAAATATAGATCAAAATGCACACTAAGGCGATTAGCGCAGTAACAAAAAGCTTTTTACGCATAATTTTTCTTTTTAAGTAAAATCAATGCAAACATAAAAGAACCAAGCACGCCTAAAGTAAGGCTGATAGGCACTTCGAAAGGATAGATAATCAGCCTTGAAAAAATATCACATACAAGCATTAAAACTGCCCCAAAAAGTCCAACGACAAGAATTGATCCCCTTAAATCATCTCCTTTGAAAATCGAAACGATATTTGGCACTATAAGCCCTAAAAATGGGATAACTCCAGCTATAAGTATGATCACAGAAACGATAATACTTACTATAATTAAGCCTAAATTTAAAATAAATTGATAAGAAAGCCCTAAATTCGTGGCTATGTCCTTCCCCATACCAGCGATTGTGATTTTATTTGCATATAAAAAAGCCAGCAAAAGTAGGGGCAGGGTAAGGTAGATCAGCTCATAACTTCCTTGCATAGTATTTGAAAAATCGCCCTGAAGCCAGCCTTGCATATTTTGAATCAAATTCATCTGATAGGCAAAAAAAGTCGTGATTGAGTTGATAACAGCTCCAAACATAAGCCCTATTAAAGGCACGAGGATAAGGTTTTTAAGCTTGATTTTGTTTAAAATTTGCAAAAAAATCAAACTTCCTGCCAAAGCAAAAAGCGAAGCGATAAAAACTTGAGTGATAAAAGCACTTTGAGCGAAAAAAATCATACTCACAAGTATGCCAAACTTAGCACAATCCATAGTCCCAGCCGTGGTTGGCGAGACAAATTTGTTTTGTGTGAGTTGCTGCATAATCAGCCCACAAATACTGAGGCTCATTCCTGTGATAATGATGGTAATGGTTCTAGGAATTCTTGAGATCAAAAAGACTTCATTTTCAAGACTATGTCCTTGCAAAATATCAAAAATATGAATATCACTTACCCCGATAAATAAGCTCAAAATAGCCAAAATGCAAAGTAGAGGAAGCAAAAAAGCAATATGAAAGAAAAAGCCTAAATTCAAAATAAACCTTAAAATTAGATAATTATTATTAAAATGTATATTTTAACAAAAGAAATTTTAATCTTGGCTAATAAAGTTTCAAAAAGCTGTAAAATAAGATATTTTCTTTTTAAATTTGAAAGAAACTTTTTATCTCAAATAAGCATACTTTTTCTTAAATAAAATTTTTAAAAAACTTATGTTATACTTTGAAGATATACGAACAAAGGGATATGCCATGACTTTGATTATAAAGAATGTAGATGAAGCTTTTTTGCCTATATTTCAAGGCATAGCTAAAAGCATAAAGGCAAAATGTGAGGTGCAAGCGAGTGAAAAGCAGGCTTTAAAGTGGAAAAAAGAAGCAAATAGAATGCTAAAAGACTATAAAGCTGGAAAACTTAAAGCCTTTGATGATATAAATGAACTAAGAGCGGAGCTTGAAAAATGAAATGCAAAAAAAACCTTGTGAGTTGTTTGGTTTTTTTGTGAATTTATAGAAAGCTTGAAATCGTGTCATTGCGAGGGTGTAACCTGAAACAGTCTATTTTAGGCTTTGTGGATTGCAACGCTTAAGGCTCGCAATGACGGCTTTGAGGTTTAGTTTTTGTTTTCCTAGTTTGGTACTATGGAATTTTTTCGTGCAGTTTTTTGGAGTGAGAAAAGGATTAAAGCCAAAAGTATGGTATATAATATGTTTAGCGTTGTCAAACTTGGATAGTTTGAAAATTTACCATATTCATTCGCGATTTTTCCTATTAAAGGATGAATTATACTAGGTTGTTTTATAAGTATTATAAAAAATCCCATGTATGAAAAGATAAGCACCACATATCTACCAAAAAACAAAGATTTGGTGCAAACTAAACAAATATACAAACTAACAAACAAGGCATTTATAAATAATGAGTATTCAAAATCTTTATCTAAATTTAAGAAAAATCCAAATAATCCATAAAAAGCACAAGGAATAAAAAATATAACAATTAAACTTTCTATCAAAAACCATAAATCTGTTCCTATTATCTTTAAGCCTGAAAAAAGTTTTATAAAAGTTTCTTTTTTAAAGATTTTTAGCAACCATTCTTTTATATAAGGTGAACATTGAAAAATTTTTAAAATCTTCGAAAAAAGCTTGGTGAAATTTTCATCTATCTTATAAAATGCTAAAATAAGCCCTAAGACTAGACAAATAATAACTCCGATATTAAAGTAAAACTCAAACCCATCAAAAAATCCAAATAAATTTAAAATCGCTCTTATGCTTTCTAATTTGTCATCATGAAACCAAATAAAACCCAAGAAAAATAAAGCATATAAAACAATTAATAATATAAAATTATTAAAAACTTTTAAAAAGTCCGTATGATGATCGCAAAGCTTTCTATAAAATCCTAAAAGCAAAAAATCCACAAGCTCTCTAACTCTCCAAGTGTTTTTTTCTAAATTTTGTTGATTTTGTGGTTTTATACCTTTTTTATTCCAATTTTGCTTTAATTCTATCTCTTTACAATAAAGCTCGTATTTATGAAAATTTGAAGCATCTAAAAGATTATTATCTTTTATCAAAGCACTCTTAAAAGTTCTAAAAGAGTCTCTAAAATCATTAGCAAATTTATCTAAAGATTTTTTGTCCTGTCCTTTTGTGCTTTCATTAAAATCTTCACATTCTTGTTTGATTTTATCTTCTAATTCATTGAAAGTAAAATTTAAATTTACATTGACTGCATTTAAATTTCCTTTGAAAATCACTTGAGACAAATTCGGAGCTTTACCAAATTTAACCCCATAAAAACAAGCCGTTTTTTCAAATTCACACTCGTGAAAATCAGCATGATCTTTAAAGTGGGAGTTGTTGAAGTATACATTATTTTTAAATTTAGACATTTTAAAACTGACTTTATTTTCAAAATCAAAATTTGTTAATTTTACTATATCACCAACTTCACAGAAATTAAACGCAAAATTTGCTGCAAATCTTATATTTTTACCAGAATTATATTTGTTAAAATCTTCAAAAGTGCATTCTTGAAATTTTATATCTCCTTGTATATTTGAATTTATTGTCACCCCTTTTAGTTTGCACTTGCTAATGTTTAATTCTTCTATATGATTTATCTCACCACTAAATACAATATGGTCAATCGTACAATTCAATATATTTAATTTTTCAAAATATGTATTTTCGAGATTAAATTCCAAGCCATCTTCAGAGTGGCTTTGAAATGTCACTGTTTTGTTAAAAACAATATCTGAAAAATTAAAATGTTTATTTTTTAATGGTTCATTAAATATAATAAAAATTTCTTCATCTACAATAATTTTATTTTCGCCTCTTCTTATTGTTACGTTATTTTTGTCATCTGCTAAATTGTTTAAAAACATTTCAAAATCATTTGTATGGTTTCCATTCTTTAAATACATTATAAAATTACTTATTTCTATAGCCATTACTTTCTCCTTTGATTATATTTATCTCATCATCTATAAGATTATACAATTTATACACCAAAAAATCAATTTTATCCTCTTGCTCCTTTTATATCAACTTTTTTGTTTTGCTCTTTGATTTTTAGGATTTTTTTTGGGATTGGGAGTTTTTTCGACATGCCCTAGCGACCATTGCTAACCTGTTTTATTGAGCTTTGAAAAATTTTTATCTAAATACCAAAGTATGATTTTTAAATTTGGCAAGCTTAAGAGATATCTCAATTATTTTTTAGCCGTAATCATAACTAAGGCGTCTTCATTATGCGAGGAGTTGGCCTCTAGGGCTTTTTGATAGTTTTTTAAAAGCTCGCTAAAACCCTTAAGTTTGGTTTCGCTGATAGCTACTCTGTTATATAAGGGGTTTAGAAAGTCTTTGATTTTAAGGGGCTTGAAAGTGAAGTGCCATGCTTGCTCCTTTGATTTAATTTTTTACATAAAGCTAGGTGTATCGTTTGAAAAGAGGATTAAATCCCCATTTTTTGTGTGTGTGGCTAAGCTTTGTACGAGTTCGTTTTTGTCTTTTAGCACTAGTTTTTCTATTTTTAAGCAAGCGTTTAAGAGCTGGGCATTGCTTTCGCCTATGATGATGACAAAGTCAAAGCATTCATTTATCACATTTGCAAGGGCTTCATTTTGTGCTTTGCTTACCTCTATAATGCCCGGAGTTACTAGCACTTTGCGTCCTTTATAGCTTTTGCAAAGCTCATAGCTTTGTTTCATACCCTCAAAATTGCCATTAAAGCCATCATCAATGATAAATTTTGGCTCTTTAGTGATGATTTGTAAGCGATGCTCTACGCTTTGTAGGGCTTGCACTTTGGTTTTTAGCTTTTCTAGGCTTAGTCCTAAGAACTTTGCAACAAGAATGCAAGCACAAAGATTTTGAGCATTAAACTCCCCAAGCAAATTTGCCTTAAAGTCTTGTTCTGTGTCATCAAGTTTTAAGCTAAACTCAAGCCCTTCAAGGCTGGCTTTTGCACTACTTAGCTTAGTATCATAAATGATTTGTGTCCTACTTTCTTGCATGAGGGTTGAGGAGTGTAAAAAGGCTTTTTGAAGACGTTTTGATTGTAAGGCTTCAAGCTTGGTTGCACGGATATTTTCCTTGCTTTTAAAATACTCTAAATGCGCCTGTCCTATCTCGCCTACTATGCAAAGTTGAGGATTTAAAAGCTGGGTAAGTTCTAGTATATCGCCTTTTTGTCTTGCTCCTGCTTCGGCTATGTAAATTTGGGTGTTTGAGTTTAAATTTTCATTGATGTCTTTGACTATGCCTAGTAGGGTATTGACACTTCTTGGGGTAGCATGGGTTAAAAAATCATCTTTTAAAAGCTCATATAAAAACTTTTTCATACTTGTTTTGCCATAGCTTGCGGTGATTAAGATGATGGTGAGTTTATCAAGTTTTGCAAGCTTGTTTTGAGCCTGTTTTATAAATTTGCGTTTTTGATACAGATCAAAACATTTTAAAGCCACTAAAGCGCACACTAAAGCAAGTAAATTCGCCCTAAATTCAAATACATAAGAGCTTAAGCTAAGGATTAAACTAAAGCTTATGAGCAAGCTTAAAAAAACCTTGACTTTGTGAGTAAAAACCAGCTTTTTATCAAGTTTTTTATACCAAAAAACAAAAAAGAGCAAATATATAAGAGCAAAAATGATAAAAAACTGCGGCACAAGTATATACACAAACCAAGGCACAATGATAAAATATATATGCCAAAAAGGGCGCGCAAAGTGAAAAAATACGCGTGAAAGCTTATAAGAATACCACTGCAAAGCAAGGATAAGATAAAAACCAATGCATAAATTTAAAATAAAAGCCGATACAGCTTCGTTAAGTAAAAAAAGATCAATCATGATTGCTCCAAGTTTTTATGAATGATTTTGGCGATAAACTCAGCATGTTTTAGAAAAAAGAAATGATCGCCTTTGAGGGGATAAAATTCATTTTCTTTGATAAGTGAGGCGATTTTCTCTCCACTTTTTAAAGGTGTAGCCTTATCATCTTGTCCCCAAAAAATAAGAGTTTTACAAGGAATCCCTGCAAAAATTTCACTAAAATCCTCATCAACGACTTTTTTAAAAGTTTCATACATCAAGGGGCTTAAATTTTGTGCGTCTTTGCTTGCAAAAAGAGTATAAAATTTACCCAAGCCAAGAGCTTTTAAGGCTTTAAAAAGCTTGATTTTAAACTTTGTTTTTAAGCTTTTTTGCCAGATAATGCCAGCTGAGGAAAGCAAGATAAGAAGTTCTGCGTTTTGGCTTAGACTTAATAAAGCACAAATTTTGCCCCCAAAAGAATGCCCCATCAAAGCATTTGGTGTGAAATGCAAATGCTTTAAAAAAGCCTCAATCAGCCTTGCATAACCCTTGGTATCAAGGCTAATTGGGCTATTTGACTTACCAAAGCCAGCTAGGTCTAAATACAAGCATTTATATTCACTTAAAACAGGGTTAAAAGCTTGTTTCATCAGCTCTTTGTTCGCTCCCCAGCCGTGAAGTATAAGCAGCGATTTTTGAGCTTTTAGATTAGTAAGTTCATAGCTGATCTCATAAGCTGTATTTTCAAAGTTAAGATTGCAAAGTGCCATTGTTAGTTCTTTTGGTTTTTGTAGATATTTTCAAGCAAATTTACTGCATTGACAAGACGTTCGTATTCGTCCATGCTAAGCATCACGGCTTGAAATTTATTGTTTTTGAGTATGACTAATTTTCCATTTTTATTTTTGCTGACTTTTTCAAGTATGGTGCTGAAATTTCGCACCACCTCAGTGGCGGTAAAAATTTCTTCTTGATGAAAAGGTATCATTTATATCCTTATTTTACTTTAAATTTTATGTAAAATTTAGCGTATTTTGGTGTATGAAAGGCTATAATTTTCCTTTTGAGCCATTAATGGAATGTAAAAAAGCAAAGTCAGTTTTGACTTTTTTTTCATTTTTTACGCTTCTTGCAAGACGTTCAAGCACCACAGAAAAATCATCAAAAAGATAGTTTGCTAAAGAACCCGGATTTGGATTGATTTCATTGATATACACTTCATTATCAATCACAAAGAAATCACACCTTATCAATGCTCCTTTAAATAAAGGATTGCATATCTTTTTAAAAGCTTCATAAAATTGAGCCTTTAAAGCTTCATCAAGCTTGGCTTCTTTGACTTCATTATTGCCTGAAAAGCTGAGGTATTTTTGCTCAAAGTCTAAAAGTTCTTTTTTGCGCGGCTCTTCTATCATAGAAAAAATAAAATCATCTTTGATCATACACCCTGCTAAATTATACTCCTTAATATCCTTGATAAAAGGTTCTACAAGCAATTCCTCATCAAATTCAAAGCCCACATCTTTAGCATACTCAAGCTCATCTTTATCCTTAACTACGCTTATGCCTATGCTTGAGCCTAATCTTGCTGGCTTTATGATACAAGGAAAGTCAAAGTCTTGAGCTAAAGAAGCTTTATCATAGCTTTTTAAAAGCTTATAAGGCAGGGTTTTTACGCCGACTTTTTGAGCGTAAATTTTAGTCAGTTCTTTGTTATATGAAAGCACGCTTGCTTCTATGCGAGGTCCTATGTAAGCAAGCTTAAAAAACTCAAACAAGGAAGCAAATTTTCCATCTTCTCCGTCTTTACCATGCACGAGGTTGATATACATTTCACATTCTAGCTTTTTTTCTCCAAACAAGCCCTTTTCAAAAAAGCCGCCTTGTTTTAAAAAAAGTTCTTTTTCTTTAAGATAGGCTTTGCTGCTAAAGGTTTTTGCATTCATTTTATCCTTAGGGATAAGATAAAAATGCCCCAAGCTATCACAATACACAAAGCTCATATCAGCTCTAAATACCTTTTTAAGCACCACGGCTGAAACTATGCTGATCTCATGTTCGTATGAATTGGCTCCAAAAATCACTGCGTATTTCATAAAAAGTCCTTAAGAAAGTTGTTTTAAAGCTTGTTTGACAAGCTCTGAAGTTTCTTTTGCGTCGCATTTTGCAAGCACTGATATGGCTTTGCTTTGATTAAAGCCTAAGGATACAAGAGCAGCTAAGGCTTGACTTTTGTGATCATCTACACTTTCAAATTTAAACTGCTTGTCTGCTAACTCAACAATAATGCGTTTTGCACTTTTTGCACCAATTCCTGGAACTTTAATAAAAGCACTTTCATCACCTAAGCTTAAAGCTTGATAAAAAGAATTTGTATCTAAAGTCGAGCAAATAGCTAGGGCTGTGCTAGCACCAACGCCATTTACCTTTAAAAGCAATTCAAACATTTTTTGCTCGTTTTTATCTAAAAAGCCATAAAGTTTTTGTGAGTCTTCTTTGATGATGGGGCTGGTTAAAAGCTCTATTTGTTGTCCTTTTTCAAGCCTTGCTGTGCAAAATAAAGACACATGCACCCCATAACTTACACCTGAGCTTGTTTTAATGATAGCAAAGGTTGGTTCTTTGTGTGTGATTATGCCTTCGATGGCTGCGACCATTCTATATCCTTTTCATTGTATTCATTTGCGTTTTCAAGCTTGATTTTACCTTCATTGTCAAAGTCTCTTTTTACAAAAAAACGTTTAGCAACTTCGTTTGCACTTGTAGCATGCAAAAGCTCACTTTTTGGGAATAAAAACTTAAATTTAATCTCATTCATATCCCCCCACACGCCACCTTTGTTGATCACTTGAGCTTCCAAAAGCTCATCTTGAGCCTCTCCTAAAGTCTTTATAATCTTTTGTTCTTCAAGATTAAGCTCATTTTCTTCAAGTTGAAGCTTGTTTAATTCTTGAGTAAAATTCTGAAATTCTTTGATGATAGGAGCAAAATTTGGCGGTATAGCTTGATTTTGGCTTTTAAGCTTAGCGATAGTTTTTAAAAGGGTTTCTACTCCATTTTTGCTTGAGTTTATGTTGTGTTTAAGGTTTTCAATGAGTGCTGGCAAAGCCTTTTGTCTTTCTTGAATTTGCTTTAATTTTGTTTGCAAATCATCTTTAAAATCAATGACTTGAGCATGAAATTTATTATTTGTGCCAGATTGGCATTGATCAACATAAGCAATTTGGCTAAAAATGATGGTATTGTTATTTGCTGGGGTAAGTATGCTGACTTTTTTAGCTGTGATATTTGCTCCTAAGCTCTTTTTGATCTTTGCAATGTCCGCTTTTACAGAGCCGTTTTCAATACTATCAATATCAGCTTCTTTAGCTTCTAAATATCCTCTATGCGTTGATATATAGGCTTGTTCAGCACTCATTTTACTTGTGCTGTGCGTGTGTCCGTAAATTTTAAGCACCTTAGCCTTTAAGGTTGTATTTCCAGCAACATTGCCATTTATAGTTAGATTTTCACACTCAATATACACTCCAGAGCCCACAGCTTCTTCAAGCTCGCTTGCATTTCTTATATTTATAGTTACATTTTTATCAAGCCCAGCACAAATAGCTCCAGTATCTTTGAAATTGACTGAAGATAAATTCAGCTCATTTTCGATCTCAAAATTATGGTTCATTTCGCTTACAAAGCCTTTCTTTTTGGCTTTATATTCACCAATACAACTTTTATAAGTATTTTCATTCATCTTTGTAAGCTCAAAATTTGCTGAGCATGAAAACTCTATCTTTTTTTCAGGTGGCACGAAAGCTTTGATAGGTTCAAGCTTTAAGTTCTTGCCTTCTCTTGTAAGTCCGGGTGTGATGTGTTTAAGCACCAAATCCCCTTCATTAACCCCGATAATACTTACCTTTTGCACCTTTTCTTGTTTGAAATTTTCTCTATAAGCTAAAACGAGTTTTTCACTTTCTGCTGAGATAGAATGCACACCTTTGCAAACAAGTATATATGCTTTTTTTCTATGTAGTTTTTGCTCTTTAAGTTCATTGAGCAAATCAATGAGTTTTTGTTTAAAATCAAAAATACGAATACCTATAAAAAATTCTTCTTTAATCATCTTTTTATAAATATCTTGCAAGATATCCATAGCTATGCTTTTGTAAAATTCAAGTCCGCCTAGCTCGATCACAGCGATAAGTTTGTTTGTGGTTTTGTCGCTGATAAGTTTGATCCTTTGGCTGAGTTCTGTTTGAGCTGGACTTTTTTCGCTGATTTTGATTTTGTATTCTTGAGTAATTTTTAAATTTGCTTGTAAGAAATTTTCATCATTATCAAAATAGCCAAGCTCTTTATCATTAAGTTTGTTTTGTTCTTTTTCATCGATACTATAGCTTGTATTAAAGCCTAAAATTTGAAAATCAAGCTTTTTAAGATCGATTTTATATTTTGTGCTTGCTTTTAAAAGCTCATTATACGGATCGCTTGTGATGAGATTTTCTTCTTCTAAATTCATAACTTTGCTTTCTAAAAATATCTTTACAATGAGAAATTATACTGAATTTTAATCAAAATTTAGCTAAAATAAATATTTTTAACCATATATTTTATAGAAAAAAGAAAGCAAGTGCAAAAAAATAAAGTCTTTAAAAATTTCATCATCAATGCCTTAGGTATATTATTTTCTCGTGTTTTAGGGCTAGTTAGAGATGTGCTTTTGGCTTTGTTTTTAGGAGCTGGGCTTTATAGTGATATTTTCTTTGTGGCTATTAAAATGCCTGCTTTTTTTAGACGTATTTTTGCTGAAGGGGCTTTTGGGCAGAGTTTTTTACCAAATTTTACCAGTGCGAAAAAAAAAGGCGCTTTTACCCTTGCTGTTTTGGTGCAGTTTTGTGCTATAGTGTTTTTATTTTGCTTACTAGTAAGTTTTTTTGCTGAGTTTTTTACCAAAATCTTTGCCTTTGGTTTTAATGCTCAAACTATAGCTATGGCAGCTCCACTTGTGGCTATAAATTTTTGGTATTTGTTTTTTATCTTTTTAGTTACGCTTTTAGGAGCGATTTTAAATTATGAACAGAAATTTTTTATCACTTCTTTTTCAAGCTCCTTTTTTAATCTCTGCATAGTCTTAGCAGCTTTTTTTGTTGATGCGAATGAGCCTGAGAAAAATTTATATTATTTTTCTTATGCCATAGTTTTAAGTGGGCTTGCTCAGCTTATCTGGCATATCATAGCCTTACGCAATAATGCTGTGATAAAAGCCATGTTCTTAAGTATAAAACTTAAAAAAACTAAGGTGCGTTTAAAGAAATTTTACAGTACTTTTTTTCATGGCATATTAGGAAGCTCAGCCACTCAGCTAAGCACGCTTTTAGATACGACTATAGCAAGCTTTTTACTTACTGGAAGCATTTCTTATCTTTATTATGCAAACCGCGTTTTTCAGCTTCCACTAGCTCTTTTTGCCATAGCCTTAACTCAAGTTTCTTTTCCAAAGATACTCAAACACCTTAAAAGTGGGGAAGAAAAATTAGCCCTAAGCTTTATGCAAAAGGCTTTAGAAGCTTTATCTTTTTTACTTATCTTAGCTACCATCATCGGTATAATTTTTGCTCATGAGATCACGGCTTTGCTTTTTGAGAGGGGAAATTTTAGCGATAAAGATACCAAGCTTACAGCCTTAGTGCTTATTTCTTATATGCTTGGGCTTTTGCCTTTTGGCTTACAAAAACTACTCTCACTTTGGCTGTATGCAAAATTCAAGCAAAAAATCGCTGCGATAATAGCCTTTAAAGCCTTGCTTATTTCTTTAATTTTTTCTTTAGCTTGTGTGTTTTTGATAGAAAATGTAGAGTATAAAGTCATAGGCGTATCTTTGGCTAGTTCAGTAAGTGCTTTTTACTTACTTGGTGCAAATATCAAAGAATTTGGCTTTGCGCGTTTTTTTAGCCTCATTCGTTTAAAACATTTTTTCATCGCTTGCGTGCTTTTACTAGCTTTTGCTTTACTTTTACTTGAATTTAAAGCTATAATGATACAATGCTTAGTTTATACTTATGAATTTTTTAAAGGGCTTATATGATTTTATTTGATAGTGTTTCAAAGCAAAAAAAAGAGCTGAGTAAAAAACAAATAAATATCTATTTATGCGGTCCTACAACTTATGATCATGCACATTTAGGACATGCTAGAAGTAGCATTTGTTTTGATTTGTTGCGTAGAGTTTTGCTTGCTCTTAATTTTAAAATAAAATTTGCAAGAAATTACACTGATATAGATGATAAAATTCTTAAAAAAATGCAAGAAAACAACCAAAGCCTAGAAGAACTTACCGCCTTTTACATAGCTTCTTATGAAGAGGATATGAGGGCTTTAAATGTTTTAGAGCCAAATTTTAAACCAAGAGCGACACATTTTATCAAAGAAATGATTATTTTGATACAAGAGCTTATAAACAAAGGCTTTACTTATACACTTAAAGATGGAATTTATCTTGATACAAGCAAAGATAAAGCCTATTTAAGCCTTTCTCATAGGGGTTTTGAAAACAATATCAGCCGCCTTGAAAATGAGAGCAAAAAACGCAATGAAAGTGATTTTGTGCTGTGGAAATTTGATGAGAGCTTTTATCCTGCACCCTTTGGTAAAGGGCGTCCAGGTTGGCATAGTGAATGCGTTGCCATGATAGAAAGTCTCTTTAAAGAAGGGCTTGATATACATTGTGGAGGTATAGATTTGCTTTTTCCTCATCATGAAAATGAGGCTTGTCAGTGCCGTTTAGCCTTTGATAAAAGCCTCGCTTCATTTTGGCTACACAATGGCTTTGTAAAAATTGATGGCGAAAAGATGAGCAAGAGTTTAAATAATAGCTTTTTTGTCAAGGACGCTTTAAAATCTTTTCAAGGAGAAGTCTTAAGGCTATATCTTTTAAGCTCACATTATAGGGCACATTTTTCTTATTCTTTACAGGATTTAGCTGGGGCTAAAAAAAGGCTTGATAAGCTTTACCGCCTTAAAAAACGCTTAGGTTTAGAGGCTTTTAAGGACTTAGAAACTCAAGAATTAAAAGAAGGCTTTAAAAGCGAGCTTGCTTTAAATTTGCTTTTCAATTTAAAAGATGATTTAAATATCTCAGCAGCCCTTGCAAGCTTTGATGAGTTTATAAATGAGAGCAATCAAAAGCTTGATGAAGATAGTAAAAACAAAGCCTTAAAAGCCGATCTTAGCAAAGCCTTAGAAGAAGCTTGCTTGATCTTGGGGCTTGGTTTTTTAGATACAAATGCGTATTTTCAATTTGGCGTAAGTAAAGATGAGCTTGACTTTATTGAGGAGCAAATCGCCTTAAGAGCTGAGGCAAAAAAAGAAAAAGATTTTCAAAAAGCTGATACAATCAGAGCAAATTTACTTGCAAAAGGCATTAGCTTGCAAGATACACCAAATGGCGTAGTATGGGAAAAAAATAATGAATAAAACGCGTAAAGATATGAATTTAAAAGAAGTTTTGATCCGCTTTAAGCCTTATTATATAGAGCATAAGCTTTATTTTTTACTTGTGGGTGTTGGCATTATCTTAAGTGCAGCTGGGACATCTTTAAGTGCTTGGATAATGGAGCCGGTGATTAATGGAATTTTTATCAACAAGGGCAAGGAAATGCTGTATTATCTGCCGCTTGGTATCATTGGGGTGTATTTGCTTAAAGATATAGGTATGTATATACAAAGCTACTATACAGCCTTTATAGGCACACGTATTTTGCAAAAACTTCGCGATCATATGCTTAAAAATATACTCAGCCTTGATATGCACTTTTTTCATAAGTATAGAAGCGGAGAATTGATGAGCCGCTGCACCGGCGATATAGGGGCATTACAAAGCATAGTTTCAAATATAATTCCTGAGTTTATAAGGGATTTTATTATGGTTGTGGGGCTTTTGGCTGTAGTGATTTATCAAAGTCCAACTCTGGCTTTTTTCGCCCTTGTTGTTATCCCACTTGCTCTATATCCGCTCATACTTTTTGCAAAAAAATTAAGAAAGATAGGACACGCTTCTCAAGAAAAAAATGCTGATATGCTTTCAAGATTAAGCGAAATTTTTTCAAATATAGAGCTTATTAAAGCCAATAATGCTCATACTAAAGAAGAACTTAAATTTAGCAAGGAAAATCAAGAGCTTGCTCGGCTAAGCTTAAAAAGCGCAAGGGTTGATGCGGCTATTAGTCCTATCATGGAAATTTTTGGCTCTATAGGCGTTGCTGTAGTGATCTTTATAGGTGGAAAAGAAGTTGTTGATGGTTCGCTTGATGTGGGTAAGTTTTCAAGTTTTATTACTGCGCTTTTTATGGCTTACACTCCGCTTAAAAAACTCTCATCAATGTATGGACGCATACAAGGAGCAATGGCAGCAAGTGAAAGAGTGTTTTATCTGCTTGACTTAAGAGCTGAAATTCAAGATGGTAAAGACGAGCTTAAACACATACAAAGGATAGAGTTTAAAAATGTGCATTTACACTATGAAGATGATAAGCACGCACTTAATGGCACAAGCTTTGCTTTTGAAAAAGGACAAATTTGTGCTTTAGTTGGACCAAGCGGGGGTGGAAAAAGCTCTATCATCAATCTTTTGCTAAGATTTTATGACAAACAAAAGGGTGAAATTTTACTCAATGAAAAAGATATCACAAATTATACTTTAAAATCCCTCCGCCTTAGAATCGCCCTAGTGACTCAAAATATCTATCTTTTTAATGATACGATAGCTGAAAATGTCGCTTATAGTGAGGAATTTGATGAAGCAAGGGTAATACAAGCTTTAAAAGAAGCAAGTGCGTATGATTTTGTGCAAGATTTAGGTGGTATAAATGCCGTGTTGCAAGAGCATGGCAAAAATTTAAGCGGAGGGCAAAAACAACGTATAGCTATAGCAAGGGCTTTGTATAAAAATCCAGACTTACTCATCTTCGATGAAGCCACTTCAGCCCTTGATAATGAAAGCGAAAAGGCTATAGTTGCAAGCATAGAAAAGCTAAAAAAAGATCACGCCATACTCATCATCGCTCACCGCCTTAGCACTATAGAAAATGCTGATACTATAGTTGTAGTTGAAAAGGGCAAGGTTATAGCTACAGGAAATGATGCTTATTTGCTTGAACATTGTAGCTTATATAAGAAATTTAAAGAAAAAAGTGCTCAAGGAGAAGAAATTTAAAAGCCATTTTTTAGCTAAGCTTGGCTACAATTTTTAAAAATAATCAAGGAAAAATATGAGTTATGAATTTTTCAAACCCTTGCTTTTTAAGCTTGATCCAGAAAATGCACATCATTTAGCCGAGTGGGCTTTAAGAAGCTTAAATTTTGTGTGTCCTGGGGCTTTAAGTTTTTTAGCTAAAAATTATATCGTTGATGATGATAGCCTTAAACAAGAACTTTGTGGCTTATATTTTAACAATCCTGTGGGCTTAGCAGGTGGTTTTGATAAAAATGCGACTATGATACGTCCTTTAAGTGCTCTTGGTTTTGGCTTTTTAGAATTTGGCACTTTTACGCCAAAAGCTCAAAAGGGCAATGACAAGCCTCGTTTGTTTCGCCTCATAGAACAAGAAAGCTTGCAAAATGCTATGGGTTTTAACAATGAAGGCAAGGATAAAATCGCTTCAAGGCTAGCTAATCTTTATCCTTTTATACTTCCACTTGGTGCAAATATAGGCAAAAACAAAACTACAAGCAATGAAGAGGCTTTGAGCGATTATCTTATTTTGCTTAAGAGTTTTGAAAATTTGTGTGATTATTTTATCATCAATATCTCTTCGCCAAATACGCAAAATTTAAGGGATTTGCAAAGTGAAAATTTTATCAAAGAGCTTTTCAAAGAGGCTAAAGCTATCACTTCAAAGCCTATTTTTCTTAAAATTGCTCCTGATATGAGTATAGATAAAGCCTTAAAACTTTGTGAATGCGCGATCAAAGAAGGAGTAAGTGGGCTTATCATCGCAAATACTAGCACAGATTATTCTTTACTTGATAATAACCGCACCTTTGGAGGCATTAGTGGTAAGCTTATACAAGAAAAAAGTGGGATATTTTTTAAAGAGCTGGCTAAAACACTTTTTGGTAAAACCTTGCTTATCGCAAGTGGGGGCATTGATAGCGCTGAGGTGGCGTATGAGAGGATTAAAAATGGAGCAAATTTAGTGCAAGTTTATACAGCTTTTATCTATAAAGGACCAAGCATAGCCGCACAAATTAATCAAGGCTTAGTTGAGCTTTTAAGAAAAGATCAATTCGTGCATATCAGTCAAGCAGTAGGAGCAAATTTAAAATGATCGCTTATGAAAAACAAGTGTTAAAAAACAAATTTGAAGTTTATGCTTTTCCAGTCAATGAAAAAAGCGGAGTTATAAGTGTAGATATTTTTTATAAGGTTGGTTCAAGAAATGAAGTTTTAGGCAAAAGTGGCATAGCTCATATGCTTGAACACTTAAATTTTAAAAGCACAAAAAATTTAAAAGCAGGGGAATTTGATGAGATAGTAAAAGGCTTTGGAGGGGTTGATAATGCAAGCACAGGCTTTGATTATACGCATTATTATATCAAATGCTCTAAAGACAATTTAGACAAGGCTTTGTGGCTTTTTGCAGAACTTATGCAAAACTTAAATTTAAAAGATGAGGAATTTCAGCCAGAGCGTCAAGTTGTGCTTGAAGAAAGACTTTGGAGGACTGATAATAGCCCGCTTGGTTATCTTTACTTTCGTCTTTTTAATAATGCCTTTTTATACCACCCTTATCACTGGACGCCGATTGGCTTTATGAAAGACATTGAAAATTGGAGCATAGAAGACATTAAAGAGTTTCACCAAACCTTTTACCAGCCACAAAATGCTTTTTTGCTTGTTAGTGGAGATATCAAAGCAGCTGAAGTTTTTGAGTGCGCAAATAAGCATTTTTCTCATATTAAAAATAAGGGCAAGATACCAAAACTACACACCAAAGAGCCAAAGCAAGATGGGGCTAAACGTATAGAAATTCAAAAAGAAAGTGGCACACAAATGCTCGCTCTTGGCTTTAAAATCCCAAATTTTAAGCACAAAGATATACCAGCCTTACAAGCCTTAAGCGAGCTTTTAGGCAATGGAAAAAGCTCTTTAATCAATGAAATTTTAGTTGATAAACTAGGGCTTATAAACGAGCATTATGCCTTTTGCAATGAAAGTATAGATGAGAATTTATTTATTTTCATTTGTATTTGTAATGTGGGCGTAAAAGCCGAGCAAGTCGAGCAAGAACTGCTTAAAATTTTACAAAGTATCAAACAAGAAAAGCTTGAAAAAGAAGTGCTTGTAAAGATTAAAAATAGCGTTAAAAGTGATTTTATCTTTTCTTTGGCAAATGCAAGCTCAGTAAGCAATGTATATGGAAATTTCATCGCCAAAGGAGATTTAACGCCCTTGCTAGAATATGAAAAAAATATCTCACAACTTGAGCTAAAAGACTTAGTAAGAGTAGCTAAAAAGTATTTTACAGCTAAAAACTCAACCACACTCATCTTGAGAAAGGACAAAAAATGAATACAAAATCCATCACCGGAGCCATGACAGCTCTTGCAACGCCGTTTAAAAATGGCAAGCTTGATGAGCAGACTTTTCACAAGCTCATCAAAAGACAAATTCAAAACGGCATAGATGCTGTAGTGCCTGTTGGCACCACTGGAGAAAGTGCGACTTTAACGCATGAAGAGCATAGAATTTGCATAGAAATTGCTGTTGATGCGTGCAAAGGCACAAATACAAAGGTTTTAGCAGGAGCTGGCTCAAATGCTACTCATGAAGCTGTTGATTTGGCTCAATTTGCGGCTAAACACAAGGCTGATGGTATTTTAAGCGTTACGCCTTATTATAACAAGCCTACTCAAGAAGGACTTTATCAGCATTATAAAGCTATAGCTGAAAGTGTTGAAATTCCTGTGCTTTTATATAATGTACCAGGCAGAACAAGTTGTGAGATAGAAACAAATACCATCATAAGGCTTTTTAGGGATTGTGAGAATATTTATGGGGTTAAAGAAGCAAGTGGGAATATGAATAAATGTGTGGATTTACTCGCTCATGAGCCAAGAATGATAGTTATAAGTGGCGATGATGCTATTAATTATCCTATACTTTCAAATGGCGGAAAAGGCGTCATCTCAGTAACTTCAAATCTCTTGCCTGATATGATAGCAAAGCTTACGCATTTAGCTTTAGCTGAGGATTATAAGGGTGCAAAGGCTATTAATGACAAGCTTTATAATATCAATCAAGTTTTATTTTGTGAAAGCAATCCTATACCATTAAAAGCCGCGATGCATTTGTGTGGTTTGCTTGAAAGCTTAGAATACCGCCTGCCTTTAGTTGCTCCAAGTAAAGAAACATTAAAAAAACTTGAAGAGGTTTTAAAGCAATATGAGATCGTTTAAGTATATCAAAGCCATAAGCTCAAATTTTAAAAGCAAGAATTTATTTTTGAAAAATTCCTGTTTAGATAAAGAGGTAAGCTATGTTTAACCGCTTTGTGTGGCAGTATATTTTTGCCTTTATTTTTATCGTTTATGTGTTGGTAAGTTATAGTGCTTATGATGAGCTTGTGGCAAATATTATCCGCTTTGTGGGCTTTTGTTGTGTGATTGTAGGCGTTATTGGTAGGCTTTATGCGACGATTTTTATCGGCGGTATGAAAAATGAAGGCACAGATGGGACTCATTTTATTGATTATGGAGCCTATAGCTTGTGCCGCAATCCTTTGTATTTTTTCTCTTTTATCGCCTTTATAGGGCTTGTGGCTTTAAAAGCTCAGCTTAGTCTTATCATCATCGCAGTGATTTTTTATCTGTGGGTGTATCACTATACGATTAAAGGGGAAGAAAACTTCTTGCGTTCTAAATTTGGAAGTAAATATGAAGAGTTTCTAGCTAAAACTTCAAGATTTTTTCCAAAATTTAAAGATTTTTATGTGCCTTATGAGATTAAAATGCGCCCAGAGTTTTTTCATAAAGAACTTATGAGAAGTATAAATTGGTTTTTTGGGGCTTTTGCACTTTTGCTTGTGGAAATTTTACATCAAGGTGAGTTTTTACCAAATTTGCTTAAAGTGTATTAGCTGTTTTTTAAGCAAGATTTGATAAAATTTAGACTTTAAAAGATTATATAGTTAAAGGAAGAGAATATGAAAGATTTCTTTAAGGGAAAAACCCTTGTTATAAGTGGTGGCACAAGGGGTATTGGCAAAGCTATAGTATATGAATTTGCTAAAGTTGGAGCAAATGTTGCTTTCACTTATAATTCAAACGCTGATATAGCTTCAAGTTTGGTAGAAGAGCTTGAAAGAGATTATGCTATAAAAGCAAGAGCGTATGAGTTTAATATACTTGAGCCAGAAACCTATAAAGAGCTTTTTGAAAAGATCGATGCAGACTTTGATAGGGTGGATTTTTTTATCTCAAATGCCATTATCTCAGGACGCGCTGTAGTAGGTGGATATACTAAATTTATGAAGCTTCGTCCAAGAGGGATTAACAATATCTTTACAGCCACAGTAAATGCCTTTGTAGTAGGCGCTCAAGAAGCTGCTAAAAGAATGGAAAAAGTTGGTGGGGGTTCTATCATTTCCATCTCATCAACTGGAAATTTAGTCTATATTGAAAATTACGCAGGGCATGGCACAGCAAAAGCTGCTGTTGAGGCTATGGCAAGATACGCTGCAACTGAGCTTGGGGACAAAAATATACGCGTAAATGTAGTAAGTGGCGGTCCTATAGAAACAGACGCTTTAAGAGCCTTTACAAATTATGAAGAAGTCAAGCAAGCTACTATTGATCTTAGCCCACTTAACCGCATGGGACAGCCTGAAGACTTAGCCGGCGCATGTTTGTTCTTGTGTTCTGAAAAAGCCAGCTGGGTAACAGGACACACTTTCATCGTAGATGGTGGCACAACTTTTAAATAAATCTACCAAAAAGCCTTTTTGGGCTTTTGCTCGCTTGTTTAATCCTTAAAATTATATTTTTTTAACACTATCATTTTAAAGACAAAGCACCGCTGCGCTATTAGTAAGTAAAAGCTAGAAAAACAAAAAAGAGACAAAAAAATCTGTTATTTTAAATAAAACAAGCTTAGCATTTGATAAGATTATAAAAACTCAAAGAAATTACAAAGCAAAATGAATTCAATAAAAAAGTGTGGCTTAAAATCACTTAAAAGCCACACCAAGTTTTTAGCTTTTAGCTAAAGTTTTGATATATGCATCAGCAAGATAAAGACCATTTGCGTGATCGCCAATAAGCTTGATTTTATCAACTATACCTCTAAAAAGTGCTTCTTCTTCGTGCTGTTCAGCAACATACCATTGAAGGAAGTTAAAAGTTGGATAGTCTTTTTTGATCAGCATAAAATCAACCAAATCATTAATTGACTTTGTGATGAACTGCTCGTGTTTATATGTTTTTTCAAACACATCAAGCAAGGATTTAAACTCATCATCTGGTTTTGCAACTTCAGCAAGTTTGACATGTGAATCTGTCTCATTAAGGTAAGTGATGAGTTTTTTAGCATGATCGCTTTCTTCGCCAGCATGTTCAAATAAAAACAAGCCAGCACCATCATAACTATTTTCATAGCACCAAGAACTCATACTAAGATACAAATTCGCCGCGAACATTTCTTTGTTGATTTGCTCGTTAAGTAGAGCAATAACTTCTTTTGAAAGCATAACTTTCTCCTTTTTTTGATTTTGTGAGAAAATTATAGCACAATTTTTTAATTTTTTTACAAAAAATGAAAAAAAATTTATCAAAATTATTTTATTTTGATAATAAAAAGTGCTTTTTAAACCTTGATATTTTAGTATAAATATACCTAAAAATAGACTTTTAAACTTATATTATCAAAAATATAAGTTTTTGATAATATCATTATTTAAAGAAAATATTTATCAAAAATATGAGATTTTTTTAAATAAAATGATATGTTTCTAAAAAGTTTCTTTTTTATCTTACACTTTGCGTGTTTAAATTATTTTAAGGAGAAAAAAATGAAAAAAATTCTAGCACTCAGTGTGACTGCCTTTGCCTTGACTCAAGCAGCAGAGCTAAAAATAGCTGGTTCTTCAACCGTGTATCCTTTCACAAGTTTTGTTGCTGAAGAGTATGCAGCCGTGAAAAAAACAGCTACGCCTATAGTTGAAAGTGTTGGCACAGGCGGAGGATTTAAGGTGTTTTGCGAAGGTAAAACTGATATTTCAAATGCTTCAAGAGCGATTAAGCCAAGTGAGTTTAAAGCTTGCCAAGACTCTGGAGTAAAAGACATTATAGGTGTGATGATAGGCTATGATGGTATAGTTTTGGCACAAAACAAAGCTAACGCACCTTTAAACATCACTTTAGAGCAACTTTTTTTAGCTCTTGCTAAAGAAATTCCACAAAATGGCAAACTTGTGCCAAATCCTTACACAAATTGGCAACAAATCGACAAAAAATTACCAAATCGCAAGATAGCCATTTACGGACCTCCATCAAGCTCTGGCACAAGAGATACCATAGAAGAACTTGTTTTAAGCAAGGTTTCAAAGAAATTTAAAGAATACGGCGATCAAGCTGGCAAATACAAAAGTATGCGTCAAGATAGCGCATATATCCCAAGCGGAGAAAATGATAATTTAATCGTTTCAAAGCTAGGTGCGGATAAAAATGCCTTTGGGCTTTTTGGATATGGCTTTTTAGCTTCAAATAAAGATAAAATCAATGCTGCTAAGATAGATACCATAGAAGCAAACGAAAAAAATATCGCTGAGGGCAAATACGAGCTTGCAAGAAGTTTGTATATATATTTAAACGCTAAAAACCCTGAAACTTTAGAATTTGCTAAACTTTATATGAGCGATGATCTAGCAAAAAGCGGTGGAGAGCTTGAAAAAATAGGGCTTGTGCCACTAAGCGATGCGAATTTAAAAGCAAGTCAAAAGCATTTAGAACAGAAAACAAAACTTGATGAAAGTCTGGTAAAAGCTGGCAGGGTGTTTTAAAACAGCAAAACACCTTTACCCAAAGCCCATAAAAAGGCTTTTGGGTAAGTTTAGTGAAAGAAGTTAATAAAGCTTAAAAAGCTCAAAAGTCGTATTTATAATGCATCCAAAAGCTTCTGCCCTCAGTATAGTCTTGATAGAGGTTAGCATATCCGCTTGGATTGCCTGTTGTGGCGTCTCTTCCTGTAGCTATAGGATCAAAAAAGTCTTTATCAAATAGATTGTAAATCATAAAGCTTAAGGTTGAGTTTTTATCTATCTTGTAGCTTGTGCCTAGATCAAAAGTATAAAAAGGCTTGTATTTTTCTATGTTTGTTCCACCTGCGTTAGTTAAAGGTCTATTGTTGCCACCCTTTGCTCTAGCTATAGTGTTAAATTTGCCTCTAAATTTTAAAAAAGAGTTGAATTTACCATATTCATGATCAAGTTTAGCACTAATGATATGTTTTGGTTTGTTTTCAACCCTTGTGCCACCAAGCACATTTAAAACACCATCTTTATATACATTTTCTATAAAAGTATAGCTTGAACTTAGTCTAAAATCATAAAATTTTGCACTCTTAAAAGCAAATTCTATACCCTTAGCTTGAGTTTTGCCAAGATTGATAGGATAGGTACAACCTCCGCTTGCGTTGCAAGTTACGCCATTTGGTAAAATATCTCCCATTACTGCGTTTTGTGTGCTGATTTGATTTTTAAAGTCTGTTAGAAAGCCTGTGATAGTGTAATTTGCATAATCAAATAAATTAAAATCAACCCCAAGCTCATAATTTATGCTTTCTTCTGGTTTTAAGTCCGGATTACCATAAGCATCACTTGTTGCACTTGAGCTATATCTGCCTTTTCTGATTTGCTTAGCTTGCGGTGTTTTATAGCCTTTTGCTATGCCACCTTTTAAGGCTATATCATCAGTGATATGATAGATTGCATATACTCTTGGTGTAAATTCACTTTTAAACAAATCACTATACACCCATCTTAAACCAGTGGTAAAGATGAAATCTTCAGTGATGAAGTATTCGCCCTCGCCGTATAAAGCGGCTGTGATTTGATCGATATTTTTACCTTGTAAAATATTTGTGCTGCCTCTACTTCCTGCCGTATCATCGGTTAAAACCTCATAATCAGCCCTTGCTCCAAAAGAACCAACCAAATTTCCAGCCGCACCCAAGTCAAAAGGAAGCACAGCCTTTGTTTCTCCAACTATGATTTGAGAAACAAGGTCTTTATCCCAAGTGCGTCCGTATTGTGCGTAAGAATTAATGCTTCCAAAAGCAAAACTTCCATCATAATTTCCCACGAAATTATCTTTTTTGATTACCCTATCTGAGCGAATGGCTTGCCCGCTTGTTGAACGCGTAACGATGTTATTATCATAATGCTCATAGTCAAAATAAAAGCTATTTGCTTCATCAAGCACAAAATTAAAGCGTCCGCCTATGTTTAAGGCTGTAAGCTTGCCCGGGCTATGGCTTGGAATTTGAAAATTAGCCGGTCTTTGAGTGCCATTGCTGTAAGGCACGCTAGGCCAAAGGTGAGAAGATTCGTTTTTGCTATAGTATTTTATACGAGCTGAAAAAGAAAGCTTATCTTCTATGAGTGGGGCTGAGATATAACCATTCATAGAGCCAGCATTACCATAAATATCAGGGTGTTGTTGAAGTTGGGTATCAAGAGCTATAGAGCCACTGACTTCATTACTCATCTTTTTAGTGATAATATTTATCACTCCTCCAACCGCATCAGTGCCATAAAGTGTTGAGGCTGGTCCTCTTATAACTTCTATCCTTTCTATCATCGCAAGTGGAGGCATGTAGCCGCTTTCACTGCCATCAAAGCCATTGCTATAAAAGCCATTAGCTACGCTTTGACGCTTGCCATCTATCAAAACAAGGGTATAAGCAGAGCCAAAACCGCGTATGCTATAATCATAAGTTCCAGTTTTATTCATCGACACATCAACGCCGGGAATTTCTTGTATAGCCTCACCTATGTCTTTTATAGGACGAGAATTAAGCTCTTCGCTTGTGATTACTGAGATACTCGCAGGAGCGTCTTTGATATCTTGTTCAAAGCCTGAAGCAGAGATAACTGAAGATTCAAGAGTATGCGTTTCTTCAGCCTTTAATGCCCCCCCCCCAGCGAGCAATAGTATAGCCGCTATACTTAATTTGAAGTTTAATTTCATTAAATTCTCCTTTTTTATGATTTTAAAATGAAGTTTCAATTTTATATAAAATAGTATAAAAATTCACTTAAATAAAAAGTTTATAAGTTTCCAAAAAGTTTCCAAGTCCTTTTATACTTTCACAGCTTTTTTTAAAGCAAGAATTTTAAATTTTGAAAAGAAGATTATGAAAGAAAGAGTGATTAAAAGCATACTTTTTTTATGTGCTTTTGTAAGCGTGGTGATTAGCTTTGCGATTATGCTTACTATTTTGATCGAGGCTTTGAAGTTTTTTAGCAAAGAAAGCGTTTTTACCTTTCTTTTTTCCTCTCAGTGGGCAGCTGATGCGGCTTTTACCTTAGCTGATGGTAGCACAGGGCATGGGGTTTTTGGTGCGGCGAGTTTGTTTTGGGGGACTTTTTATATCTCTGTTATCGCTATGATTACAGCTTTGCCTTTGGGTATTATGTGTGCTGTGTATCTTGGGGTTTTTGCAGGTAAAAGATCAAAAAACTATCTTAAGCCAGTGCTTGAGCTTATCGCTGGAATTCCAACCGTTGTTTTTGGTTTTTTTGCTGTGATTATCATCGCCCCTTCAATAGTCTGGGTATTTCACGCTTTTGGTATGAATGCAAGTTATGAAAGTGCTTTAGGAGCTGGTTTTATGATGGGGATTATGATCGTGCCTATAGTGGCTTCTTTATCACAAGATTGTATTGAGGCTGTAAATGTTAAGCGAATTCAAGGAGCGTATGCTTTGGGTATGACAAAAAAAGAGGTGGTATTTGCTGTGATCTTGCCAGAAGCTATGCCCGGCATTATCGCTGCTTGTTTGCTTGGGCTTTCAAGGGCTTTAGGAGAAACTATGATCGTGGTTATGGCAGCGTCTTTGCGTCCAAATATGAGCTTAAATTTCTTAGAAGATATGACAACGATAACCGTGCATATAGTCCAAGCCTTACAAGGCGATCAAGCTTTTGATAGCTCTTTAACCTTAAGCGCTTTTTCTTTAGGACTTGCGCTTTTTATCATCACTTTAATCATCAATATGTTTAGTGTTTATCTTATCAATAAATTCCACAAAGGAAAAAGCCTATGAAAACTCTCATAAAACGACGCAAAAAAGCTTCAAAACATTTTAAGTTTTTTTGTAAAGCTGGCTTGTATATTAATATGCTTTTTTTGTTTATCTTTATAAGCACGCTTGTATATCTTGGTTTGCCTGCTTTAAAGCAAAATTATATTTTAATCAGTGCTGAGTCAAACTCAAGCGTGATAGCGTTACTCTCAAGAAATGAAAGAAGACAAATTCGCCAAAACGGCTTACCACAAGATCAAATTTGGCTCTTAGCAAATGCAGAAGTTGATCAATACGCTAAGCAGAAATTCAACAAGCTTGATGACACACAAAAAGCCCTTGTGGATACGCTTATACAAAATCATTTACTTGAGGCTAAATTTAACTCAAATTTCTTTTTAAGCGGGGATTCAAAAATAGCTCCTGAGCAATCAGGCATACTAGCTTCAGTAGTAGGCACCTTGCTTTGTATGTTTGTGTGTATGGTTGTAGCTGTGCCTATAGGCGTAGCAGCTGCGATTTATCTTGAGGAATTTGCTCCACAAAATTTACTGACACATATCATAGAAGTATGTATCAACAATCTTGCGGGCATTCCTAGTATCATCTTTGGGCTTTTAGGGCTTGCTTTATTTATCAACTTTTTTGGTGTACCTCGCTCCTCAGCTCTTGTTGGTGGGCTAACTTTAGCTATTATGAGTCTTCCTATCATCATCGTTGCGACAAAAGCAGCTTTAAAAAGCGTTGATGTGAGTATGAAAAATGCAGCTTTAGCTCTTGGCTTTACAAAATGGCAGATGGTTAAAGGCGTGGTTTTGCCTTTAGCTATGCCTATGATCTTGACAGGCTCTATCCTAGCCTTAGCCCAAGCCATAGGCGAAACTGCACCTTTAATGCTTATAGGTATGATAGCTTTTATCCCAGATGTAGCAAGCTCACTCAATCAGCCTATAACCGTGCTTCCAGCTTTGATTTATAACTGGGCTTCTATGCCTGAACGTGCCTTTTTAGAGCGAGCTGCGGCTGGAATTTTGGTGCTTTTAGGACTTTTAGTGATATTAAATTTAGTAGCCATACTACTTAGAAAATACTTTCAAGGAAAACAAACATGCTAGCACAAGTTATAAATTTAAATCTTTTTTACGGAAAAAAACAAGCGTTATTTGACATCAATATGCAAATCAATAAAAACAAAATCACCGCATTAATCGGTGCTTCAGGTTGCGGAAAATCAACCTTTTTGCGTTGTTTTAACCGCATGAATGACAAGATCGCAAAGATAGAAGGGCTTGTCGAGCTTGAGGGTAAAGATGTAAGAGGGCTTGATGTGGTTGAGCTAAGAAAAAGCGTAGGTATGGTGTTTCAACAGCCCAATGTCTTTGTGAAAAGCATTTATGAAAATATAGCTTATGCTCCAAGACTTCATGGCTTAATAAAGCACAAAAGTGATGAAGAAGCTCTAGTCGTTGATAAGCTTGAAAAAGTAGGGCTTTTTAAAGAAGTAAAAGACAAGCTTAAAAGCAACGCCTTAGCCCTTTCAGGCGGACAGCAACAAAGACTTTGCATAGCTAGAGCCCTAGCGATAAATCCAAAACTTTTGCTTTTAGATGAGCCAACCTCAGCCCTTGATCCTATCTCATCAGCTGTCATAGAAGAGCTTTTAAAAGAACTAAGTCATAATTTAAGTATGATTATGGTTACACACAATATGCAGCAAGGCAAAAGAGTAGCTGATTATACAGCGTTTTTTCACTTAGGAGAACTTGTTGAATTTAATGAAAGTAAAGAATTTTTTGAAAATCCAAAAGAGGAAAAAACGAGAGCTTATTTAAGCGGAGTGTTTGGATAATTAGTGCTTTGTGATGTGCGATATTTGACTTATTGTAACCAAGAGTGTTTGTAAAGGAAGAAAAAGTTTTTATTAAAATTTTACTTTTTAAAACAAACTTTAAATATTTTCGTGATATAATCTTGCAATTTTTTGAAAATGTGCGATTATATGATAATTTTCGTCGTTTTCGATTTAACAAACTCACTACACAAAAAAGGAAAAAGATGAAGTCTTTCAACAATCTAAATATAGGAACAAAGCTTATATCTTCAGTGCTTGTTCTTGTCGCTTTGGGTATTTTTATTATGCTTTTTACCATTTCTTCTAGGGTAACAGCAACTACAGATGAAGATGTGCAAAAAATACTCACTGCTTCAGTAAATCGCTACGCAAATTTTGCTGAAGGTATCTTTCAAGAGCTTACAACCTTACTTGAGTCTTCAAGTCAAAACATCAGATCAGGACTTATTTCACAAACGATGAGTGTAGATGAGGTTGAATTTAGCATTATTTCAGCTGTTGATGCAAGTAATTATATCGAATTTGCGTATTTGCATTTACTTAATCCAAGTGCTGAATTTAAAGATCAAGACTCAGCTTTCATCAGTAAAAATAATAAATTTATGATGTTTTATCGTGATGAAAACCCAACTTCAAGAGGTGGGGTAAAGGTTGTTGATGCTGATGATGTTGTGCTTACAGGACGATCTGTTCCAAAAGTTTTAGCAGATAAAGTTCCAGTTTTAGGTAATCCTAGAATGATGGAGTTGGATGGAAAGAAATTCTATGGAGTAAATATAGTCTATCCTATCTTTGGAGCAAAAAATGATGAAATTATAGGTGTGATCGGTTTCATTGTCGATCTTAAATCTTTAGCAGATAATATTTCAGATCCAAGATTTCAAATGTATGAAGGCGATTTGCGTTTTATCATCAATGAAGAGGGCGTCATAGCAGCACATATAAATACAAGCGCTATAGGAAAAAATCTTAAAGAATTTAACCCAAATACTCAAAGTGCTCAAAAAGTTCTTGATCTTATCCATGGTAATGAAAATCTTGCTTTTATGGACGATTATCTTACGGGCGAAAATGTTGAATCCATACTTTCAATCAAAGGTTTTAACATACGAAATATCGGCACTTGGTATATGGTAACAACAGCTCCTAAAAGTGCGGTGCTAGCAAATGTAAGAAGCTTGCAAATTGATATTGCTTTGATTGGTATTGCCGTTTTAGTGGTTATTGGGGTTATTCTTTATATCCTTGTGCGTAAAATTATCGCTTCAAGAATAGGCGTAGTGCTTAATACTTTGCTGAATTTCTTCCGCTACATCAACCACGAAAATGTTAAAGTTCATACTGTTAAAATTCACGCTCAAGATGAGCTTGGACAAATGGGAATGGCAATCAATGAAAATATAACCAAAACTCAAAGAACTCTTGAGCAAGACAAACTTTCCGTCCAACAATCAGTGCAAACCGTGCAAGTGATAGAAAGCGGCGATTTAACAGCAAGAATCACAGCAAATCCGGGTAATCCTCAACTCATAGAGCTTAAAAATGTATTAAATCGCTTACTTGATGTCTTACAGCATAGAGTAGGTTCAAATATGAATACCATTCATGAGATTTTTGAGCAGTATAAAAACCTAGACTTTAGAAATAAAATTCCTAATGCAAGTGGTAATGTAGAAATCACAACTAACACTCTAGGCGATGAAATCGTAAAAATGCTTAAAACCTCATCTGACTTTGCTAATTTACTCAATGAAGAATCAAACAAACTTCAAGAAGCTGTAAATACCCTCACTCAAAGTTCAAACTCACAAGCTCATTCTTTAGAAGAAACAGCAGCAGCTTTAGAACAAATCACTTCTTCTATGCAAAATGTCTCGACAAAAACAAGTGATGTCATCACTCAAAGTGAAGAGATTAAAAATGTCACAGGTATCATAGGAGATATAGCTGATCAAATCAATCTTTTAGCCTTAAATGCAGCTATAGAAGCTGCAAGGGCTGGAGAACATGGAAGAGGTTTTGCTGTTGTGGCTGATGAAGTAAGAAAGTTAGCTGAGCGAACACAAAAGTCTTTAAGTGAGATAGAAGCAAATACTAACTTACTTGTGCAATCCATCAATGATATGGCTGAATCTATCAAAGAACAAACTGCAGGTATTACTCAAATCAATGAAAGTGTAGCTCATATAGAAAGTGTAACTCAAGATAATGTGAAGATTGCTAATGATAGTTCTGTTATTTCTGATACTGTTAATAATATCGCCAAAGACATACTCAGCGATGTGCAAAAGAAGAAATTCTAAACCTTTTTTAAGACTTCATAATAATGAAGTCTTAATCTTTAAAAGCGATAAAGCTTTCAAAATTTCCCCATTTAAAAAAGCTTTCTATTTTTTTAAATCCTGAATTTTCAAGCATAGTGATATTTTCTTTTTCACTATAAGGCACAAGCACATTTTCCAAAGCTTCTCTTTTTTTGGCGATCTCAAAATGCGAATAGCCTTGTTCTTGCTTATATTCAGCGTAAATATCTATCATTTGCTTAGCTAAAACAGCATCTTCATACACAATCTTTTCACTTAAGATAAAAAAGCCCTTAGGATTTAAGCTGTGATAAATTTTATCAACCAAAGCTTGCCTTTGCAAAGGGCGTATAAATTGCAAGGTGTAATTTGCGATAAAAATATCGTGTTGCTTAAACTCAAGCTCGTTAAGATTGCCTTGTAAAAACGAAATTTCAGCCTTAAAAGCTTTAGCCTTTTTGCGAGCGATTGAAAGCATAGCTTCAGCCTCATCTACTCCACATAAAACAAAGTCTTTTTGCAAGGAAAAGAGTTCAAAAAGTAAAGAAGCTGTTGAGCAACCCAAATCACAAATTCGGGCTTTTTTAGGCGCAAGATGAGCGATGAGTTGTGTGATGAGCTTTACATTTTGTTTGTAAAAAGGCACGGATCGTTGTATCATATCATCAAAAACGCTAGCCACGCTCTCATCAAATTCAAATTGCTTGGTGCTTATTTTACGAAAAAGTTCGTCTTTCACACTTATCCTTTTTTTTTGAAATTTTACTCGTGATTATAGCACAGAAAAAGGCATAAAAAGTGATAAAAATACTAGCAAAGTGAGTTGATTTTATGCTAAAATACGGCTATGATTTTTTAGCTTTAAGGACACACAATCAAAAAAGAACTCATTTTTATCATCTCAAGTTTTGCTCTTTTTTATCTAGCTTTTGTTAGCATTATGCCTGATTCTTTGGGTTTTATTTCTCGAATTTTAGGAGAGTTTAATCTCTTTTTGTTTGGGGATTTTGCTTTATTTTATCCTTTTGTTTTGCTTCCTTTAAATTTTATTTTTTATAAAAGAAAATACGAGTTTGATAATATTTTAAGACGCGAGAGCATAGGACTTTTTCTAGCTTTTTTTGGCTGTGTTTTGTTGTTTGGAATTTTAAGCAAAGAGGCTGGTTATATCCCTGAAGTGCTTTATACTATCATCGGGGCTCTTTTTGGGCGAGTTTTAAGCGGGATACTTGCTTTGCTTATGCTTTTACTTGCTTTGATTTTGCTTTTTCCAGCTTTTATAGAAGCGGTATTTGGTGTAAGGATTGATTTTTCGGTTTTTGCTTCTTATGAAGAAAAATTAAAACATATCTTGTATCGTTTTTTTGGCGGTAAAAATGAAAAAGAAAAAGAACAGACTAAAGAAAATATTCAAGAAGAGCTTGTGAAAGAATTTACACAAGATGAGACTTTTAAAGAAAAAGACTTTAACACGCAAGAAGCAGAGTCAGTGCAGCTTGAAAAAGAGGATTTGCAAGGATTAGAAGCTGAAGTTTTTATTCAAAGGGATTTGCAAGATAAAGATATAAACGAACAAGAACCACAGCAGATAGAAGATAGCAAACAAGAAGAAAGCAACCTAAGTGAAGCCTTAGACGAGCCAGCTTTTTCTACTCAAAACAAGCAAATTCATAATTTTGTTACCAAAGCAAGCGCTCAAAGTTTTGAATTTGAAGATTCAAATCCTCTTGAAATGAAAAAAGAAGCCTTTGTGCCAGAGCGATTTTTAAAGCCTAAAAAATTAGAAGAGATTAAGATGAATTTAGCTTACAAATCAAATTTTGATGAGCCAAGTTATAAAAGAAAAAATATCAATCTCAAAGAAGAAATAACCAGCCCAGAACAAGAAGAAACAACACAAGAGCCAAATTTAACAGAGCAAATTCAAAGCGCTAAAACCGAGCAAGAATCAGATCAGCCTTTTAGTTTTGAAGTTAACGAGCTTGAGGTAAAAGAAAAGCCAAAAGAACCAAAAGAGCAAGAGTTTATCCCTATAGTTGAAGAGTATCAGCCAAAAGAAAACTCTCAAGAAGTTTTAGCAAGTCAAAGTTTGCAATCTTTAAATTCAGCTCAAAATCAAGAACAAACTCAACACACAAAAGCATATATTCAAACCGAGCTTAAGTCAAACACCGCCTTGCTTGACAGCCTAGAAAAAGGCAAACTTGAAGCTCCAAAGGACTTTAAACTGCCCTCACTTGAATTTTTAGTCAATCCTAGCCAAAACAAAATTGAAATCAACGAGCAAGAAATCGATAAGAAAATTTATGATTTACTTGAGAAATTGCGTCGTTTTAAGATAGGTGGCGATGTGATAAGTACCTATACAGGTCCAGTTGTAACTACTTTTGAGTTTCGTCCAAGTGCAGATGTAAAGGTAAGTAGGATTTTAAATTTACAAGATGATTTGGCTATGGCTTTAAAAGCAAGCTCTATACGCATACAAGCACCAATTCCTGGCAAAGATGTAGTTGGCATAGAAGTGCCAAATGAACAAATTCAAACTATTTATCTAAGAGAAATTTTAGAAAGTGAGATTTTTAAAAATGCAAAAAGCCCTTTAACCCTAGCTTTAGGCAAGGATATAGTAGGCAATGCTTTTATCACTGATCTTAAAAAACTCCCTCACTTACTCATCGCTGGCACTACAGGAAGTGGTAAAAGTGTGGGGATAAATTCCATGCTTTTAAGCTTGCTGTATAGAAATAGCCCTAAGACTTTAAAGCTTATGATGATTGATCCAAAGATGCTTGAATTTAGCATTTATAATGATATACCGCATTTACTCACTCCAGTTATCACTGATCCTAAAAAGGCGGTAAATGCTTTATCAAATATGGTTGCAGAGATGGAGCGACGTTATAAGCTCATGGCTGAAGCAAAGACTAAAAATATAGAAAATTATAATGACAAGATGAAAGAGCTTAAAAAACAAGGCTTAGAAGCAAATGAAGAACTGCCTTTTATAGTAGTCATCATCGATGAATTAGCTGATTTGATGATGACAGCCGGAAAAGATGTCGAGTTTTACATAGCTCGCCTTGCTCAAATGGCTAGAGCAAGTGGAATTCATCTTATAGTCGCTACGCAACGCCCAAGTGTTGATGTGGTAACTGGGCTTATAAAGGCGAATTTACCAAGCCGTTTAGCCTATAAAGTAGGGCAAAAGGTTGATTCAAAGGTGATTTTAGATACTCAAGGTGCTGAAAGTTTGCTTGGTAGGGGCGATGGTTTATTTACTCCTCCTGGAACTTCAAATTTAGTGCGTATCCACGCTCCATATGCTAGTGAAATGGAGATAGAAAAAATAGTAGACTTTTTAAAAGCCCAACAGGCTGTAGAATATGATGAAAATTTCTTAAAAGATAATTCTTCAAGCCAAGCTGTATCAATGAGTGGTGAAAGTAGTGCTGGGACAAAAGATGAGCTTTTTGAGCAAGCTAAAGCTGTAATTTTAGAAGATAGAAAAACAAGCATTTCATACTTGCAACGCCGACTTAATATAGGTTACAATAGAGCTGCAAATATCATCGAACAGCTTAGCGATGAGGGCATTTTAAGCCAGCCAAATGCTAAGGGACAAAGAGAGATTTTGTGATTATACAAATTAAAGAAAAAGATGAGAATTTGTTAAAAACTCTTTTTGAAATTTGGCAATCAAGCGTAAGAGCAAGTCATCATTTTATAAGTCAAAACGACTTGCAAGCCATAGCTAAAGAAATCCCTAGCTATCTTTTGAATGTAGAAAAATTATATATTTATAAAAAAGAAAGTCAAATTCTAGCTTTTGCAGGCACAAATCAAAATTGCCTTGAAATGCTTTTTGTTGGGGCAAATATGTTTGGCAAGGGTATAGGCAAAGCTTTGCTTAACTTTTGTATGCAAAAAGGAGTAAATGAGCTAGCTGTAAATGAAGCTAATACAAAAGCCTTGCAATTTTATCAAAATATGGGCTTTAAAATAAGCAAAAGAAGCGAGAAAGACACACAAGGAAGGAATTATCCTTTGCTTTTTATGAAGCTTGAAAAATAAAATATAATTTTCATTTCAAGCAAGACTTAAAACCTAAGCCTTGCTTACTCCTAGCTTAATGAAAGCTTGCATTTTACACCTACTTCTTTATAAGTAATAGCTATGAAAAAGAAGTTTTATGCCTTATCCTTGCTTAAAACCTTATCTTGCTTCTAAAAAATCTTTCACCTCAAGCAAAATGATTTCATTATCATCGCTTTTATTTGGCTCTCTTGCATCAGAAAATGGAAAATTATTGTCATTAGCCACGATGATATGGCTACTATCTACAATATCCACATCTTCTATAGTAAAAAATGGAAAAACAAAATTTCCATCAACTAAGGGCTTTTTAGAAAGCTTATGAGTATCTTTAATCTTCATGAGATCAATATAAGCTATTTTTTGAGCTATGCCACTTTTTTCATCAAGCTTGATTTTATATATTCTTTTAAATTTAGCCGCACTTTCAAAACACTTGCTTGTATCCTTTGTTTTGCAAAGCTTGTCTTTCACTCCAGAACTATTATCTCTTTCTATGACAAGGGCGTATTTTTCATCTATCATGTTAAAATCACCTATAGCATGGTCATTTTCTTCAAAAAAGTATTTATAGCTCTTATTTGTAAATTTCTTTTTTGCCACATCAAATTCAAGTATTCTTGTAAATTGCTTACCCTTTTCGTTTTCATACTCTTCGTTTATAAAAAGTGCACCCTCAAGCATAGGATAAAGAAAGCTTCCATCTTTTGAACTAGCCATTGCTTCAAAGCCTTTTGAACGTCTTACATTAAAAGAGGCTTGCTTTGATTGAGGTTTTGAGCTAAGCTCTAGGCTAGGGTGATCAGGAGAAAGAAGCTTAGCACCTTGCGCGTAAGTTTCAAAGACTTCTTTTAAAACTCCATTTTTATCAAAATGAAGCAAAAATGGTCCAAATTCTTCGCCTACCCAAAATTCACCCTTAATGATTTGAAAGCTTTCAGGATCAAAATCAGCCCCAGTTAAATACCGCTCTTTTGTGCCTTCAAGTGTGATTTTATAAGGGGATTTTTTGTTTGTATCTTTAAAAAATATAGTTTGCAAACGTTGATAAGAGCTATTTTTAAAATCAAGCTTATATTTGCTAATAAAAAGCATATTATCAGCTGAATTTGCCTTAGTGCCAAGCCCATTATCAGTAATTATATAAATTTCATCATTGCCAAGATATTTGATCCCGCTATGACCTTGCACAGCTTGATCCTTAAAAGGAATCTTGAAATTTTTTATCCTATCTTGAGGCAGATACTGGGCTTCAAAGCTATGAAGCTTTTCTTCTCTTGTCCCATTAAAAAATTTCCCAGCAGTATGCAAAAACTCAGGCGCATCTTTTGGAGGCTTGATTTTTTCATCAGCCTTAATGACTATATGTCCAGCCAGTCTTGCTTCATACTCCTTAGCTGCAAGCAAACTGAGGCTCAAGCTTAAGCCCAAAGCAATTTTTTTAAGCATTTTTTCTCCTTTGAAAATTGTTTGTGAAACTATATTTCAAATGGGAAACATTTTGAATACAATGTGCTTAAATTTTTAAAATAAAAACACTAAAAAAGGTAAGGATATACTTGGTTGCGAAGGGGAGATTTGAACTCCCGACCTTCGGGTTATGAGCCCGACGAGCTAACCACTGCTCTACTTCGCGTCAGTAAAATGAGAGATTTAAAAAGAGTGGATGGGGTAAAGGGATTCGAACCCCTGAATGACAGGACCAAAACCTGTTGCCTTACCGCTTGGCTATACCCCATCAAAGGTTTTTAAAATGTGATTATAGTCAATTTTAATATAATTGTCAAGATTTTAGGTTATAATTTCGTTTTGAAATTAAATAAGGAGAAAAATTATATGGCTTTTGTAAGCGTAGAGCAAGCGATTGAGGATTTAAAAGCTGGAAAAATGCTTGTTATGGTAGATGCAGAAGATAGAGAAAATGAAGGAGATTTGATCTTTGCTGCTGAGTTTAGCACTCAAGAAAAGGTAAATTTTATGATAAAAGAGGCGAGGGGAGTGGTGTGCGTGGCATTAAGCGAGCAAATTGCTAAGCATTTTGACTTACCTTTAATGGTGCCAAAAAACACTTCAAATCACGAAACAGCCTTTACTATAACCGTTGATGCTAAGTCTGCAAGCACTGGTGTGAGCGCGTATGAACGGAATTTAACCATCAAACTTTTTGCTGATGAAAAGGCTAGGGCTGATGATTTTGTGCGTCCAGGACATATTAATCCACTCATTGCTAAAAAAGGTGGCGTGCTTGAACGCACCGGACATACTGAAGGCACGGTTGATTTGTGTCATTTGGCTGGGCTTAAAGAAGCTTGTGTTATTTGTGAGATCGTTAAAGAAAACGGCGATATGGCAAGAAGGGCGGATTTAGAAGAGTTTTGCAAAATTCATAAACTTAATATGATAGCAGTAAGTGATTTGATCGAATATCGCTTAAAGCACGAAAGCTTAATCGAACTTGTAAGCGAAAGCCAAAGCGAAATAGCAGGCTTTAAGGCAAAAAAACTCAGCTTTAAAGATCATAATAATCTCACGCATATTGCTTTTGTATTTGGCACACCAAGAAGGAGTGAAAATGTGAAATTTCACACAAGTGGAAGTGATTTTGAGCTTCTCACTTCAAGTGAATTCAGTGATTTTTTAAAGCAAATCGAATTTTTAAGTCAAAATGGCGGTGTACTTGTTTTTATGCAAATGCAAAAAAATACAGGCTCGCAGTTTAAAAACTACGGCATAGGAGCTCAAATTTTGCGTTTTTTTGGTATAGAAGAAATCAAGCTTTTAAGTAAAAATTGCGATAAGGATTTTATCGCTTTAAAAGGCTTTGGTTTAAATTTACAAACTTGCTCAGTGTGAGTGTTGCTGGGTAAATAAAGCATTAAATTTATTAATAAAATCTATAGGATCAACTTGGGTGCCACCAGCAAAAATACCAAAATGCAAGTGCGCGCCCGTAACCCTGCCGCTATCACCACTTAAAGCGATAATTTGTCCTTTTTTAACTTTTTGTCCAACCTTAACTTTAAGCTCTGAAAGATGATAGTATTGAGAAAAAATTTGATAGCCATGATCGATGACTATGGATCCACCAGCATAATACCTATCCTTAGCGATACGCACTATACCATCATTTGCAGCCTTTATTGGTGTGCCAACACTTGCTCTAAAGTCAGTTCCTGAATGATAGCTTGCAAGGGTATTGTTAAACACTCTTGCTGAGCCAAATTTGCTGGTAATGCTTGAGTTTAAAGGCAAGATAAACTCGCCATCAAACAAAGCCTCATCAGTAAAGCTGGCATATACTGCATTTGCTTCATTTAACTCGGCTTTAATACGTTTTAAAGCTTCTTTAGGAGGGCTGATCTTGCTTTGTGCGACTTTAAGAATTTCTTGAGGATAAAAGCCCTCATCACCTAAAATATCATAGCGAAATTTTTCTTTATTGCTATAAAATGCCGTTACCATAGCCTTTTTTATAGGCTTTTTATAAGCTGATGAAAAGATCAAGATGACTTTGTTATCCTCGGTAGGATGAACAAAAAAACGTTGTTTTTTAGGCTCTTGTTTCTCATCTTTGCTGGCTTTTATCTCTTCTAAGCCCTTTTTACTAAATTCTAAAATAACGGCTTGTCCTTTACTTATGCTTAAATTTTGATCAGCAAAACTTAAAGAAGTAAAAAATGCTAGTATAAATATAATTTTTTTCATACGCTCAACTCCTTAATATCAGCTATATTTAAAAAAGCCTTGTAAATACTATAAACTAAAGCTTGGCGATTGTTTTTGATCTGGCTATCTTGAGTATTAATCATCACCTTATCAAAAAAATCATCAATATAAGGTTTTAAAGCAAATAAGCTTTCAAGCACCACCTTAGGTTTAGCGTTTAAATCGCATTTCTTAAAAGCTTCAAAAAGTGTGCTTTCAGCCTTGTGTTCAAAAAGCTTTTCATCAATTTTGGCTGAGTTTGCACTTGCTATATTAGCAAGTCTTTTAAAGGTTGTAAAATTTTCATTAAAATTTTCTTCGTTGCTAAGCTCTATTAAGGCTTTAATGCTTGCATCAATGTGAAGTAAATCATCATTTTGTGAGCTTAAAACCGCCTTTATAAAAGAAGCATTTACCGGATAAAAAGTATAAAGTCTTTCAAGCATGAAATCATATAAAATTCTTGTATCAAAGCTTTTATAATTTAGGCTTAAGCTATCAAGTAAATTTTTAAGTTTTAAGCTTTTTTGAAGCTTAAAAACAATCTTTAAAATCCCATTTGCAGCGCGCCTTAAAGCATAAGGATCCTTAGTGCCACTTGGGATTTTGCCTATGCTAAAAAGCCCCATAAGCGTATCAAGTTTATAAGAAAGTGCAACTATGCTTGAAAACTCACTACTTGGTAAAGGATCTTTTTCAGCATTTGGCAGGTATTGTTCTTTAATAGCCTCAGCTATTTCTTCACTCAAGTTCATCTTTTTAGCATAATAATACCCCATCACGCCTTGAAGCTCGCCAAATTCATAAACCATTTGAGTAAGTAAATCACATTTAGCATAATCTAGTGCCTTTAATATCTCTTGTTCGCTTAAATCATAACTTTGACACAAAAATGAAGCGATTTTCTTTTCCCTAGCAACCTTATCAAGCATGGTGCCAAGCTCTTGCATATACATGATATTTGAAAGCTTGCTCGGCTGAAGTCCTGTTTTTATATCATTTTGCCAGAAAAACATCGCATCGCTAAGCCTTGCTCTTAACACTCTTTCATTACCCATGATGATTTGCTTATAATCTTTGCATACCGCATTTGCAACAACGATGAAATGATTGCTGAGCTTGTTTTTATCAAAGACGCTAAAATAACGTTGATTTTCACGCATAGAAGTGATGATAACCTCACTTGGAATTTCTAAAAACTCAGCCTCAAAACTACCTAAAAGGGCTTTTGGGTATTCAGTGATAGCAACAACTTCTGCTAAAAGCTCTATATCTTGAGCGATACTAAGTTTGTGTTTTGCTTCAAGTTCTTTAAATTCAGCAAGGATTTTTTCTTTTCTTCGCTCTTGATCAAGAATGACAAAATTATCTTTTAAAAGCTTAAAATACTCATCTATAGTCTTAAATTCTAAGGCTTCATAGCTTACACTTCTATGCACGAAGCTTTTTTTTGCGCTTTTTACACCATAACTTTCAAACTCGATTAATTCATCTCCTAAAATACACACAAAAGAGCGAATCGCACGGATAAACTCATACTCGCCATTACCCCAACGCATAGTTTTGCCAAAATTAAGGCTTTTAAGCCATTCTTCTATCATTTGTGCTAAGAGCTTGCTACTTTTTACACCTTGAATTTCTTTTTTGTGATATAAAACTTCTTTGCCTTTAATCTCTTTAAATTCAAGCTCGTTTTCTTTTAAACCTGTTTTTTGCATAAAGCTTTTTGCCGCTGCACTTAAAACACCATCTTTGTAAGCAAGCTCTTTTGGTGCTCCTATAAACTCAGCAAAGCTGTTTTCTTGCTGAGTTTTAAAGCTTTTGTGAAAAAGTACTAATCTTCTTGGGGTATAAAAAAACTCAAATTCACTTGCTAGGGCGTATTTTTCAAGCACGATTTGCCATTTTTTGCTGATATTATCAAGTTCTTTAAGCAAAGGTATGGCAGGTAGTTCTTCTGTGCCAACTTCTATGAGTAGTTTTTGATCCATGTTTCCTCTTTAAGAAAAATAAGCCTTTATTTTAGCTTATTTTTCTTTGTAAAATGCTAAATTTAAAAGCAAAATATGAAAATTTATGCTTTCATTTGAGTGCGTAAAAGTTCGATGAGTTCATCAGCGTTTTTAAACTCATCTTTTTGGCACTTTTCTTCGCCCCATTTAGCGTGAAAATAAGGCATATTAGCATTTTGTGCTGCTTGTTTGTCCTTATCACTATCGCCTACAAATACGCTTTTTTCAAAAGGTGCTTCATCACTGATGAGTTTTAACATCATAGGGTGTGGCTTTGGCTCTATACCTAAGGATACGCCTAAAACCTTGCTGAAAAAGGGCAGGATATTATGCTTGTTTAAAATTTGTGTTAAAGAGCTTTGTGGGGCATTTGTAGCTATGGCTAGGTAGCAGTTTTTGCTTTTTAAAAACTCAAGCACTTCTATAACCCCATCATATAAAAGCACGCTTTTTTGATAATGTTTGATAAAATACCGCTCAAAGCCATCTTTAAAGCTTGAATGCTCAAATTTATCTATATCATACAAGATTTTTGCCCAGTCTTTACCTGGTGTGTTTATGGTTTGCATGATAAAACGAGGCTCAAGAGGAGCAAGCTTTAAATCCGCTCTGATTTCATTGACAGCCGAGCTTATGGCATTTGCACTATTGATTAAGGTGCCGTCCATATCAAAAATAACATTAATCATTCATACTCCTTAAATTTACTTTTATGCTTGTCTTTTTTGTAAGTTTGACTTTTTTTGAGCTTATCAAGGTTGTTTGCTTTATTCAAAAGCTCTGCTTTTGAGTTTTTAAAATCCAAGCATGCATTTACAAAGCTTTCAAGTTCTTTGATATAGCTAGAATTAAGTTTTATCACTTCGCATTTTTCAAAAAGTTTATAGTTTTTAAGCATTCTTTCTTGAAAAAGCATTTCATCAAAATTTTCTTTTTTAAGTGCTGATATAGCTGCATTAGCAAATTTTTCAAGTATTCTTAGATAGCGTGTGCGTAAGGATTTTTCGCTTATTTTCATAGGTTTGGCTCAAAATTTTTGATATTTTCTTCAAAGACATTTTTATCATTGCATAAAATAAGGAGCAAATCTCCTTCTTCAAAGATCAAAGAGCCGCTGGCTTTGATATATTCGCCTTCTCTTTTAACGATAAGTATAATGAACTCTCCACTTAAATTTAGCTCAGCTATGTTTTTACCGATAACGCTTGAGTTTTCTTTAAGTGTGTATTGTCTAAAGGTGCTTAAAGCGATTGGTAGATTATAACTTTCTGTTTTGGCTTCCTCAGCTGTCAGTCTTAAGGCTTTTGCAAGAGGATTAAGGCTCACACCTTGAATCAAAACAGATAAAAGCACGATAAAAAAGACTATATTAAAGATAAAATGTGAGCTTTCAATGCCAGCTGCAAGTGGATAGGTTGCAAGTATGATAGGCACGGTGCCACGAAGTCCTACCCAAGAGATGAAAAGCTTTTCTTTGAAGTTAAATTTCTTAAAGAAAATGAGACTGATAAAAACAGCGATTGGACGCGCAAAAAACATAGTTACAAAAGCTACTCCAAGTCCTATAAAAGCAACACTTGGAAGCTGGCTTGGAAAAACTAAAAGCCCAAGTGTTAAGAAAATCACCACTTGAGCAAGCCACGCTACACCTTCAAAAAAACCAATAAGTCCTTTTTTATAGATAAATTCCTTACTATTTGCAACAATACCTAGCAAATACACACACAAATACCCATTTGCTCCTATTTTGTTGCTTGCGCTAAAAGCAAGCATAATCCACGCTAAAGTAAAAACAGGATACAAGCCCCAAGAGCCAAATTTGATTTTATTTAAAATAAGTGGCATTAAAGCCCCAAATACATAAGCACAAATAAAAGCTAAGATAAATTGAGTAAGCATAGTCAAAGCAAAATCACTCACGCTTGGTAAAGATGAAAGCGTAATCATTTGTATAATAGTGATGGTAAGAAAAATCGCCATAGGGTCATTACTTCCGCTTTCAAGTTCAAGTAAAGGAGCGATATGATTTTGAAGCTTTAAGCCCTTTGATCTCATGATAGCAAAAACAGCAGCTGCGTCAGTTGAACTGATAATGGCTCCTAAAAGCAAAGCATCATTAAGTGAAAAATCAAAAAGATAATAACAAAATAAAGCAATAAAAATTGCTGTCAAAACAACCCCAAGAGTAGCTAAAACTATACCTTCTTTAAGCACGGGGCGAATAAGCTTAAAACTCGTATCAAAACCACCACTAAAAAGTATGAGTATAAGACAGAGCATACCTATATCTTGAGCGATTTTGCCATTATCAAAAGGTATGCCAAGTACTCCATCACTTCCAGCAAACATACCCACAAAGATAAAGATAAGCAAGGCTGGTATGCCGTATCTATCACTAAATTTGCTTAAGATCACACAGCTTAAAAATAAGATCGCAAAGATTAAGATAAGTGCTTCCAAATTTGCCTCTTTAAGTGATATTGCTATTAATCTTGCACTCAAGTGCTTCTTGCACAAGTGTTCTTGCTACAGCTCTTTCAGCCTTAATGATATGAAAATTTTCTCTAGAATTTAAGAAAAGAATTTTTTCAAGATCACCACTGACTTGCACTATAGTTTGGATAGGTTTTTTGCAGTTTGAAAGCACTTGAGTAAGCATTTCAAGCTTAGCTTCATTGCTTAAGGTGATGATAGCAACGGCACATTCTTCTATATTGGCAATTTGCAAAGTTTGTTCTTGTGTTGCGTCTGCAAAAAAGATATTTTCGCCCCTACTTGTGCCAAGCTCAACTAAATTCAAATCACTTTCTAAGACAAGATAAGGAATTCCAGTGTGTTTGATCCTTTGTACGACTTCTTGCCCCAAACGCCCATAACCAAAGATCACAAAGTGGTTTTTAAAGCTTTGATTTGAAGGCAGATATTCGTTTGGAATTTCTTTGTTTGTCTCAACTGCATTTGAAATTTTTTGTATATTTTTAAGCACAAAAGGTGTGATAACCATAGTGATGATAGAGGTGATGATAAGAATTTGAGCACTTGCGTTATCAAGCAAGGAACGAGCTTGAAGCAAGGAAAAGATCGCCAAAGCAAATTCGCCTATTTGCATGATACTTAAAGCTGTTTTTAAAGCCACTCTTCTTTTTGTATATAATCTTAAAAGTAAGTAAATGACGCCAAATTTAACTATTAAAACCAAGCATACCAAAAAAAGCACTAAAGACCAGTTTTCAAATACGATTTTAAAGTTGATTTGCATACCAACAGAAACAAAAAATACCCCCAAAAGCAAGTCTCTAAAAGGGATTAAATCAGCTTGAATTTTATGTTTATATCTTGTCTCACCGATTAAAGCTCCTGCTAAAAACGCACCCAAAGAGTAAGAAAAGCCAAATTTATGTGCCAAAAAGCTTGCACCTATAACGATAAATAAAATCGTCGTGATGAAAATTTCTTGAGAAGAAGCCTTAATCACAAAGCGAAAAAATCCGTCTAAAAAATACCTACTGATGATAAGAAGCAAGATGATTAAGATCGCAGCGCTTGCTAAAGTCGCGATAACAAGGCTTGTGATATCGTTATTTGGCGTAGAAAAAATATCGACCATTAAGAGCAAAGGGATCACAGCTATATCTTGAAAAAGCAATATCCCAAGGGCTTTTCTACCATAGTTTTGATTGATCTCGCCACTATCGTTTAGAATTTTAAGCACCACAGCTGTAGAAGAAAGAGCAAGTGCAAAGCCTACAATGATAGAAATTCTATCATTCAAACCCAAAAGAAAAAACACAATTAAAGCACAAGCAAAACCGCAAGTAAGCATTTGTAAAGAGCCATTTAAAAACACTTCTTGTTTCATCGCTAAAAGATGTTTAAAGGAAAACTCAAGTCCTATAGTAAACATCAAAAACACTATACCAAACTCAGCGATATGGCTTAATTCCTCAGAGCCATGAAATTGATAAAGTGAGGAGACAATAACACCTGTGATGATATAGCCGATAATGCTTGGAATCTCAACGCGCTTTAAGATGACATTAAGCACTATAGCACTTGCCATAGCGATGAGAAAGCCTTGTAGATAATTTTCCAAAGCTCGCCTTAAAGCTTTTTCTTATCATCATAAAAGATGAGATCAAAACTGCTTTTGTGTTTAACTACAGCTTTACCGCTTTTGCCTTGTCTTTTGTCAAGCTCGAGGCGAAGTTCATTGACAAGGCATTCAAATTCAGTAATTTGTGTTTTAAGCTTAAGTATCACATCAACACCGGCTAAATTCACGCCCATATCACGCGTTAAACGCAAAATAAGCTTAATGCGATCAATATCTTTTTGAGAATACAAACGCATTTTACCATCTGTCCTACTTGGCTCGATAAGCCCTTCTTTTTCATATTGCCTTAAGGTTTGAGGGTGTATGCTTAAAACCTTTGCGACAACGCTGATGAGAAAAAGTGGTTCTTCATAATTTTGTTGCATAAATCCTCCTTAAGGTAGCTTTGCTTCAAGCTCTTTAACAAAAGCTTTATCAAGCGTATCAGTATTTGGTAAAATCACATTTAAGCTTAAATACATATCCCCATAAATATCATTTTTTCTATTTTGCACCCCATAGCCTTTGAGGCGAATTTTTTGGTTGTTTTTTGAATTTGGTGGGATTTTAACACTTACACTTTTGCGTGGAGTGCTTACTTCCACCTTGCCTCCAAAAAGAGCAGTTTTAAGCGATATATCAAGCTTTTTGTATAAATCATCATCTTCTCTTTCATACTCATTGCTTGGCTCAACCTGCACTTTGATAATCAAATTTCCTCTTTTTCCACCAAGGCTTCTGCCTTTGCCACTAATGCGAAGCTTATCGCCGTTTTTAATACCGTGTGGGACTTTGATCTTAATGCGTTCGCCATTAAAGTTTATGCTATGTTCTCCACCTAATATGGCTGTATCAAAAGGGATTGAAACCTTAGCTTCTAAATCAAGATCAGCCTCATCATCAAAACCAAAAGAACTAGAAAAGCCATTTGAGTTAAAGCCTCTTGAGCCTGAAAAGCCCCCAAACCCACCGCTACTGCCAAAACCTCCAGCACCGCCAAATCCGCCACCAAAGATATTTCTTAAGATATCATTTATATCAGCCCCGCCAGCTCCAGCACTTCTTGAAAAATCACTAAAGCTTTGTCCGCCAAACATATTATCCCCATACATATCATACTGCTTGCGTTTTTGCTCATCGCTTAAAATTTCATAGGCTGCATTGATTTCTTTGAATTTTTCCTCAGCCCCTTTTTCTTTATTGATATCAGGATGATACTTGCGCGCTAGGCGTCTGTAGGCTTTTTTTATCTCATCAGCGCTTGCGTTTTTATCAATCCCTAATGTTTCGTATAAACTATTACTCATTTATTATATCCTTATTTATTTTTAGTGTGATTATAACATAAAGTTTAGTCTAAGTCAATCAAGTTTTGTAAATTTTTTTACTTAATTTTGTTTCATTTACAATTGAGTAAAAGTTAAATTTTATACTAGCTACGAACTTAAATTGAAAGGACTTAAACAATGAAAAAGAAAATGTTTTTACTCAGTCTTTGTGCGAGTTGTGTTTTAGCTGCAAATATAAATTTCAAAGAAGCCGCGCAAGATATAAAAAGAGCTGATCCTTCAACTCAAGCAGGTGTGGTGCTTTCTTATCATGATGCGATTAAAGATGTGAAAAAAAGTGTGGTAAATATCTCTACTTCAAAAACGGTTACGCGTAATATGGCTGGTTTTGATGATTTTTTTAACGATCCGTATTTTAAGCAGTTTTTTGGCTTTGATTTTCCTCAACAACAAAGAGGCGGTTCTAAAAAAGAAGTGATAAGCTCTCTTGGTTCTGGGGTGATTATCTCAAGTGATGGTTATATCATTACAAATAACCATGTTATTGCTGATGTAGATAGCATTAGCGTGTCTTTGCCAGATGATGATACTGAATATAAGGCTAAGCTTGTAGGAGCTGATGAAAAAACTGATTTGGCTGTGATTAAGATAGAAGCAAAAAATCTTTCAGCTGTGAGTTTTGCGGATTCTGATAAGCTTATGGAAGGAGATATGGTTTTTGCACTTGGCAATCCATTTGGTGTAGGCTCAAGCGTAACAAGCGGTATAGTTTCAGCTTTAAATAAAAACAATATAGGCTTAAATCAATACGAAAATTTCATTCAAACAGACGCCTCGATAAATCCGGGAAATTCAGGTGGAGCTTTAGTAGATAGTAGAGGAGCTTTAGTTGGTATTAACTCAGCCATACTTTCAAGAAGTGGGGGTAATAACGGCATAGGCTTTGCTATACCTTCAAATATGGCAAAAGATATAGCTAAAAGATTAGTTGAAAAAGGAAAGATTGAAAGAGGCTTTTTAGGCGTTACGATAACAAATTTAGAAGGCGAAACAAAAAAAGCGTATTCAAATCAAAGTGGAGCTTTAATCACTAGTGTTGAAAAAGGTTCATCAGCTGAATCAGCTGGGCTTAAAAGAGGAGATTTAGTCCTTAAGGCGAATGAAAAAAATATAACAAGTGCAAGCGATCTTAAAAACTACATCGGCACACTTGAGCCAAACCAAAAAATCACAATCATTTACGAAAGAGATGGCGTAAGCAAAAGTGTGAGTTTTGTGCTTAAGGCAGATACACAAAGCATTAGCTCACAAGGGCTTATTGATGGACTTGAATTAAAGAATTTAGATACAAACGCAAGAGCAAAAATCCCAGCAAATATCAATGGTGTCTTAGTAACAGGTGTAAAAGAAGGCTCAAAGGCTGATAATGCTGGCTTTGAAGTAGGGGATATCATCATTGGCGTAGAACAAGATGAGATTAAAAGCCTAGAACAGCTTTCAAGTGTGCTTAAAAACAATCAAGCCAAAAGCTTTACAAAAATTTGGGTATATAGAAACGGCGTAGCTCAGCTTCTCGTGCTTCGCTAAATTTGTGTTAAGCTAGGTAAATGAAACAAAGAACAAAAAGAAAATGAGCCCAGTTTTCTTTTTGTTGAAACAAATGTTTTACAATTAAAAGTAAGATTTTACTTGAAGGGAAGATTATGGTAAATATTTTGATGATAGAAGATGACTTAGAGCTTGCTGAGATTATCGCTGAATACTTAGAAAAATTTGATATGAAGGTTGATATAGCTCATGAACCTTATATAGGGCTTTCAAAGCTTGCTTTAAAAGAATATCAGCTTGTGATACTTGATCTTACTCTGCCCGGACTTGATGGACTTGAAGTATGTGAAGAAATTCGCAAAAAATACGATACACCTATCATTATTTCAAGCGCAAGACATGATCTTAGCGATAAAGTTAATGCGCTTGAGTTGGGGGCTGATGATTATCTTCCAAAGCCTTATAATCCAAAAGAGCTTCAAGCCCGCATAAAAAGCCATTTGCGTCGTATGAGCACGACTAAAAAGGCTATGGCTGAGAGTGTAAAAGACTTGGTATATGATCAATATAAACATATCATCACGATGAAAGGCAAGGAAATTCAGCTTACAAATGCTGAGTTTGATATTTTAAGTTATTTAATCAAAAAAGAAGGCGGAGTAGTGAGTAGAGAAGAGCTTGTGTATAATTGCTCAAGCATAAGTGAGGACAGCTCAAATAAAAGTATCGATGTTATCATCAGCCGAATTCGTCAAAAAATGGGCGATGATCCAAAAACTCCAAAGTATATCCACTCTATCAGAGGCATAGGCTATAAGCTTACTCAATGAATCGATCGTCTATTTTTTATACCATTACCTTAATCTTTATCTTAGCTATAGTAAGCGTTATACTCGCTTTTTTATGGCTCATAGAATACGATCAGCAAAACTACACTAAGGTTTTAAACGACAAATACACTCTTGTTGCAAATGCTAGGCTTTTGTATTTTAATGGCGTGATGAGCGAGGAGGAGTTTTATGAGCAAACTAAGCATTATAAAATGACTCAGGTTATGAAGCCAAGCGAGATTAGAAAGGTTATTTTTAGGGGCGATGTTTTAGCAAGAGCACAAACTACGACTGGACTGATTGAGATTATCTCGTATGAAAAAGAGATTTTTTTAAAGATTATTCACGAGGGGAAATTATATCTTTATAATGATCAAGATTATGAAGGGTATCGTTACTTTAAATTTAAAGCCCTTGCTTTTGGTGTGATTTTAGTGCTTGTTTTGCTTTATGTTTTTGTGATTAAAAAGCTTAGACCGCTCACTTCACTTAAAAAGCAAATCGATAAATTCGCCCAAAACAAACTTGATGAGATTAAAGATGTCAGCAGCGGAAATGATGAAATTTCTCAAGTTGCACAAGCCTTTTTTCAAGCAATCACTCAAATTCAAAAGATGAATCAATCAAGGCAGTTTTTTATCCGCAATATTATGCATGAGCTAAAAACGCCTATCACTAAAGGCTTAATCACCCTTGAAATGCTTGAGGATAATAAATACAAAGAACGATTAAGAGGGATTTTTGATCGTCTTGAAATTCTTATCAATGAATTTGCTGCTATTGAGCAAATCACTTCAGGAGCAGCTTTTATCAACCGCAAAAAGTATAATATCTTAGATATTTTAGATGAAGCAAAAGAAATTGCAATGAATGATGATAAAAAAATTCGCATTCATCTAGAACAAAGTTTTTTTGTGAGTGTGGATTTTAAGCTTTTTACAACGGCGATTAAAAATATGATTGACAATGGCGTTAAGCACTCAAGTAACGAATTTATCGAGCTTGAGATATGCAAGCAATACCTTTGCTTTAAAAATCAAGGCAAAGCCCTTGAAAAACCTCTTGAATACTACACTCAAGCCTTCACTCAAGGGGCGAAGCAAAAAGATAGCTTTGGGCTAGGGCTTTACATAGTTGATACCATTTTAAAAGCCCATAATATGAAGCTTGAGTATGAATTTAAAGATGGCTTTAATTTGTTTTATTTTAAAGAGCTTGAGCATATCATCGTCAAAGAATAAATCAGCTCAAATAACGTTTATAAAACCAATGCCAATAAAAACTTGCAAAGATAAAAAATCCCCCAAGTAAAGCCGTAATAAGCATCAAAGAAAAACCAAGTTCAAAAAGTAAGCCACTTAAAAGCGAAATAAACACGCTAAAACTCAAATAAGTCATATCAGTATAAGCAATCACGCGTCCAAAATACTCTTTATCACAATGCTCTTGTATAAGCGTATAAGTAAAAGACCAAATCGATGAGGTGCAAAAACCAGCCGCAAGCAAACCTATAAAGGAAAGATAAAAATCAAACTGCGTAAAACTCCACAGCAAAATTCCACTTCCTTGCCCGAAAAAGAGGTATTTAAGCGTGCGTTTGTTTGTAAAAGAGCTTAAGATGATAGGAGCGATGATTAAAGAGCATGCTCGAACAGAGTTTAAAAAGCCTATGACAAGAGCAACTGATAAAATTTCTTTATATTCATGCTTAGCAAGCAAGGTTACTAAGGTTTCATACGCTGTAAGTCCTATAAAAGCATGCAATAAGATAAGATGAAAGATGAGCTTGTTTTTAAAGATATACACAAAGCCATCTTTAATCATACTGATAAATTTTTGTGCTTTTGCAGGCTGAAATTGTGGGATTTTTAAAAGAAGCAAAAGCGATATACCAAAGGCTAAAAGTATGCAGTCAAACAAAAACGCACTATACACGCCAAAAGCACTGATGAAAAAGCCAGCCAAAGCCATACCTAAAGTGTATGAAACCGCCCAATTAATGCTGTGAATTTCATTGACAAGTTTAAGCTCTTTTGGCTCTAAAAGTTTTGCCATAAGACTCATTTCAGCTTGAAAATAAAGCGTTGCGACACAAAGCCTGATAAAGATTAAAATAAACAAAAGCCAAAGCATACTCAAGCTTGTTACAAAAATCAGCATAAAGATAGAAACAAGCTCAAGGCTCGCACTTAAAAGCAAAAGCGTTTTAGGCTTGCTCTTTTCAACAATCACGCCACTAATAGGTGCAAGTAAAATTCCGGGCAAAAAAGCCAGCATAGCACTTATAGAAACTGCCCAAGTAGGAGCGTTTAGATCAACTAAAAGAGTAAAAACGCCAGTTTGTGAAAACCATGCTCCAAAATACACGATAAATTGCACGAAAGCCAAAATACGAACATTTTTGTTGTTTTTAAGCAAAATGATATAATTCATAAGTGAAATTGTAGCATATTTCAAATTTAAAATGCTATAATACAGCCTTTAAAACACAAAAAAGGAAATTTGTGAAAACGATGAATGCAAAAGATATGAATTTTAGCAAAAGACTCAGCCAAAAAGAAGCTTTATATCTGCTTCAAAATGCTGATTTATACGAGCTTGGTGAGCTAGCGTATCAAAAAAAACTTGAGCTTCACCCAGAAAAAATCACTACTTTTGTGGTGGATAGAAACATCAACTATACCAATGTTTGCTGTATAGATTGTGATTTTTGTGCTTTTTTTAGGCATGCTAAAGATAGTGATGCTTATGTGCTAAGCTTTGATGAGATAGGACAAAAGATAGAAGAACTTTTAGCTATAGGTGGCACGCAAATTCTTTTTCAAGGCGGAGTGCATCCTAAGCTTAAGATTGAGTGGTATGAAGAGCTTGTGGAGTTTATCGCTAAAAAATACCCAAGCATTACCGTGCATGGCTTTTCAGCTGTTGAGATCGCCTATATCGCCAAAATTTCAAAAATTTCTATCAAAGAGGTTTTGCAAAGATTGCAAGCAAAGGGACTTTTTAGCATACCCGGAGCTGGAGCTGAGGTTTTAAGCGATAGAGTAAGAGATGAGATCGCTCCTCATAAATGTGATACTCAAACTTGGCTTGAAGTGCATAGGCAAGCACACAAGATAGGTATGAAAAGCACAGCTACGATGATGTTTGGCACTATAGAAAGTGATGAAGAGCTTATCGAGCATTTTGAGCATTTGCGAAATTTACAAGATGAAACAGGAGGCTTTAGGGCTTTTATTTTATGGAGTTTTCAAAGCGAAAATACTAAGCTAAAACTCAAACACCCAGAGATTATGAAGCAAAGCTCAAACAAATACTTGCGTTTGCTTGCTCTTGCAAGGTTATATCTTGATAATTTTAAAAACCTACAAAGCTCATGGGTAACGCAAGGCTCTTTGATAGGACAGCTTGCCTTAAAATTTGGAGCCAATGATCTAGGCTCAACCATGATGGAAGAAAATGTCGTCTCAGCAGCTGGAGCAAGCTATAAGATGAATCAAGATGAGATGATAAGGCTCATTGAAAGTTTGGGCGAAAAGCCAGCTAAAAGAAATACAGCTTATGAAATTTTACAAAGGTATTATTAAATTATTTTTTAAAGCAAACAAAGTTAAGCTAGGGCTTTGTTTGCTTATTTTTTGGTTTGATAAGCCTTTTTAATACCTATATCCCACCTCTACCCAAAACTGCCGTCCTGTTTCATAAGTCTTTTTTATAGTTCTTGTGGCTGTTTTTCCTGTGGTGGTAATGCGTCTATTTAAAACATTTAAAATATCTATATTTGTATAAAAGATATTACCTTTGCTTATATCTATATCAAAGCCAACTCGCATATCCCATGAAAAATTTCCAGCTATTCGTTCATTTTCATATACATAAACTCTTCTATTTAGCCCATCTATATTTTGCATTCTTTCGCTTGTATTTACAAGGGCTTGATATGCTCCTCTATATCGAAAGAAGTTATTTAAAAGCCAAGTTGTCCTGCCTTTTTTAAGCTGATGAGTGCTTGTAAGTCTTAAGGTGTAAGGGCGAGTGAAATTTGAGCTAGGTAAGTCTTTAAGCTTGATAATACTGCCTTGATATTCTGCATATTCACGATCAATTGGATCAAATTCATCATTAAAGTCATTATAAGAACGTTTGGTTTGAGTATAATCAAAGGCAAATAAAAAATAATTATCAATAAAACCTAATGCAAAAGGATTAGAATTTTGCACGCTTAAAGTGATGATATCACTATCTGATCGCCCTGTATTATCATAAGTATAAACACTACTGCAAGCATTGCTCGTAGGATCGATGATACAATTTCTTTGAATTTGATCGCGTCCAAAGCGGTGTATATATTTGCCTACAAGATCAAAATGATAAAATTCTTGAGTAAGACTTACGCTTAGTTCATCATCGTAAGGAATTTTGAGTTTTTTAAAGCTTGTGTTGTTTGGTACAGCATTTACTAAAGTGTTTTCATCGAAGTTTTGGTTAGGATCCATTCTAAAATAATTTTCTTCTAGAGCACTTTTACCATCAGCCAAACGATAAGCAAAGAGATTGCGTCCATAGTAGCGATTTGCTCCAAAGATAAAATTTGTATTAAGTCTATCATCTCGCCCCCAAGGTGCTATATATTTAAGGCTAAATCTTGGAGCAATAGGAGCTTTTTGCATATAGGTATCATAATCCATTCTTAAACCTAAGCGAGTGTTAATATCGCCTTTGTTATCAAGATCAAATTTAAGCTCATCTTCTATAAAAAAAGCTAAATTTGTGCTATCTAAAGAAATTTTGCCTTTTTTGTATTTATTCATAACGCCAAGGAATTGCCCGTAATTAGCTCCTGTTGGATCGATTAAGTTGTTGCTTGGATCGACTGGAGCTGAAGAGCAGTATTCATCTTGACACACATAGTTTGGATCTTCTATACCAAAAGGACTTAAAACATCGCTAGATTCACTAAGTCTTTTAAAATGAGCCTTGGTGTAACCAAGTTCAAACCCAGCATTAAAAATATTTTCAAAGTTATCATTATAATAAGGCTCAAAGCTTTGATTGAGTTTTAGCTCAACATCGCTTTGTATATTATCCTCATCGCCAAAACTTCCTTCGTATTGAAAATCATTAGGATCGCCCCAATTTTTATCAGCTGAATAAATCCATGTTTTGGTGCCTTTTGCATCGCTTCGACGCGATTCTTCAAGATAAGAAAAGCTTGTTTGAGCTGTGAGAAAACCAAATTTATTGTTTATATAGGCTTTTGCACCAAGATTATGCCCTCCGCTTTTTATGGTTGTCCCAGAATTAACATAATCAGCATTATAATACTTGTTGTATTGAGGCATAAAAGCATAACTTGTTTCAAGTGCTATATCATCATTTACTTGATAATCAGCTTTGATAAAGAAATTATAACTTTGCCTTTTTTCTTTTCTATTAACTGAAACTAAATTTGAGGGTGTATTTTGATCTTGCACGAATTCTTTTACCGGAATAAAGCTTTGAGTGGTGGTAAAACTAGCGATGATACCAAGTTTATCATTTATCCTACTTTCTAAAGAAGAACGAAAAGAGTGTTTGATAAATTTGGGTTGATTGCTTCCAGATGAAGAGTTTAAAAATTCTTCTTCATTGCCGTAAATATGATACTGAGTAAGCGAAAAAGCACCCGGCGAGGCATTGCCTTGTGAAATTTGATAAGCAAAATTTGCTCCAAATTCTTTTTGAGCTTTTTTAGTTGTCGCCTCAACAACCCCACCCGTAAAGCCACCATAACTTGCTCCTATATTGCTATCTTGCACGCTTATGTTTTCTAGTAAAAAGCTGTCTATGTTAAGCCCTTGAGAACGTCCTGAAAATTCTCTTTGCTCTCCAGGCGTGTAATCTTCGTTCATACCGGGTTTATTAACTCCTCCGCTTAAGTCATTATTCATGCTCATACCATCAAGTAAAAAAGAATTTTGATAATACAAACCCCCGCTTATAGAGATATTTGCTGGATCAATTTCTCCTGGAGTATTTGAATTAAGTTGGTTATTATCAAACTGCACATTAGGAAGGACTTTTAAAAGACTAGTTATATCACCGTTGCCATTAGGCGCGTTTTTAATAAAGCTTTCATTGAGGCTTTGTCCGGAGCTGTAAGGGTAGTTGCTCGCTTCAACGACTGAAGCTTCAAGCGTGTAATGCCCCCCCCCCGTCGATACTGAAGTGTTATTATCTTCAGCCAAAAGAGAGCTTGAAAGACAAAACAAAGAAGCGACGAGGCTTAAATTTTTACTCATTTTTTGTCCTTTTTACAAAATTAAGCTATGATTATAATATAAATTTTCATAATTTTATATTAAAAATATGTTTTTTATAAAAAATAATTTGAAAGTATATATTAATTATATATTTTAAGATAATTATTTTTTAGGATTTATAAATTCATATACAAACAAAATTTTTAATTTTAATTTAATATTATAAATGATAATATCTACTTTTTATTTTACAAAAAAGGAAAATAATGAGAATAGTTATTTTGTTAGCAAGCTTCTTTTTTCTTGCCTGCTCTACACATCAAAACTCAAAACAAGAGCTTTCATTTCTTGATCAAAACACTTCTTTTAAAGTCAAGGATATGAAAACAAAACATTTTATCTCTTATGATGATTTACTTAATACACTTAAAAAGCAAGATATTGTCATACTTGGAGAATACCACGATGAGAAAAAGCACCATGATTTAGAGCTTGCTTTGGTAAAAGCGCTTTCAAAAAATGAGCCTATAACTATAGCTTTTGAAATGCTAAATGATGATAAACAAGGCTTTATCAACAAAACAAAGGCTGAGAAAGCTCGCATAAAACCTTCTCATATAAGCAAGGCTTTGTCTTGGCAAGATGAGTGGAACTATGAGGATTATAAGGATTTGATCGAATATGTTTTGTATTCAAATAATGATTTTTTAGCTGTAAATTTAAGTCAAGACAAGCTTGATATGGTTTATAACAAAAAGCTCGCACCTCTTCAAGGCAAGCATTCTACAGCCTCAAAAGTTAAGAAAATTCTTTTTGATGAGATTAATTCTTTTCATGCGATGAGTCCTGAGGCAAGTGAGATTTTTGTTGAAGCCCAGCTTAGAAAAGACAGAAATATGGCTGAGTTTTTGCTCGCAAGTAAAAAGCAAATCGTGCTTATTGCTGGGCTTTATCACGCTAATAAAAGCTTAGGTATTCCTTTGCATCTTATGGATTTAGACACCAAACAAGCAAAAAGCGTGAGTGTTGTAGCTCTTGAAGGAAGTGAGATTGGTGAGCAAGATGCTGATTTTATGATTTTTTGGCAGTAAAAGAAAGTATTTGAAAACTAGGCTAAACAAGTTTCAAACTCTTTTTAGCCTAAAATTGCTATAATTTTTCCTTTATTTTACGCCAAAAGGACAAGTATGCTTCATCAGCTTAAATTTAAAGACATTCAAGTTCCTGTTATTTTTGAAGAAAATCATGATTTGCCTATTTTTGTTTTAAGACTTGTATTTAAAAACGCTGGCAAAGCGTATGAAGGCGATATAGATGGACTTGCAAGTATGTTTGCAAGGCTTTTAAATGAAGGAAGTGATGAGAGCTTTTTTAAAGAGCTTGAATTAAGAGCGATTGATTTTAGTGCAAATAGCGGTTTTGAGAGCCTTGAGATAAACATTTCTTGCTTGAAAGAACACGCTCATTTTGCTATAGAAAAATTAAGTCTTTTATTTGAAAAGGTAAATTTTGATGAAAATTTGCTTGCTAGGCTTAAAAAAATCACGCTTGGTGAGCTTGCAAGCAAGGAAAGTGATTTTGACTTTTTGGCTAAAAAATTGCTTAATCAAAGTGTGTTTGAAGCAAAAGAATTTCGCACTAGCAAATACGGCGACAAACAAAGCCTTGCAAAGATGAGTTTAAAAGATTTGCAAGACTTTTACGCAAAGCATTTAAATTTAAACGAACTTATAGTTTGTGGGGGAGGGGATTTTGATTTTGCTGAATTTAAAGCTTTAATCACACCTTGTTTGTCAAAGCTTAAAATCGGCAAGCTTGAAAAAACAAAGACTTTTAAACTCAGCAAAAACCTTAAAGATAAGCTTTTGCTTAAATCTGAAAGCCAACAAGCTTATATTTATTTTGCTTCGCCAATTGATTTTAAATTTAATGATAAAGATACTCACCTTGCAAAACTTGCACTTTTTATACTAGGAGCTGGGGGCTTTGGCTCAAGACTTATGGAAGAAGTGAGGGTAAAAAGAGGCTTGGCGTATAGTGCTTATGCTATGCTTGAGGCGAATTTAAGCTATCAAAGAGTGTTTGGGTATTTGCAAACCAAAAATGAAAATGCAAAAGACGCAAAGGCTTTGGTGTGCGAGCTTTTTACTGAATTTGTAAAAAATGGCGTGAGCGAAGATGAACTTACTCAGGCTAGAAATTTCTTGCTTGGAAGCACGCCACTTCGTTATGAAAGTCTTGAAAAACGACTTGATATGGCTTTAGGCGAGTTTTATAAAGGTTTGGAGCTAGGACACAGCCTCAAAGAACTTGAACGCATTAAAAAAACGAGTTTAAGCGAGCTAAACGCTTATATCAAAAAGCATACAGAACTTAGTCAAATCAGCTTTGCAAGCGTGCAAAATAAATGAAAGTTACGTCTTGTGATCTAGGACTTTTTAAAAAATTACATATTAAAAATGCGATCAATTTGGCTTTATTGTTACCCAAAAAGATAGAAAATTTAAGTCTAAGCAAAGAGCCAAAAGAAGGAATTTGCACTGAAGAAGTGCAGATTTTGGAGTCAAGTTTTAGAGGCGGAAAGCTTTTTGGGCTGTGTTATTGTAAAAATTGGGATATAAAAGCTCATTTTGTCTTTTTTCACCCAAGCAGATGGCATGTGGGCGTTTTTAAACAAGGAAAAGAGTGTATTTTTCACGCTAAGGTGAGCTTTTTTAATAATTTTTGGCAGTTTAATAACCCAAAAATCATCAAAAATGCTAATGCCTTTGAACCAAAATATCAAATTGCTGGCATAAAAGATGAAAACATAGCCAAGCTTATACAAGAATACGTCACAAAAGAAAACCTTGTGGCTGAGGGTATAGATGAAAAAAGAGCGAATTTGCTTGTAAATTTACACCGCTATGACGAACAAAGTTTTGAGATTTTTTCTCATTTAGAGAATTTTTTACCAGATTTAAAATTTGTGGAAATTTATAGCTTTTTAAAACGCTTGCGTCAGAAAAAAACTAGTCCAAAAGCCTATGAAATAAAGCTTTTTGATATACATTCTTGGCTTGAGAGCTTACCTTTTAAGCCAACCTTAGATCAGCTTGGTGCCATCAATGACATAAGGGCTGATTTAAGTCAAAAAGAGGCAAAAAGACGCATTATTATGGGTGATGTGGGCTGTGGTAAAACCCTTGTTTTGCTTGCAGCAGCACTTAGTGTATATCCAAGACAAGCACTTTTAATGGCGCCCACAAGTATCTTAGCAGCTCAGCTTTTTAATGAGGCTCAAAGACTTTTGCCAAATTTTATGCAAGTTGTCTTTGTCAAAGGTGGCAGAAAGGAAAAAGCCCTTGATGAAAAGCTTGCAAAGGCTCATCTTATCATCGGCACGCACGCACTTATCCACCAGCAAGGCTTTGAAGCGGTTTTAGTGATGGTTGATGAACAGCACCGCTTTGGTTCAAATCAACGCCAAAAGATCAGCGAGCTTGCAAGTAAAGATGGACTAAGTCCTCACTTCGTGCAATTTTCAGCCACGCCTATACCAAGAACTTTAAGTATGATACAATCTGAGCTTGTGAGTTTTTCTTTCATTAAACAAATGCCCTTTAAAAAAGATATTCAAACTTTTTGCATACAAGATAAGGATTTTCAAGGCTTACTTGAAAAGATTAAAAGTGAGCTTAAGCAAAATAATCAGGTTGCGATTATTTATCCTCTGGTTAGTGAAAGTGAAAGCTCGCAGTATCTTTCTTTAGAGCAAGCTAAAGAGTATTGGCTTAAGCATTTTAAGAACGTATATATTACGCATGGAAAAGATAAATTTAAAGATGAAGTTTTAGCTCAGTTTAAAGAAAAAGGGCAGATTTTGCTTGCTACAACTGTGGTTGAGGTTGGAATTTCTTTGCCTAGACTTAGCACCATTGTCATCGTTGGGGCTGAAAAACTAGGGCTTGCGACTTTACACCAATTACGCGGCAGGGTAGGGCGTGTGGGGCTTAAGAGCTTTTGTTATCTTTATACTAAGCAAAAAGAAATTCCAAAAAGATTGCTTGAATTTGCTGGGACTTTAGATGGCTTTAAGATCGCTGAGCTTGATCTTAAAAATCGCTTAAGTGGGGATTTAATCGATGGCTTTATGCAACATGGCAATGAGTTTAAGTTTTTTGACTTTAGTAGTGATGAAGCAATCTTAGAAGAAGCAAAGAAAACCTTAAATAAGCAAGATTTATCTTTGAAAGAGTAGGGGCGATTGGCGGTTTTGTTTGTTTGTTATTTTAGCCCTTGAAATTCAAAAATCAAATTTTCAGATAGTTTTTTATCAATGTCTTTGTATTCATTGTGAGTTTCTACAAACAAAGCATATCCGCCCTTTTTGTGCCTATCCCAAATACTAAAAAATTCACTTTTTAAGCTGAGGTATTCACCATGGCTTGGATCAAGCACTTCTAAAAAATCCCCTTTGTGATTGATGATGACTACAAAGTGTGGGAAACGTGGATCATCTTCAATCTTCACAAGCATAGGGATATCCGTAAGCTTATCTAAATTTTCTCTTGTGATTTGGTAAGTCTCGCTTTTATAATCAAGCTTATGCGCGCTTTGTCTTAACTCTGCGAAGCTAATCATATCTGTAAAAAGCTCTTTGTCGCCAAAAAGCTTTAAAAGATCAAGTTCGCTTAGTTTTTTATCATCTGTGAGATTGATTAAAGTCGCTAGTGCAGCTGCTCCGCAGGATTCTTCATAATTTTGTCTTATCGTTCTTTGGTTTTTTAGCTCTTGATAAGAACTAACCACAAATTCAGCCCTTACAAACAATGGCAAAAGCAAGAGCAAGCATAAGACTTTTAGAACTTTTTCCATATACTCAAACCAAAGATACTATCAGGAGAAGCTGAACTTCCGCCAAAGCTTGCGTTAAGTGAAACGGCGGTATCAGAGTTTATACTATAAGTTGAGCCTAAATTTAAAGTTGGGATAGAGCGAATTTCTGAGTTTTGATAGCCATTGATCTTTTGTTTGGTTTGAAAGCGTTGCTGTGCACCCAAGTCTAAAGTGATCTTAGGGCTTAAGATGATGGATAAATCCCCACCTACATAAATGCTATGTCCGTATTCAACCTTGCCTATATCAAAAAATCTTGGCGCATTATACCCAAAGCCAGCATATAAGCTATATACCACCGGATCGCTATAGCCTCTTAAACTTGCTTGCAAGCTTTGGGATTTAAGATAAAAATTCTTTGTGTTGTTGATCACTTTTTCTCTTTGTACCAAAGCTGTTTGAAGGGTGATTTGCGGGATAAGATCAGCTATGCTATCGGCTGTATAGATAAAGCCTAGCCAAAGATTATCAAAACCTATTCTTGTTTTGCTTGAGTATTCGTTAGTGAAAAAATTCGTGTATTCGTGTCTTGCATAACTTGCACTTGCTGAAACAAGTATATCAAATTTAGGATGCAGGGTATAAACAAAGGTTTGACTTAAAAAGCCTTGCTTGGTGTCATTCCAAATGGTGGGATCTCCGCTTATGGTGATATTTGGATAAAGTGAATATGAGTTTGCATTGCCTGTGCTAAGAAGTGAAAAACTCGTAATGCTTCTTAAGCCAATCTGCTTTTTAAAAAGCGAATCTATACTGAGCTCATCACTTGCAAGCATAGCATTAAGGCATATAAATAGAGTTAAAAGAAAACGTTTCATTTAAGATGCAATCCTTAATTTTCGTGGTTTTATCATAAATAAGTTGTTTTTTATATCATAATCTCAAGGCATAAATTTAAACCCTAGCAAGTCAAATCTATCTTGCTCTTTTGTTGCTATACCTTCACATCCAAACTCTTATTTAAAGTATGAAAAGTATTTAAATTTATCTTAGAAAGCATACTTACTAAATCATTTGAATTTAAAAACTCACTTGAATTTAAATCAAGACTTTTTAAATTTAAATTTTTATCTTTTATCCCAAAAATCATTTCAAGAAAATCTTTTTCATCAAAGCTTTCTTCTAAAAGTTTTTTAAGAAGTTCATTTGTATCTATAGCTTTATAAGTTTCATTTTTACTTTCTGCTTGTATTGGAGTAAAAGTTTTTTTGTTTGCTTCATCACTTTGTGAGTTATCATTGTTTTGGATTGAGTTTTCATTTAGCCATTTAGCTTGCTTTGCTTCGACATAGGATTTAAATTCTAAATACTTTTCTTTAAATTCATCAATGCTTAAATTTGAGTTTAAAAGCTTTTGATACGCTCTTTCATCACTACTATTAACCCAGATAAAAATTTCTCCATTCCCAAGTTTATTTTGCTCTAAAAACTGCCTTAAGTCATTTACACTTTCTTCGCTTAAACTTCTATCAAGCCCTAAAAGTTTAGCTCTTATGCTAGTTTGTCCTTCACTTACAAACTGAGAAATTCTCGTTGCAAAAGCATGAAAAACGCCCATTTTAGATATACTACCATCTTCTTGAGTGTAAAGCTTTGAACCTATATCCATTCCATAATAAGAAAAAATATCTTCATTTTTTTCAAGTTTGTATTTTTCAGCTGATTGAGCATTTTGCCAAGGATTAGCAAAGCTAATATAAATATTTGCTTTGTTGCGTTGTTTTAAGCTCATCTGGTTTAGCTCATCAAAAGTATAAGTTTTAGTTATTTCAAGTGTTTTTTTATCAAATTCAAAAGCAAAAGGAAAATTTTGTAAAAGCTCTTCTTTTGTATAACTTTCTTTGTCTTCAAACTTGCTCATAAGCTGAGAAAAAAGCTTATAAACATTTTGTAAAGTTTTAGTTGTATCAAGCTCTGTAAATTCAGCATAATCATTTAAATCAACCTTTCTAAAACCATAATCAAGGGGATTGTAAGCTTGATCATTATTTTTATAGTTTTGCACAAACTCAGCTTGAGTTTGTGGATTGGTGTTTTGTGAGTTTTTGTTAGTGGTTTGTAAAGCTTGGCTTGATGGCGTTGGATGAAAATTTATGGAATTTATCGTCATTACCTTACCTTTAAATATTTATTTAGAACTATTAAATCTTCAATAGATTTGCAAATAGGCTTCTACCTTTTTAAGAGATACTCCATATCACCATTATAAGCATTTCTCATTTCTTGTATTACTTTGTAATGATTAAGCACTTCGCTTGATTTGAATCTATACCAAGAACCAGATTGATGAATTACTGCTACACCATATGAAAAATATAATGTGCGTTTGCCATGACTATCCACATTAATGTGTCTTTTAACGGTATAACCAAGATAAGTTGTATAAGGATCATCTCCAATTATACTCATAACTTCAATTAATCTTCTCTGTGCTTGAGTATAGTGTTTTTGATTGTTTATAGCAGAGGATAGACGGCACTCGCTTACACCTAGTTCGCACATACCGCCATGCAATAAAAGCCCTTGTCGATTGTAATAATATTTTGTCCCATCCTTTTCTGTATATAAGCCAAGTTCTGTATTCCAGTTTGGCACAGCATAAGCAATGACTTCATCATTAGAAAGGGCTTTAAAGCCGACTTGATACCCACCCTTAACCTCTTTCATCTCTTCAAGGCTAAGTTTTTTTACCCCAACTGAATAATCACTTAAATTCCCTTTACTTATCCTTGCTAAAAAATCATCTGCAAAAGTTAAGTTTGCAAACACTAAAACCAAACAAAAAAAGAAAAGCTTTTTCATGATCAAGCTCCTTAAATTTAAGATTTTTTATTTTAAAATTATAACATAAAAATTAACTTATTTATGATAAAGCTTTAAAAAACTTTAAAATTAAAGTAACATTTTTACTAACTAAAAATTTAAATATAAAGCCTTAGTTAAATGAATACTCATTTAGTTAAACAAATATTTTTAAATTTATACCTTCACATCCACACTTTTATTTAAAACATTAAAAGTATTTAAGTTTATCTTTGAAAGCATACTTACTAAATCATTTGAATTTAAAAACTCATTTGAATTTAAATCAAGACTTTTTAAATTTACATTCTCATCTTTTATCCCAAAAAGCATTTTAAGAAAATCTTTTTCATCAAAACTTTCTTCTAAAAGTTTTTTAAGAAGTTCATTTGTATCTATAGCCTTATAAGTTTCATTTTTACTTTCTGCTTGTATTGGAGTAAAGGTTGTTTTGTTTGCTTTGGTGTTTTGCTTACCTTTGATATTTTCTTTCTCATTTTCTATGATAGTTTCTATTGATTTTAACTCATTTTGTGTTTGGCTTGCTTCTTTGTTTTGAAGTTTTTGCCATTGTGTTTTAAACTCGTCAATGCTCAAATCAGAACTAAACAAATCAAGTATTTTAGACATATAGGCAATGCCTTCTTCAAGAGTTTTAACTGAGTTGCTATCTCCTAAAAAAGAATTGCTTTCTATAAAGTCGTTTAAGCTCTTAATGTCTTCTTTGCTTATCGTGGTATCAAAACCCATTAGTTTGCCACTTATGGTTGTTTGCCCACTGATTAGAAAACCATTTTCGTTTTGATTGAGTTGATTTTTTGCAAAAGCTACAAAAATTCCTCCTTTACTTATACTGCCATTTTCTTTTATATAAGAATTTGCATTTTTTTGAATGCTGGTGTAATTTTCATATTTTTGGGAAGAATATGAAGAAAAACTAAAAGAATTTTGAGTATTTTTACTAAAAAAGGTAGAAGTTTCATCTTTGCTTACTGCTTTGTTTAGTTGATTTATATCATTATAAATTTCAAGCACATTGAGATTTTTTCTATCATATTTAAAACCCAAAGGTAGGCTTTGAATTTGTTCCTTGCTAAGTGAATCTTCGCTTGAATACGACATAATCTGGTTAAAAATTTTACTTACATTTTGCAAGGTTTTATCAAAATCTATATTGGAAAAATGTTTGTTTTGCAAGAGTTGATTTAATAGCTCTTGCATATCCTTGGAGTAAATTTTATATTCTTTGGGTAAATTTAATTTTTCATTAAAATCACTAGTAAAAAAGCCTTCCTTATCCACACCATAACCTAAGACTTGAGAGACTGCCTTGTTTTTATCTTGGACTAAATTTGAAATGCTTGAATTTAAAGCATTAGTTTGTGTTATGTTTAAATTTATAGCTTGAGTAGCATTATTTGTCTTAGCTAATGTTTCATTTGAATTTTTGGCTTTTTCTTGTTGAGAATTTAAGGTATTTATATGATTTAAGCTTGCAGAGCTTAAGTATGAATTTATAGAGTTTGTTTGCATTTGAGTTTGCCCTTTAGGGTTGATTTAAGATATAATATATATCGACAAAATACAATTTTGCTGAAGTCATAAACTCCAGCAAATTGAAAAAGCATTATTTAATTCGTAAGCCACCAAGCTGATTATCAAAAGTATTTTTATATCTATAGCTTAATTCTCTGACAATACCATTATTGTTTAAAACAGAGTTTGATTCCTTCCACATTCTACCAGTAGATCTATCAAGAACTACGGCTGCATAGGTAAAATAATTATAGCGTTTTCCTTGTCTTGAAATTGTCCAATTGTTTTGCACTATAAAACCAATATGTTTGTTTGTATAATATGGCTCTTCATTTGTAATCACGGCTTTGAAGTCCTTGTAGTGAGTTCCTGTAATTGCTTGACTTACAGCAAAACTAAGGCAAAAATTAGAACTAGTAAAACAATTTCCTACAGATTGAAACGCACCACCCTTAACCTCTTTCATCTCCTCAAGGCTAAGTTTTTTCACTCCAACTGAATAATCACTTAAATTTCCCTTACTTATCCTTGCTAAAAAATCATCTGCAAAAGTTAAGTTTGCAAACACTAAAACCAAATAAAAAGCCTTAGTTAAATGAATACTCATTTAGTTAAACAAATACTTTTAAATTTATACCTTCACATCCAAGCTTTTATTTAAAACATTAAAAGTATTTAAGTTTATCTTTGAAAGCATACTTACTAAATCATTTGAATTTAAATCAAGACTTTTTAAATTTACATTCTCATCTTTTATCCCAAAAAGCATTTTAAGAAAATCTTTTTCATCAAATTTATCCTCTAAGAGTTTTTGTAAGAGTGTGTTTGTGTCTATACCCTTATAGGTTTCAGTATTAAAGCTTTTGCCTTCTATAGGAGTGAAGTTTTTTTGATTTTTTTCATCGCTTTCTTGTGTTTCAAGCGGCTTTTCTTTTTCTAAATTTCCTTGCGATGTATTGAGTTTATTGCTAAAATCAACAGAGTAATTTTTTTGAAGCTCAAGATATTTCGTTTTAAATTCATCTATGCTTTTACTTGTGTGAAAGACTTCAATATAAGCTTCATCATAACTTACCCCATTAACATTCATCCAATGCGGTGATGTAGTATTTTCACTTATCCATTCAAAGAGTTCGTTAGTTTCTGCTTCTGATAATTCATTTTTTCTAAGTTTATCCTCTATCGAGCCTTCAAGCAATCCTACTTTATCGCTTAATTCGCTATAATCCTTATATATATTTATAAAACTATTGCCTAGCTTTTCTCTTTCCTCCTTTGTAAGTTCAGGATTTCCATTTTGAATGCTGTCATTTTTAATATGAGTAAGCGTTTCTAGCGGATTGCTTCCAAAATATCTGTTAAAAGAACTTAAAGTTATCATCTTGCATACCATCCTCCAAGAGCAGATTCCATTTGCTCTTTGTATTTATTTGCCATCTCTTTAATAATCATATTATTATTCAACATAAGGCTGGAGTTAAATTTATACATTTGCTTGCCTTGAGTATCATATGCACCAACACCATAAGTAAAAACAACACAAGGTTTTCCCATATTCGAAACTTTTACTTGCCTTTTAACTGTATAAACAGGAAGCATAGAAAGAGATTTTTGCGTTATTTGCAAAAATGCTGTAAATCTATTTTTGCTAGGATTTGAGCAAGATGTTTGATCTATGCCACAAAGCCCTTGTGGCGCACTCGTATTCCCTTGAAGATAGTTTGCCATATACTGCAATTCCCCTTGTGTGTATTTTGCTATAGCATATACTTCATCTGCTGGATTCCATTGAGACCCATTGTGCAAAAACACAACTTGATACCCACCCTTAACCTCTTTCATCTCCTCAAGGCTAAGTTTTTTCACTCCAACTGAATGATCACTTAAATTTCCCTTACTTATCCTTGCCAAAAAATCATCTGCAAAAGTTAAGTTTGCAAACACTAAAACCAAACAAAAAAAGAAAAGCTTTTTCATGATCAAGCTCCTTAAATTTAAGATTTTTTATTTTAAAATTATAACATAAAAATTAACTTATTTATAATAAAGCTTTAAAAAACTTTAAAATCAAAGTAACATTTTTACTAACTAAAAATTTAAATATAAAGCCTTAGTTAAATGAATACTCATTTAGTTAAACAAATA